>CAYUWV010000036.1:7456-14604 GCA_964448385.1 uncultured Propionibacteriaceae bacterium | reverse complement strand
GTGGGCGTGAAGTCCTCGTCCCGCTCAGCGCGGATGTGCACCCCGTGGGCGTGCAGCACCTCGATGGCAGTTCGCCACGCGGGTTCGGAGAGGGCGTGGGTGTCCTTGCCGATGAACAGCGGGCCAGTAATTCCCTGGCTCGAGCGGTATTCGACGATCGCCTGGGTGGTCGCTGCGATGTGCGCGTCGTTGAAGGCGGCATCGAGGCTGGAACCGCGGTGCCCGGAGGTGCCGAACACCACCTGTTGATCTGGGTTGTCCGGATCGGGGATGAGGTCGTAGTAGGCCCCCAGCAGGGCGTTGACGTCGATCAGGTCTTCAGGCAGTGCGACCTGCCCGGCGCGTTCGTGAACCATAAGCCTCATCTTGCCCCCAGTCACGACCTCGCGGGGAGGGCTTGGCCATTTTCGCGAGGCTTCGATGGTGCTGGCAGAATGCAGGGGTGACTCCCACCGGCTTCAATCCTTCGCGTGCCATGGACCTCTCCGGAATCGCCGCTGCGGCGAAGGCGCCTCCGCCGCCCGTCGGCGCCAGCTACGTCCTGGAACTGGACGAGGCGAGTTTCGAGTCGGTGATCCAGCTGTCGGTGAAGCACCCTGTGGTCATCGAGCTGTACTCGCCGCGGGCGAAGGCCGAATCGCTGTCACGGGCACTCGCCGAGCTGGTGAATGAGGCGGCCGGCAAGTACCTACTGGCCCGTGTGAACGTGGACACGGCGCCGCAGATCGCCGCCGCTTTCGGGGTCCAGGCCGTTCCGACGGTGATCGCCGTCGTGGGTGGCCAGCTGGCTCCCCTCTTTCAGGGCACCCGCGAGAAGGCGGAAGTAGCCGTGGTGATGGGCCAACTGCTCCAGGCGGCCGTGGGCGCAGGAGTGGTGGGACGGGCCGATCCGGTCAGCATCTCGGCCGACGCCGGTCCTGACCCCCGGTTCGCCGCGGCCGACGCTGCCTTGGAGCGCGGGGACTTCGCGGCCGCGGTGGCCGAGTTCGACACGATCCTTGCGCGCACGCCGAACGATCCCGAAGCCAAGGCGGGACGCGCTCAGGCTGCCCTGCTGGTGAGGATCGGCGGGATCCAGCCGGCGTCCGTCCTCGCCCGGGCCGCGGCGGATCCAGACGACGTAGCTGCCCAGACTGCAGCCGCTGACGTCGAACTGGCGGGGGGAAACCCCGAAGCCGCGTTCGCCCGGCTCATTGAGGCGATTCGCCGCACCACCGGTGCCGAGCGGGAGGCCCTGCGAGTGCGCGTGCTCGAACTGTTCGAGACCGTCGGCCCCACCGACCCGGTCGTGCTCAGCGCACGTCGCGGACTGATGAGCGCCCTGTTCTGAGGACGTTGCGGTCAAGCAGCGGGCTCAGTGACGGGCTGTCCGGCCGGGTCCTGAACGCCGTGAGGCCGACGGTGCCTTCGCCGGTTGCGCGGCCGCTTCCCCGGGTAGCCGGCTAGGAGCAAGGCCGCCAGCAGGCTTGCGGCCAGAGCGCTGATGTAGATGCCCCGAAAGCCGTTGTTGAGCGTGCTGGCGAAGGTTCGCTCCAGTGCGGGTGCGAGCGTATCGATCTCCGCGAGGTAGCCGTGCTTGGCGGCCTCGAAGGCACCAGGAATCCCATCCCGGAGAACCGTCAGCTTGCGCTGGGTGTCGGCGAGGTCCGCGCGAGCAGCCGCCACGTCATTTCGAGCCTTGACCAGCCGCTTGCGGTGGGCGATGGCCGCCTTTCGCTCGCCTACCAAGTCGGCCAACTGGTCACGCAACCGGGCGCGTTTGGCCACTGCCGACGCGCGCTCCTCGGTGAGGGCAGACTGCTCGGACTGGAGCTGGCTCAACCTGCCCGGCAACCCGGCCCGCTGGTTGATCAACGTTGACCGCCTCAGCAGCAACCCGTTGATCGTGGTCTGGAGTTGGGCGATCTGAGTCTTGAGAGCCTTCGCTTGGCGCGGTTCGGGGGCGCGCGGCTTCAGCCGGCTCATGATCGCGCGGTAGGCCTGCTGCAGCCGGATGCGGCTCTGCTGCGGCCCGACGAGAGCCTGGTCGACTCCGGCGATGCTTGTGGTCAATCCGGCACTGGCCTCCTGCAGACCGACGATGGCCTGGGCCGTCCCAGCCAGGTCGGAGTCCATTCCCCTGATCGCTCTGGTCGTGCCCGCTATCCGTGACCGCATCCCGGTGGCCGCCCGAGCCATCCCTGCGATGCCTTTGTCGAGCCTCTTCACGGCCCTGACCAGCGTGGCGTGGGCCGCCTTGAGATCGGCGCCAGCTTCGCCGAGGGTGGCGAGCCCCGTATTCACGCCGTCGGTGACCTCGGCGACCGCCGTCGGCGTGTGTTCGGAGAACAACCTTTCGGAGATCACTTTGGTGCGGGCAGCGACGGTGGTGACATCGGCCGTCTTGAGCAGGTCCACCAGATCAGCGGGTAGGGATTCAGAGCCGACGGTGGCGAGGTCGATGGTGGTCTTCTTGGTGAGGTCGGGGAACTCAACGTCCCGCAGCCGGTCGGCCAGCCAGCCGTTCGATTGCAGTGCGGCGAACTTCTGCTCCAGTTCGGCGGCGTTGGGAAGAGCAGGGGCGCTGGCTGATTGAGGCAGCTGGTTCGTCAGTGCGCTGGGCAGGTCGGTGGTCGCCTGAACCAGGAAGCCGACCAGGAAGGCCGGGGCGAGAGTGGTGCCGATCGATCGCACCAAGGACAAGCTGGCCAACGCCGAAGCTGACTCCGCCTCCGGCGTGCGGTCGAGCATCATGTAGCTGAGCGGGGCACCGATGGTGAAACCGAGGCCGAAGCCCATCAGGGCAAGAGTGGTGCACACGCTGGCCCAACTCGGGGAAGGGATGGCCCACCACGCCCCGACTCCTGCGGCGATCGCCGAAACGACGACCCCGAAGCCAAGCACAGGCTTGGGGCCGAACCGATCGGTCAGCGCGCCGGACAGTGGGGCGCCGATGCCAGCGAAGAGCCCGAGGAGGATCACGAAGTACGCCCCGTCCCCGGGCGGGATCCGCAGGGCGTTCTCGGCGAACTGCGGGACGAAGACCACCCCCATCAGGATCACACCGGAAAGGAACGCCAACCCAAGGGTGACCCCGATGGTGGCGTCGGTGAAGTAGCTCAGGTTGAGGACGGGGTCTTGAGCGCGGCGCTCGGCCAGGATGAACACAGGCAGCAGGACGACGAAGCCGAGCAGGTACGGGTACACCTCGGGCGAATTCATGCTGGTGGCCACATTGAAGAAGTCCACGTTCCCGAGCCCGTACAGCAGGGACAGGATCATGGTGACCAACAGGACCATCCCCAGCAGGTCGAGCCGTGCCACTCGTTCGCCCGTTCGGTTGGGCAGGAACACCAGCCCAGCGAGGCTGATCACGATGCTGATCGGGACGTTGAGGAAGAAGACGTACTGCCAGGCGTGGGCTCCGACGCGGTCAAGGATGAGGCTGCCGACGCTGGAGCCGACGATCGTCGCGACGCCGTAGACGCCGCCGACGAGTCCCAGCGCCATCCCACGCTTGTGAGCCGGCACCGCGGTGCCGAACTGGGCGGTGGCGATCGGCACGATCCCACCACCCCCGACGGCCTGGATGGCCCGGGCGATCACCAGGATCTCGAAGCTGCCGAGGTCCTGGCTGAACCCGCACAACAGTGACCCAAAGCCGAACAGGGCGATGCTGAGCAGGAAGATCGGTTTGCGGCCGTACCGGTCCGCCAGTTTCCCCATCACCGGGATCGAGGCGGCGTAGGCCAAGGTGTACATGGTGAGCATCCAGATGCCGGTGGCGTCGTCGACCCCGAGGTCGTCCTGGATGATGGTGCGGGCGGGGGTCACGATGCCGGTGCCGAGCGCGCCCATGAAGATGCCCACGAGGTAGACAGCCATCACGATTCCCAGCCGCCGGGACGAAGCAGGCGCCTGGGGTCTCGTGGTTTGGGTCACGGCACCTCCCCTCGGCCACGCGTTCGCTGCTAGCCAAAATAGCGCGGGTACGGCAGTTCCACGAGGGTCAGCTGATGCGTTGACCCGCCTCGAGATACAGCGTGCGTCCCTCCTCGCGTGCGGCCAGCGCAGCCGAAAGCCTGCCCCGCGCGAACGGGGCCATCCGGTCGGCTGCGTTGGCGGGGGACAGCCAGTGCACCGACCTGATCTCGCGTAAGTCCGGGTGGAGGAGCAGCTTGGAGCGTTGGCTCAGCACGCCGCCGTCGAAGATCAGGTTCAGGGCGTCCTCCCACCCGAGGTACGGCGCCAGCCAGTCAACGACCAGGAGCCGCCCCACGCTGATGTCGTAGGACAGCTCCTCCCTGACTTCTCGCGCGGCACCCTGGCGCGGGGACTCGGCGACGTTCAGGATTCCACCCGGCAATTCCCAGTCGGTCTTGAAGGAGGTCTCCAGCAGGCAGATCGCCCCGTCCTCGTCGGTGAGCAGCGCATGGGCGATCGCTCGCTTGCGGGGCGTGACGCTGTTCATCACGCCGGTGAAGCCGGCTGCACCGCCGGCCTCACCACGCAACAAGGCATAGCCCGCTTCATCTCTGAGCCCGCCGTCCGGACCACGTAGCCGCTGCCGCCGGAAGGCCTCCATCCGGAAGCCAGCCCGATGCAGTGCCTGCCGCCGCGGCCGGTCGTCAGTTGGTACGTCCACTTCGATCCGGTGCACCTCCGGGTTCGCGAAGGCATGGCGACAGGTCGTCACCAACAGCAGGTCGTAGCGTTCGGGCCGGTCATCACCGGTGAACTGGAAGCGGGCAACCCCGGACTCGACCTGAAAGGGAAGGTCCTCGCGGATCATTCCTCAGCAACGTAACGGAAGTAGACCGCTCCCAGTGGTGGCACAACGATGGTGGCGCTGGCGGGGTAGCCGTTCCAGCCTTCGTCGGAAGCCACGACCTGACCGAGGTTGCCGTGGGCGTTGGAACCGTCGTAGATGCCGGAGTCGGAGTTGAAGATCTCCTTCCACACCCCTGCGCTCGGCAGGCCGAGACGGTAGTGCGTCCACGGTTCGGAGGAGAAGTTGACGATCACCGCGATCTGCTGGCCCTCGGAGTCGCTGCGCACCCAGGAATAGGTGTTGCCGCCGGCGTCGTCCGCATTCAGCCAACGGAACCCGGCCGGATCGGAATCGAGTTCCCACAGCGCCGGGTGGGCCACGTAGAGCTCGTTCAGGTCCTTGATCATCCGCTGCAAGCCGTGGTGTCCCCACAGGTCGCTGACCCACCACTCCAAGCTCGCGGCCTCGTTGAATTCCGTGCGCTGGCCGAACTCGCAGCCCATGAAGATCAGCTGCTTGCCGGGGAAGGCCCACATGTAGGAATAGAACGCGCGCAACGTGGCGAATTGACGCCAGGTGTCCTGGGGGATCTTGTTGATCATGGAACCCTTGCCGTGCACCACCTCGTCGTGGCTGATGGGCAGGATGAAGTTCTCCGAGTAGGCGTAAACCATGGCGAACGTCATCTCGTGGTGGTGGTACTGCCGGTAGATCGGTTCGAGCGCGAGGTAGCGCAGCGAATCGTTCATCCAGCCCATGTTCCACTTGAACCCGAAGCCGAGACCACCGGCGTCCACCGGCTTGGTGACCCCGCCGAATGAGGTCGACTCTTCGGCGATCATCACGACGCCGGGCACCCGCTCGTAGAGGTGGCGGTTGACGTAACGCAGGAAGTCGATGGCTTCGAGGTTCTCATTGCCGCCGTAGATGTTCGGGACCCACTCGCCGTCCTCACGGGAGTAGTCCAAGTACAGCATGGACGCGACCGCGTCCACCCGCAACGCGTCGATGTGGAACTCGGTCACCCAGTACAGGGCGTTGGAGACCAGGAACGACTTCACCTCGTTGCGCCCGTAGTTGAAGATGTAGGTGCCCCAGTCGGTGTGCTCACCCTGGCGGGGGTCGGCATGCTCGTACAGGGCGGTACCGTCAAACCGGCCCAAGGCCCAGGCGTCTTTGGGGAAGTGCCCCGGCACCCAGTCGAGGATGACGCCGACGCCGGCCTGGTGGAGCCGGTCGACGAGGTAGCGGAACTCGTCCGGCCGCCCGAGCCGTGACATCGGAGCGAAGTAGTTGGTGACTTGGTAACCCCACGACGGCTCGAACGGGTGCTCGGTGACCGGCATCAACTCGACATGGGTGTAGCCCTGCCACGTCACGTACTCGACCAGTTCGTCCGCCAGTTCGAGGTACGTTTTGCCCTTGCGCCAGCTACTGAGATGGACCTCGTAGATCGACATCGGGCTCTTGTGGGGAACGACCTGCGCACGGTGCTCCATCCAGGCATCGTCGGCCCAGATGTACTTGCTCTCGTAGACGATGGAGGAGTTGGCCGGGGCCTGCTCCGCGAAGCGGGCCATCGGGTCGACCTTCTCCCGCCAGACCCCGTCGTCGCCGCAGATGTTGTACTTGTAGAGGGCACCCGTCCCGACACCCTCGATGAAGATCGCCCAGATGCCAGAACCGGGCACCAGGTGCATGGCGTCGCCGGTCCACCAGTTGAAGTCGGCGTTGAGCCGGACTTCGCGGGCATTCGGGGCCCACACGGCGAAACGGGTTCCGTGGATTTCGCCGCGCTCGTCGTCGAAGAGGGTGATCTCGTGCGAACCGAGCCGACGCCAGCACTCGGTGTCACCACCGTTGTGGAATCCTTCGAGGTCCCACCCGGTAAGTCCACCAGCCAGATCGTGTCCCATCACTTCTCCTCAGTGTTCGTGGGCAGTGGGGCCGACGGTGATCCCACCAGCCCATCTTGTACCGCCGACAGCGGAATGTGTGCCCAATCGGGTCGATTACGTGTCTCGTAAACGACTTCATAGATGGCTTTGTCGACCTCGTAGGCGCGCAGCAGCGCAGGATCGGATCCCGCCGTCTCGCCGTAGCCGGCCAGGAAGGCGGCGCGGCCCTCGCGACACCACGTCATCGCCTCGTTTCCGGAGGGGTCGGCGTGAGCGGAACGGGCGTAGTCCAGGGACCGGAGCAGTCCGGCCACGTCGCGCCACACGGTGTCGAACTCGCGTCGTTCCGCCAATGACTTGAGCGGCTCGCCCTCGAAGTCGATGATCCGCCAGCCGTCTGCGCCGAGCAGTGCCTGGCCGAGGTGGAAGTCGCCGTGAACCCGTTGGGTGGTCAACTGGTGGCCCACTGGTGCGGTCAGGGCCGGCACCAGGAAGTCGGC
>CAYUWV010000036.1:0-7356 GCA_964448385.1 uncultured Propionibacteriaceae bacterium | reverse complement strand
GGGTGGTCAACTGGTGGCCCACTGGTGCGGTCAGGGCCGGCACCAGGAAGTCGGCTAGGGGGGCGAGCGCCGGCGCCTGGCGGGCGGCTTCCTCAAGTCGACCCACCATGGTGGCACTCAGCTCGGCCCCGTCGAGCGCGGCGGTGCCGAAGCGCGCGGCGAGCCCGGCGTGCACCCCGCGGAGTGTGGCGCCGAGCGCGGCCAACTCGGCATCGATGGAGCGGCCAGCGGCACAGGCGGCCGTGGCGAAGCGCCAGCCATCCTTGGCGGCGGGGACCAGTTCACACATCATGGCCAGGTCGTAGCCCGCCGCGCTGATCGAGCCGTAAAGCCGGGGAGTGCTGGCGGAGTCACTCAGCGCCGCTAGCACTTCGATGTCGAGGTTCGCTCCGAGTTCCAGCCGCCGGAAGATCTTCAGCATGGCCCCGCCGACGATCACTGTGGAGTTGCTCTGCTCGCCGGTGAACAAGCGCACGGGAGCAGTGGGATCGACAGCATCGGCGGCCACCCAGTGCACCGACGGTCCGCCGCGCCGCAAGGCGGGGATGAGGGCGGTCATCGCGGTCAGCGATGCGGGCGCGTCCACCACGTCCACCACGCCAAGGTCGGCCAGCTCCGTCGTGGTGACAACCGCCTCCTGCTCGCCCGTCCCCGGGGCCAGGTAACCGACCATCAGGTGGTAGGTCTCCTGGTGTGACCCGTAATCGAGGGTTGCCAGTTCCGAGCGCACCGCCGGCAGTTGCCCTGGGGCGGTGTACCACCCCAGGGGTTCAAGTCGCGTCAGTGTCCCACCGAGACCCTTGCCGGCAAACCAGCGTGCCCGGGCCAGGTGTTCCTGCCAGGGCTGCCGCAAGGGCACCGTCAGCCCCGATCAAGCACGTGCAGGATGTGGGCCGGCGAGGACGGGGTGAGCCGGACGAAGTTGCGCGTCCCCCAGGTGAAGGTGGCGCCCGTGAGTTCGTCCCGAAGGTTCACGAAGTCGCTCCCTGGCAAGCCCAGCGATGCCATGTCGAGGTACACGTCAGACTCCACCGTGTTGTCCTGGTCGAGACTGCAGATCACGACCACGGTATCGTCACCGTCCGACTTGGCGTAGGCGATCACCTTGTCGTGCGGGGCATGCTGGAACGTGATCGAGCGCAACTGCTGCAACGCGGGGTGCGCTCGACGGATCTCGTTCAGCCGGCCGATGAGCAGGTTGAGGTTGGGCTGAGCGTTGAAGTCACGCGGCCGGTACTCGTACTTCTCCGAGTTGCGATACTCCTCGCCACCTGGCTTCAGCGGCTCGTGCTCAAACAACTCGAACCCGGAGTACACGCCCCACGTGGGGGCCAGCGTCGAGGCGAGCACCGCTCGGATCGCGAAGGCGGCCGGGTTGCCGGACTGCAGATAGAGCGGGTTGATGTCGGGCGTGTTCACGAAGAAGTTCGGACGATAGAACGAGTCCATCTCCTGGGCGAGTTCGACGAGGTACCGCTCCAACTCCCACTTCTCGTTGCGCCAGGTGAAGTACGTGTAGGACTGGTGGAAGCCGACCTTCCCGAGCCCGTGCATCATCTCGGGCGTCGTGAACGCCTCGGCCAGGAACATGACATCGGGATCGGTGGTGCGGATCTCGCGCATCACCCAAGCCCAGAACTCGAGCGGCTTGGTGTGGGGATTGTCTACCCGGAACGCGCGGACCCCGTGCGCCATCCAGAGCTTCAGGATGCGCAGGACCTCGGCGTAGATGCCGTCACGGTCATTGTCGAAGTTGATCGGGTAGATGTCCTGGTACTTCTTCGGGGGGTTCTCGGCGTAGGCGATGGTGCCGTCAAGGCGAGTGGTGAACCATTCGGGGTGCTCCACGGCCCAGGGGTGGTCGGGCGAGGCCTGGAGGGCGAAGTCGAGGGCGATCTCGAGACCGAGTGCCTTGGCCTTCGCGACGAGTCGGTCGAAGGAGTCCCAGTCTCCCAGGTCGGGGTGGATCGCGTCATGGCCGCCGTCGGCGCTCCCGATGGCCCAGGGCGAGCCGGGGTCGTTGGGACCCGCGATCAGGGAGTTGTTCTTGCCCTTGCGGTACGCGGTACCGATGGGGTGGATCGGTGGGAGGTAGACCACATCGAAGCCCATCGCGGCAACCTCTTCGAGGCGCGTATGACAGTCATCGAAGGTGCCCGAGCGCCAACTCTTGGCGGCCTCGTCCCAGCTGGCGCCGATGGAGCGAGGGAAGAACTCGTACCAACTGGCGAATAGGGCCGCGCGGCGATCGACATAGAGCGGGAACTCGGCGGTCGGGCTCACCAACTCACGCGGTCCGTAGCGGTTCATCGCGCGCCGGATGCCGGCTGACGAGGCGACTTCCAGCAAGTCGTCCGCCGGACGCTGAGGGATCAGCAACATCGCTGTGGCACGCAGGATCGAAGCCTCGATGGGATCCCCGGCCGCATCGGCGAGTGCCGCCGTCCGCTCGAAGAGGTCCTTGCCCTCGAGGCAGACCAGCTCGATGTCGACCCCGGCCGGCAGCTTGGCCTGTGCGTTGTGCAGCCAGGTTGCCCAGGGATCCGACCAGCCCTCGACCCGGAAGGTCCAGGCTCCCTCGGAGTCTGGACGCACCCAGGCTTCCCAGGGGTCAAGTCCGGCCGGCTCAACCCGTTGCATCTCAACTCGGGTCTGGCGGCCGTTGGGGTCGGTGAGGACGACCGACGCGTTCACCGCGTCATGGCCCTCCCGGAACACCTTGGCCCGGATGGGGATCAGCTCGCCCACCGCAGCCTTGGCCGGGTAGGCCCCGCCTTCGATCACCGGGGAAACCTTGGCGACGGGAATTCGTCCGAAGCCGCGGGGAAGGGCCACGACCTTCGGGCCGACCCCGACGACCTTGGTTGCCGCGGGAGCCGACTCCGGTGACGCACCGCGCGTCACATCGGTGGAGGCCGTCTCTGGTTGGGAGGAGCTGGGAAGCGGATCGGGACCTGAGTTGGTGCTGGTAGCCACGAGGGCCAACCTATCGAATCCGGATCGGCTGGGGGAGGGGTTACCTCACTCAGCTGGTGCCTCTGGGGACTCCGGCGAGACCGGCAGGGCGGTGGCGGCCGTGGAGCGGACGCTGGCCTGCAGGACGACGACAGTCCGTCCGGGAACCACGATCTGGGTACCTGGTTTGAGCGCCTTGGTGGGGAGTTCCCCGCTGGTCCCGGTATGCACCACGACCTGATAGCTGGTCGCCCAGGGGGCGCCGGGCAGCGTGAGGTCCACGGGGTCGTCGTGGCCGTGGATCACGATCAGGAACGCCTCGGCGATGTCCGAGACGTACAGCCCAACGGTGCGTCGTCCCATGTCGTGCCACTGCTCGACCGACATCTGGGTTCCGGACTCGCAGAACCAGGCCACCTTCGATCGACCCAATCTCCTCCCAGAGGAGTCGCTCAACTCACCGTGATGCCGGAATTCAGAGGGCCGCAGGATCTTGTGCTTGGCCCGAAGCGCGAGCAACGCGCTGGTCAGCTCTGCCTGGTCCTCCCACTGGTCAGTCCAGTTGATCCAGGAGACGGGCGAATCCTGACAGTAGGCGTTGTTGTTGCCACCCTGGGTACGGCCCATCTCGTCGCCAGCCGTGATCATCGGGACACCGGCGGCCAGCAGCAGGGTGGCCATCAGGTTGCGCGCAGTGCGGCGGCGGGCCGCCTGGATGGCCGCGTCGGTGGTTTCGCCCTCGTACCCGTGGTTCCACGAGCGGTTGTCGTCGGTCCCATCCCGGTTGCGCTCGTTGTTGGCCTCGTTGTGTTTGAGGTCATAGGTCACGAGGTCCCGCATGGTGAAGCCGTCGTGGGCCGTCACGAAGTTGACCGAGGCCGACGAATCCCGTCCGGAGTGGTCGAAGACATCCGAGGAAGCGCACATCCGCGTAGCGAGCTCCTGAACACCGCCGATGGCGCCACGCCAGAAGTCGCGGGCGAACCCACGGAAATGGTCGTTCCACTCGCCCCACCCCGGTCCCCACCGACCCACCTGGTAGCCGTAAGGACCCAGATCCCAGGGTTCAGCAATCATCACCTTGTCGGCCAGAACCGGATCCTCGGCGATGAGTTGCTTGAGCCGGTGGTGCTGGTCAACGTGGTGGAACTCGTCGCGAATCAGCGTGGTAGCCAGGTCGAAACGGAAACCGTCTACGCCCATCTCGGTGGCCCAGTACCGCAGCGAGTCCATGACGAGGCGAAGCACGGCGGGGTCGGAGGTGTCGACCGCGTTGCCACAGCCGGTGACGTCGTAGTCGTTGCGTTGGTCGTCGGTGAGCCGGTAGTAGGCGCCGTGGTCGATTCCCCGGAACGACATGGTGGGACCGTCGTGACCGCCTTCGCCGGTGTGGTTGTACACCACGTCGAGGATCACGGCGATCCCCGCCTCGTGGAGGGCGGACACCATCTGCTTGAACTCGGTGACCTGCTCACCGATGGTGCCTGAGGACGAGTAGGCACCGTGGGGAGCGAAGAAGCCCAGGGAGTTGTAGCCCCAGTAGTTCGACAACCCACGCCCGACCACGAACGGTTCGGAGACGAAATGGTGGATGGGAAGAAACTCGACAGCGTTCACGCCGATAGCGACGAGGTGCTCGACCGTGGAGTGGTAGGCCATCCCGGCGTAGGTGCCGCGCAGGTGCTCGGGCACTTGGGGGTGCAGCCTGGTGTACCCCTTGACGTGCGCCTCGTAGATCACCATGTCCGA
The DNA here is from genome assembly GCA_964448385.1 of uncultured Propionibacteriaceae bacterium. Taxonomy (GTDB): domain Bacteria; phylum Actinomycetota; class Actinomycetes; order Propionibacteriales; family Propionibacteriaceae; genus Propionicimonas. The sequence continues at coordinate 2,652 of CAYUWV010000036.1, read as the reverse complement.
CAGCGGCAGCTTCGTGGCGAGCGGCGATGGTGCCGGGCTCTCGGCGACCACGACGCTCAGCGGAACGGCGGCGAAGGAGTCGGTGGGGTCGGGCAGGAAGTTGGACTCCGCGGTGTGGTCGAAAATCGGACCGGAGTAGTCGACGCCACTCGTGATGGCGCGGGCGTAGGGGTCGAGCAACAGCTTGGCCGGGTTGAAGCGCTGGCCGTGGCCGGGATCCCAGGTCCCGTGCACGCGAAAGCCGTAGCGCTGTTGGGCGCCGACGCCAGGGACGAAGACCGTCCAGACGCCGTCCGCCTGCAGCTCCATCTCCCAGTTGTTCTGTCGGCGGTCGCGATCCACCAAGGCCAGTTCGACCCGGTTCGCCCGTGGCGCCCAGAGCGAGAAGCGGGTTCCTCCGTCGATGACTCGCGCGCCAAGAATGCTGGAGTCCGCCGGTGCCGGCTGGACGGGTGCCTTCATTCGCTGTCTTTCGCAGATGTGTGGTGAGCTTCACTGTGGCCGGGGGCCGCGCCGAAGTGAGGCGAGCCCCAGCCTAGATGAACAACGATTCAACCACGGATTGGAGTCGCGCGTGTTACGGGTCTATCTGGACCACGCGGCGTCCTCACCCATGCCGGTCACGGTCACGGCAGCGATGGCTGAGGTCTGGCACGAGGCCGGCAACCCCTCGTCCTTACACACCTCGGGGCGGCGCATGCGCCGAATCCTCGAACAAGCGCGGGAATCCGTTGCCGCCGACCTGGGGGCCCATCCCGGTGAGGTGGTGTTCTGCTCCGGTGGCACGGAGGCCAACAACATCGCGCTGTTGGGTGCCACCGGACACGGTGGGGAGGTCGTGGTCTCCGCCGTTGAGCACCCGTCGGTGGCGGGGATCCGCGAGGTGCTGGGCACCCGCGTCGCGGTGGCCGCGGTGGACGCCGAAGGACGGGTGGACGGCGCGACGCTCCGGTCGGCTCTCACGGCGGCGACAAAGCTGGTGTCGGTGATGTGGGTGAACAACGAAACCGGCGTCATCCAGCCTGTTGACCACCTGGTGGAGGTCGCCAGTTCACGCGGAGTGTGGAGCCACAGTGACGCCGTCCAGGCCGTGGGGCACGTGCCGGTCGACTTCGCGGCGAGCGGCCTGGACCTGCTGAGCCTTTCGGCGCACAAACTGGGCGGCCCGGTGGGGATCGGCGCGTTGCTGGTGCGTCGGGGGGTCTCGCTGGTTGCGCCGGGGTTCGGGGGCGGCCAGGAGGCCCGGCTGCGTTCGGGCACGGTCGCGGTCGGGCTCGCGGTCGGGTTCGCCGCCGCGCTGCGCCAGGCGGTGGGCAGGCTCGGCGCCGAGACCGCCCGACTCGCTTCGCTGGGCCAACACCTGCGCGCGGGATTGGCAGAGATTCCCGATCTGCGGGTGAACAGTGTGGGAGCGAGCTCGCCAGCGATCGTGCATGTCACCGTGGCTGGAACCCGGGCTGATGACGTCCTGATGCTGCTGGATGCTGCCGGGATCGACTGCTCCACCGGTTCTGCGTGCTCAGCGGGGGTGCACCAGCCCAGCGAAGTGATGCTGGCAATGGGTCGCGGCGAGGCGGACGCGGCAGCCAGCCTGCGGTTCTCGTTCGGACCCACCACCACACAGGCGGACGTGGCTGCGCTGCTCGCCGCGTTGCCGACGGCGGTGAGGCGGGCACGAGCCGCGTTCGGGAAGGCCTGAACTCGCCCTGCGTAGACTCGGGCACCGGGCGAAGGGACGGGACATGCGGATACTGGCGGCAATGTCGGGCGGGGTCGATTCAGCTGTCGCTGCGGCGCGACTGGTCGAGGCCGGTCACGACGTCACCGGAGTGCATCTGGCCCTGTCGAAGAATCCGGAGAGCTACCGCAGCGGTGCCCGTGGTTGTTGTTCGCTCGAGGATTCCCACGACGCGCGGCGGGCAGCCGACGTCCTTGGGATCCCGTTCTACGTCTGGGATCTTGCCGAGCGGTTCGCTGCTGACGTGGTCGATGACTTCCTGGCCGAGTACGCGGCGGGTCGCACGCCGAATCCCTGCCTGCGGTGCAACGAGAAGATCAAGTTCGCCGCGGTGCTCGAGCGCGGGCTTGCGCTGGGGTTCGATGCCCTGGCGACCGGCCACTATGCGTCGACCTCCCGCGTCGCAGGTCAGGTGCAGCTGCATCGGGCGGCCGAACCCCGCAAGGATCAGTCGTACGTGTTGGGGGTGCTGGATCAGCAGCAACTGCAGCACTCGGTGTTTCCGCTGGGCGGTGACCAGTCCAAGGCGCAGGTTCGCGCCGAGGCTGCGGCCAGGGGACTCTTGGTGGCTAAGAAGCCGGACAGCCACGACATCTGCTTCATTCCGACCGGGGACACCGCAGGGTTCCTCAACGATCGGCTCGGACGCCGGACGGGCGACATCGTCGATGCCGACGGCGACGTGGTGGGAGCCCATGGTGGGGCCCACCAGTTCACGGTGGGGCAGCGCCATGGGCTTCGCCTCTCGGTCCCTGCGGCCGATGGGCGGCCGCGTTACGTGCTGGCGGTGTCGCCGGCGACCAACACAGTCACGGTGGGTCCGAAGGAGCTGCTGGGCGTGCGCGTGATGGAGGGCATCCGACCCACCTGGACGCAGGGTCCGGTGGCAGGACCGTGGCGTGGGCTCGCGCAAT
>CAYUWV010000035.1:13891-18678 GCA_964448385.1 uncultured Propionibacteriaceae bacterium | reverse complement strand
AACCGACCCAACATCCGCGGACTGTCACCGAAGTCCTGACACACCAACCGTCACCGCTGTCCTGATGCAGAACTGTCACCGCTGTCCTGATACATCACAGCGGGCCAGAACCGGGCGAGACTGACACGGGCGAGAATGGGTGCGAGTGGCCGGGTGCGCGGGGCCGACCGAGTGGCCGGGCTGGGCGTGGCGGGACCCACGAGAACCCGCCACGCCCAGTCACCGCCAGTGAAGCGGCGCACTTCCTCCGAGCTCAGCGCTGGACGCGGGCGTTGCCCTTCCAGATCGCCCAGACCTGGTCCTCATCCGCGGGGGCGCCGTAGTCGTTGAGGGACGTCGCGGCAAGGGCGCCGGTCGCCCAGCCGAACTGAGCGCACTGCTCGACGTTCCAGCCCTTCAGGATCCCGTACAGCACCCCGCCGACCGAGCCGTCACCGCCGCCGATGCGGTCGATGACGTCGATGTCGCGCAGCGGCAGGACGACGAACTCGCCGTCGTGCCACAGGATCATGCCCCACTTGTGGTGGTTGGCCGAGATGACCTCTCGCAGCGAGGTGCCGATCCACGACGCGTTCGGGTACGCCTGTCTGATGCGGCCGATCATCTCCTTGAAGCCCTCGATCTTGGCGTCGATGCCCTCGCCGCCGGCTTCCGGACCCTTGATGCCGAGGCAGAGCTGGAAGTCCTCCTCGTTGCCGTAGAGGATGTCGCACAGCTCGGCAATCTCGTGGAATGCCTTCGACAGCTCCTCCTCGCGGCCCTTCCAGAAGGACGCGCGGTAGTTCATGTCCATGCTGACGAGGGTCCCGTGCTGCTTGGCGGCCTTGGCCAGCTCAACACAGAACGCCGACGTCTTGGGCGACAGCGACGCGATCAAGCCGGACAGGTGCAGGATCTTCACACCCTCGTCGCCGAACAGCTTCTCGAGGTCGAACTGGTCGACACTGAGCTCCCGACCGACTTCGCCGGCCCGGTCGTTCCAGACGCGCGGGGCGCGCCCGCCGTAGCCGGAGTCGGCGATGTTGAACTGGTGCCGCAGGCCCCAGGCGTCGCCCTGCGGCAGCTCGGGACCCTCATAGCTCATGTTCCGGGCGCGCAGGTTGGACTTGATGAGCGCCGCGACGGGCGAGCCGGCCACGAACGCGGTGAGGACCTTGGTGGGCTCGCCGAGGTAGGACACGACCGCGGCCACGTTGGTCTCGGCGCTGGTCGCCTGGACGACGAAGCGGTCGGCAGTGTGGACGGGCTGGCGGTTCTCGGGGGTGAGCCGGACCCCCATCGACGTTGGGACGACGAGGGACCAGCGGGCGTCCTCGCGGAGCGACATTGGGCTTTCCTTTCGGTGGTTCACGTGATCAGCGGGTGAGCTCGGCGAGCTCTGTGGCCTGTGCCACCACGGCGGCACGGAGCCGGCCGTCGCGGGCCAGGTCGGCGTCGAGGAAAGTGAGCACCTTGTCAACGGACTGTTCCAGGGTGCCTTCGGCCAGGGCGAGCACCTCGGCGGCGCGGACGTCCTTGACCGGGGCGCCCAGGCCCCGCAGGTGCTGCACCCAGGCGGCGACCGCACGGACGGCACCAGCCGGCACGCGGCCCTCGGCCAGTTCGGCGCGAAGAGTGGGCAGGATCCGCACCGCGATCTTGAGCGAGCCGTCCGAGGCGATCTGCGCCAGGGCGTGCCGGATGTTGGGGTTGCGGTAGCGGTCGAGCAGCGCCGCCCGGTAGGCGGTCAGGTCCTCAGCAGGCAGCGGGATGTGCGCGCAGGCCTCGTCCCACCACTGCTCGACCCAGGCCTGGCAGCGGGGGTCGTGGATCGCGTCGGCGACCGTCTCGTGGCCGAGGATCGTGGCGCCGTACGCCAGCAGCGAGTGCGAGCCGTTGAGCAGGGCGAGCTTGCGCCGCTCGAAGGGCGCCACGTCGTCGACGATCCGGGCGCCGGCAGCCTCCCACGCGGGACGCCCGGCCGGGAACTTGCTCTGGATCACCCATTCGCTGAACGGTTCGGTGGGCACCGGGGCGGCGTCGACCAGCCCGGTCGCGGCCAGGACGGAGGCGCGGTGCTCGTCGGTGGTGGCTGGGGTGATCCGGTCGACCATGGTGGTGCCGAAGGCGACGTTGGCTTCGACCCAGGCGGCCAGCGTCGGATCCACCTGGTCGATCAGGTCGGCGACCACTCGGGCGAGCACCTCGCCGTTGTGCGACAGGTTGTCGCACGAGACGATGGCCAGCGGGCCGGCATCGGCGGCACGGCGGGCCAGCAGCCCGGCGACGATCTTGGCCGGCGTCGTGGTGACCGGGGCCACCGGGTCGGTGAGCAGTGCGGCGAGGTCAGCGGCCACGCCCGGGTTGGTCAGGTCGAGTCCCCCGTCCGGGCCGCGCAGGTAGCCGGCCTCGGTGACCGTCATGGTGACGATCGCGAGCTGCGGCGAACGGAGGTACCCCAGCCAGGCGTCGTGTTCGCCGGCCGCGTGGACGGCGGTGAGGCTCGAGATGACCTGGAAGGAATCGGCGTCGGTGCCGCGGGTGATCAGCGTGTACAGGCCACCCTGGGGCGCCAACGCCTCGGCCATCGCGGCGGAGCGCCCGGTGAAGGCGGCGATGCCCCACTCGGCCGCGTCCGGGGCCTGGTCGGTGTACCAGGCCTGGTGGGCGCGGAAGAAGTTGCCGACGCCCAGGTGGACGATGCGTACCGGTGCGGCGGGACGGCCGTGGCCGGCCGCTCGGGAGAGGGTCGCTGCGGTCATAGCTTGAATGCCTTTCGGGGATTGCCGACCACCAGTTCGGTGGCGGTTTCGAGTGCTTCGTCGATGGTCAGTCGGTGCTCGCCGACGAGCTTGGCGAGGTAGCCGGAGTCGATGCGCCGGCTCAGGTCGTGCCGGGCGGGAATGGAGAGGTAGGCGCGGGTGTCGTCGATGAACCCGGAGGTGCGGCCGAACCCGGCCGACTCGGTGACGGCCCCCCGGAAGCGGGCCATGGCCTCCGGCGCGTCGATGAACCACCACGGCACGCCGACGTACACCGACGGGTAGAAGCCGGCCAGCGGAGCCAGTTCGCGGGAGTACACCGTCTCGTCCATGGTGAAGAACACCACCTGGAAGTAGGAGGAGGTGCCGAAGGCGGCCAGCATCGGCTGGACGGCGTTGGTGAACTCGACCCCCATCGGGATGTCACAGCCGACGTCGGCGCCGAAACGCTCGAAGGTGCCCGTGTGGTGGTTGCGGAACACGGCCGGGTGCATGGTCATCACCAAGCCGTCGTCGGCGGCCATCCGCGCCTGGGCGAACATGAAGTTGCGGCGCAGGGTGTCGGCTTCGGCGGGTGTGATCCGGTTCGTGCGGGCGAGTTGGTAGAGCCGCTCGGCTTCGTCGTCACTGATCGGCTCGACCCGGGCGTCCCGGTGGGAGTGGTCGGTGGACACGGCCCCGTGCGCCTTGAAGAAGCCGCGCCGGTTCTCCATTGCGGCCACCCAGCCGGCGTAGGTGCCGGTGTCGACGCCGCTAACCTCGCCGAGCCGGTCGACCAGCTCGTTCCAGGCCGGGGTGGCAGGCTCCAAGTACTTGTCCGGACGGAAGGTCGGCGCGACCTGCCCCGTCCAGGTGGGATCGGCCGTCAGTTTGGCGTGATGGGTCAGGTCGTCGCAGGGGTCGTCGGTGGTGGCGATGAACTCGATGTTGAAGCGCTCGTAGAGCGCACGCGGCCGGAAGGCGGGGGTGGCCAGCTGGGCGGCGATGCTGTCGTAGATCTCGTCCGCGGTCTCCACAGACGGTGCCACGTCGATGCCGAAGATGTCGGCGAGTTCCGACTCGAACCAGAACTTGACCGGCGTCCCGCGATAGGCGCTCCACAGCGAGCACAGCGTCCGGAAGGCTTCCCGGGACCGTTCGGGGCTGAAGTCGCTCTCGCCGACACCCAGGTCCGCCAAGTCGACCCCGTTGGCGTGCATCATCCGGTTGACGTAGTGGTCGGGGGTGATCAGCAGCGAGGTCGGGTCGCCGAACGGCACATCGTCGGCCAGCCACTGCGGCGGCACGTGGCCGTGGGGGGAGATGATGGGCAGCTCGCGGACCCCCTGGTAGATCTCGCGGGCGATGGGGCGGAGCGTGGGGTCCGCGGGGAGCATCCGGTCGGGATGGAGGTCGAGTCGAGCCATGGGCCCATCGTGGTCCGTGTCGCCCGCCGGAGGGAACGCGTTGCCGGGTGTTGCCTCAGCCAGTTGAAGTCAGGGCCAGCGAGGGGCAATGTTTGTGCATGACCAACAATCGGGAAATCGTCGCTGCCCTGGCAGCCGATGCGGCCCTCATCGGCGGGCCGGAGCAGACCCTGACCACAGATCAGGTTCGCCAGTTCATCGCCGAGCAGCTCGCCGCTGTCGACGTCGACGGCAAGAGCGTGTGCCTGGTGATCCCCGACGGCACCCGATCCAGCCCGCTCCCGCTGCTGATGCGCTGCGTCCACGAGGCCCTGGCCGGCCGGGTCACCCAACTGACCGCAGTGATCGCGCTGGGCACCCATGTGGGGATGACGGACGAGGCCCTGGCCAAGCATCTGGGTTACGGCGAAGGCGGGCTAGAGGGCACCTACCCAGGGATGACGGTGATCAACCACGAGTGGTCGAAGCCGGAAACCTTCGTCACGCTCGGCACGATCAGCGCCGAGCGCGTGGCGGAGCTGAGCGGCGGACTGCTGGCCGTCCCTGCGGAAGTGGCCCTGAACCGGGCCGTGGTTGACCACGACATCGTGATCGTGATCGGTCCGGTCTTCCCCCACGAGGTGGTCGGCTTCTCCGGCGG
>CAYUWV010000035.1:4091-13791 GCA_964448385.1 uncultured Propionibacteriaceae bacterium | reverse complement strand
TCGTGATCGTGATCGGTCCGGTCTTCCCCCACGAGGTGGTCGGCTTCTCCGGCGGCAACAAGTACTTCTTCCCCGGCATCGCCGGGCAGCAGATCATCGACCTGACCCACTGGGTCGGTGCGCTGATCACCAGCGCCGAGATCATCGGCACCCTCGGGATCACCCCCGTCCGAGCTTTGATCAACGAGGCGGCCGCCTTGATCCCCAGCCGCAAGCTGGCGCTGTGCGTGGTGGCCAAGTCGGGCACCTACGACCTCCACGCGGCCTCCTTCGGCACCCCGGAGGCGGCCTGGGCCGCGTCGGCGCTGATCGCCGCCGAAACCCACGTGCGCTATCTGGACGCCCCGGTGAAGCGGGTCGTGTCGTTGATCCCGGAGAAGTACGAGGACATCTGGACGGCCGCCAAGGGCTTCTACAAACTCGAGCCGGTGGTGGCCGACGGCGGCGAGGTGATCATCTACGCACCCCACGTGAAGGAGATCTCCTTCGTCCACCACGAGATCAACGAGATCGGCTACCACTGCCGTGACTACTTCGTGAAGCAGTGGGACAAGTTTTCCGACATCCACTGGGGAGTGCTCGCGCACAGCACCCACCTGCGGGGCGCCGGCACGTACGACGAGGTCAACGGCGAACGTTGCCGGGTGGACGTGACCCTGGTCACCGCCATTCCGGAGGAGCAGGTGCGCAAGGCGAACCTCGGCTACATCGCCCCGGAGGATTTCGACCTGGCCAGCTACGAAGCCGACCAGGAGACCATGGTGGTGCCCAACGCCGGGGAAACCCTCTTCCGCCTGCGCTGAGCGGTTGATCCGCGGACTTTGAGCTGGGTGGGCACCATCAGGGCCTCGCCCCCACTGTGCTTCGCGCCCTTGGTGATCGCGATCACGTTGTTGACGGCGGTGATGCCCATCTGGCGGGTTGGTGCTGCCACCGTGGTGAGCGGTGGCAGGATCAGCCGCGAGGTGAGGATGTCGTCGAAGCCGATCACGCTGACCTGTTCGGGGACTTTCAGGCCCGATGTGATCAACGCGTGCATGACGCCGATGGCCATGAGGTCGTTGTAGGCGATGACGGCTGTCGGCGGCTTGTCCAGCAGCTGCCGACCGGCCGACAGCCCCCCTTCGAAGGTGGGCAGGAAGGGCCCGACCTTGTGGGTGTGCACGCCCGTCGCCGTCCCGTAGTCGCGGAGCGCCCGGAACCGGACCCCCTCGGCCCAGGACGCTTCCGGCCCGGCCACGTACACCACAGACTCGTGTCCGAGTGTGCGAAGCAGGTCGACCGCGGCGCGCATCCCGCCGACATTGTCGGTGATCACGCTGGGCACGTCGCGCATCTCGCGATTCAGCACGACCATCGGACGCTGCTTCGCGATCGTCCGAAGCGCCGAATCCGGCATTCTCGAACTGCCGATCACAAAGCCCTCGACCACCGGGACCAGGCGTTCCAGGGCGGCCCGCTCCCGGGTTCCCGACTCTCGGCAGTCGGACAGCAGGATTTCGTACCCCGCATCGTTGGCCGCTAATTGGGCGCCCCGGATCAGTTGGGCGTAGAACGGGTTGGCGACGTCGGAGATCATCAGCCCGATCAACCGGGTCTGCGCGGTCGACAGCCCCTGTCCGATCGGGTTCGCCCGGTAGCCGAGCTCTTCGGCGACCTGCCGGATCCGCGCGGCGGTCTCGGCGTTGACCCGTCCCGGCCGGGCGAAGGTGCGACTCACGGTCGAAGGAGCCACCCCGGCAGCTTTGGCCACGTCATAGATGGTGACCGGGGTGCGTGGCTGTTCCGTCACGTAGACAGGCTACCCCGCAGGCAACCTGCGGCAACCGATTGTGCCGAAACCGGTTCCGCTGATTGATTGGAGACACACGGCCGACAGCCGGCCGCCGCGACACCCGACTCGCCTGCGCCAGGAGCCAACGATGACTACCACAACCCCCGCCGGACCAACCGTGACCGAACCGACCGCCGACGTCGGCGTCGTCGGGATGGCGGTCATGGGGAGCAACCTCGCCCGCAACTTCGCCAGCCACGGCTACAGCGTGGCCGTCTTCAACCGGACGCCCGGACGCACCCGCGAGCTGATGGCAGCCCATGGCGCCGACGGCGACTTCGTCCCCGCCGAGACCGTCGAGAGCTTCGTCGCCAGCCTCAAGCGTCCGCGCCGGATGATCCTGATGGTCCAGGCCGGCCCCGCGACCGACGCCACCATCGAGAGCCTGGTGCCGTTCCTGGAGCCGGGCGACATCATTGTGGACGGCGGCAACTCGCACTTCCCTGACACCATCCGTCGCGAGGCGGCGCTGCGGGCCCAGGGCTTCCACTTCGTGGGCGCCGGCATCTCCGGTGGCGAAGAGGGCGCGCTGCTCGGCCCGGCGATCATGCCCGGGGGTCCCGCCGAGTCCTACGAGGCGCTCGGCCCGATGCTGGAGAGCATCGCGGCCAAGGTGGACGGCGTCCCCTGCTGCACTCACGTCGGACCCGATGGCGCCGGACACTTCGTCAAGATGGTGCACAACGGCATCGAGTACGCCGACATGCAGCTGATCGGCGAGGCGTACGACCTGCTCCGACAGGGCCTCGAAGCGAGCCCGGCCGAGATCGGCGACATCTTCGCCGAGTGGAACTCGGGCGACCTCGAGTCGTTCCTGATCGAGATCACCGCAGAGGTGCTGCGCCACGTGGATGCCAGCACCGGGAAGCCGTTCATCGACGTCGTGGTCGACGAGGCGGGCCAGAAGGGCACCGGGCGCTGGACCGTCCAGAACGCCCTGGAGCTCGGGGTCCCGGTCACGGGCATCGCCGAGGCGACCTTCGCTCGCGCGCTGTCCAGTTCGATCCCGCAGCGGACGGCGGCCCGCGAGGTCCTGCCCGCCGCCGCCCAGCCGTGGCAGATCGAGGACCGCGCCCAGTTCATCGACGACGTCCGCGCTGCCCTGTACGCCTCCAAGCTGGTCGCCTACTCCCAGGGCTTCGACCAGATCGCCGCAGCCAGCGAGCTCTATGGCTGGGGCATCGATCGTGGCGCGATGGCGAGGATCTGGCGGGGTGGCTGCATCATTCGGGCCAGGTTCCTCAACCGGATCACCGAGGCCTACGAGCGGAACCCGGAACTGCCGCTGCTGATCGCAGACCCCTACTTCACCGAGATCGTCGGCTCCGGGGTGGCGGCTTGGCGGCGGGTGGTGTCGCAGGCGGCCCTGGCCGGAGTGCCGACGCCGGCCTTCGCGTCCTCGCTGAGCTACTACGACGGGCTGCGCGCGGAGCGTAGTTCTGCTGCCCTGATCCAGGGCCAGCGGGACCTGTTCGGGGCGCACACCTACCGGCGTGTGGACAAGGCGGGTACCTTCCATACTCAGTGGTCGACCGATCGGACCGAGGTGGAGCTCTGAGCCCAGAGCTTCCGGCTGGACGAGGTCGGCCAACCACGAGAGGCTGACCTGATGACGACCACCTTGATCGGACCGCTGACCGGCGGACCGGCGATCCTGGCGGGCCGGGTGACCCAGGCACTGGGCAACCCGGCCCGCTTGGGCGTCGCCTTCTCCGGTGGGGTCGACTCCTCGGTGCTGCTCGCGCTGGCTGCTCGGGCGTTGGGCCCCGCACGGACGCTGGCGATCCTTGGCGTCTCCCCAAGCCTGGCCTCGGACGAACGGGCGGCCGCGCACGCGGTGTCGGCGGCCATCGGCGTCCCGCTGGTCGAGCTGGAAACCCACGAGGCTGACAAGGCGGAGTATCGGGCCAACGGTCCCGACCGGTGTTTCCACTGCAAGGACGAGCTGTTCACGCGGATCTCCGACGAAGTCGCCGATCGGTACGAGTTGAGCGCCATCGCCTACGGTGAGAACGCCGACGACGCCCGGCGTCCCGACCGTCCGGGGGCACGAGCCGCGACGAACCACCGGGTGCTGCGTCCGCTGGCCGACGCCGGGCTCGACAAGGCCGACGTGCGGACGGTCGCCCGCGCGCTCGGCCTTCCCTCGGCCGACAAGCCGGCCGCCCCGTGCCTTGCCTCCCGGATCCCGCACTTCGAGGAGGTCACGCCCGAGAAGTTGCGGCAGATCGACGCGGCCGAATCGGCCGTCCGTGCCCTGGGTTTCGCCGACGCGAGGGTCAGGCACCACGGCGAGATCGCCCGGCTGGAACTCCCCGTGGCCGACCTGCCGCGGGCGGTTTCTGCCGAGGTTCGGGGGCAACTGCTGCGGGCGGTGCGGGCGGCCGGATTCCGGTTCGTGAGCCTCGACCTGGCGGGCATCCAGTCCGGCGCGTTCACCTTGCCGTTGGTGGGCCATGGCTGAGGACGCCTGGCAGCCGTCGGCCGCGCTGCGGGAGGTGGCTGAGCTTGACTTCGACCGTGCCGAGCGCCGCGGCTATGCCGAAGCGGTGTACTGCGAATCGAAAACCCCGGCCCAGCTGCGGCTGATCGCCGCGGCCGTGCGGGAGCGGGCGGCGCGAACCCTCTTCACCCGGGCCGACGCTGAGCAGGCGCTGGCCGTGCTCGGCGAACTGCCGGACGCCAGCCATGACCAGGCCTCGCGGCTGTTGTGGTGGCCCGCCGAGCCGCCAGCGGCCACCGGGGGACTGGTGGTGGTGGCTGCGGCCGGCACCTCCGACCTGCCGGTTGCGCGCGAAGCGCAGCTGGTCGCCCGGTTCCTGGGCCGTCGCACCGAGCTGGTGCCCGATGTGGGAGTGGCCGGGTTGCACCGGATCCTGAGCCGACTGGAACTGCTGCGGAGCGCCGCCGTGATCGTGGTCGTCGCCGGCATGGACGGGGCGCTGCCCAGCGTGGTCGCCGGGCTGGTCGCGGCCCCGGTGATCGCGGTGCCGACTTCGGTCGGCTACGGCGCAGCCTTCGAGGGGCTGGCCGCGCTGCTGACCATGTTGAACTCGTGCGCGCCCGGGGTCGCCGTGGTCAACATCGACAACGGTTACGGCGCTGGACACCTCGCTGCGCAGATCGCGCAGGGCTGAGCCAGCCATGGGCTGAGCCAGCCGAGGGCTGAGCCTGCGCAGGCCTGGCCCGCGCAGGCTGAGCCGCCATGGCCGCCGGCTACAGCGCGCTCCCGCTCGGCAGGATCCCGCTCTGGGAGTACACCTCCCGCAGCACGCGCAGCGGCGCGAGCCCGTCGGCCGGGCCGATCCAGAACGGCTCCGGGTCGTCCAGGCGGGCATAGAAGTCGTCGATGAGCAGGGAATGTCCCTTGCCCCAGTAGGAACGCATCCCGCCGGCCTGGGTGTCGGTGGCGATCAGGCGCGTGCCCGCGGAGTCGGTCAACGACACCTCGCCGCCGGCCAGCCGGAGGACCCCAGCCTGACCGGTGATCTCAAGCTCGACGTCGGAGTTGGTGTGGTGCGTGTTGGTGGCGAAGAAGGTCGAGCGGACGCCGGTGTCGTGGTCGATCACGATCGTCGCGGTGTCCTCCACGTCGATCACGTCGTCCAAGGCCAGCGTTGCAGCGCGGCCGCGAACCGAGGTCGGCGCACCGAGGAACCACAGCAGCAGGTCGAGGGTGTGGATCGCCTGGTTGATCATGACCCCGCCGCCGGCCGTCTCCCAGCGACCGCGCCACGGCGCAGCCTGGTAGTAGGCGGCCGGTCGGAACCACCACACGGCTGCGCGGGCGCCGACGATCGGTCCCAGCGCACCGGAGGCGAGCACCTCCTGCATCGCGACCGAGGTCGGGTTGTACCGGTTCTGGAACACCACCCCGACCTTGCCGGTCGCCGCAGCAGCGCGCTCGGCGAGCTGAAGGCCCGCCTCGACGGTGTGCCCGACCGGCTTCTCGGTGAGCAGGTGCGACCCGGCATCGAGGACGTCCAGGGCCACCGGGACGTGCTGGTCGTGCGGGGTGGTCACGTGAACCACCTGCGGGGCGACCCGCCCCAGAAGCTCGCGATGGTCGGTGAAGGCCGGCACCCCGAAGGAGCGTGCGGCCCGTTCGGCGCGCTCAGGGTCGACGTCGCAGACGCCGACCAGCTCGATGTCCGGGTTCGCCTCGATCGCGGCCAGGTGGAGGGCTGAGATGTCGCCGATCCCGATCACGGCCGCGGTGGTCGCGCTGCTCATGAGTAGGCGATCCCTTCCTCGGTGAGGATGGCGGTAAGTGCCGCGTGGGCGCGACGCCAGTTCTCCGGACCGGAGAACCCACCGAGGGAGTGGCCGTAGCCGAGGTGGGGTTCCAGCGACACGAAGCCGTCGAACCCGTCAGCGGCGAACGCGCGCATCGTCTCTCGGAACTGGCCGTCGCCCTCGCCGGCCGGGACCACGGTGCCGTCGGCCATCAGCGCGTCCTTCACCTGGAGGTACGCGACGTGGGGGGAGAGCATGGCGTAACCCTCGGTGAAGGGCCGGACGCCGCACTGGACGAAGTTCGCGTTGTCCCAGGTCAGCTTGAGAGCCGGGCTGTTGACGGCTTCGACGATGTCGAGGCAGCGGCGGGGGATGTCACCGAAGATCTCCTTCTCGTTCTCGTGGATCAGGGTGACGCCGGCAGCTTCAGCGATGTCGGCCAGGGCGCGGAGCCGACTGATCACCTCGTCGCGGTAGGCGTCGACGTCAGCACCCTCAGGCATGAAGTAGGAGAACATCCGGATGAACGGGGCGTCGAAGAGTCTCGCCACGTCGGCGGCGTGACGCATCCGGGCCAGGTGCGGGGTGTTGTCGTCGGTGATGGCGATCTTGCCGATCGGCGAACCGATGCTGGAAACGCCGAGGCCGGCATCGTCGAGGGTGTCCCTGACCCGGCGCAGCTGGGCGGCATCGAGGTCGAGGATGTTCACGTCCCAGGCGGAGCGCAGCTCGATGTATCGCAGGCCGAGGTCGGTGACCAGTGCCACCTGCTCGTCCAGGTCGGGGGAAATCTCATCGGCGAAACCGGACAGCGTCCACATAGAAACCAGCACCTTTGCAGTTCACGGAAACCAGGCGCTCGACGCCTGTCCCACCATTGGAGCACGCCCCCCGGACAGTCCGGCAAGCCGCGGTGACAACGATTGGCAACAACGGTGAACCGTCCCGGACAGCGCCCTACCGTGAATCATTCCCAACGACCGTCGAAAGAAGGACCACCACCATGGCTGACCAGAAGATCCGCCTCGGCATCATCGGGCTTGGCGCCCAAGGCGGCTACTACGCGGGCTTCCTCGCTGCCGGCAAGGTCGGCAACACCGTGCTGGCCGCAATCTGCGACACCGACGAAACCAAGCGGACCGTCGCCGAGGGCTACTCAGTGCCGTTCTACACCGACTACCTCGCCATGCTGGCCAGCGGTGACGTCGACGCTGTCGTCACCACCGTGCCGCACTACCTGCACCCGGAGATGGCCATCGCCGCCCTCGAACACGGCATCCACGTCCTCGTGGAGAAGCCGGCCGGCGTCTACACCGGGCAGGTCAAGAAGCTGCTCGACCTGGCCGCGGCGCACCCGGAGCTGACCACGGCGATCATGTTCAACCAGCGCACCAACAAGCTGTACCAGGACCTCCGCGACCTGGTTGCGGGTGGCACGCTCGGCAAGCTGCGGCACACCAACTGGATCATCACCACCTGGTGGCGGCCGCAGGGCTACTACGACCAGAGCCAGTGGCGGGCCACCTGGGGCGGCGAAGGCGGTGGCGTGCTCGTCAACCAGGCACCCCACCAGCTGGACCTGTGGCAGTGGATCTGCGGCGTGCCGAACGCGGTCTTCGCCAAACTCGCCTTCGGCTTCCAGCGCGACATCGCCGTCGAGGACGAAGTGACCGCAGTGGTGGACTTCGGCGGCGGCGCGACCGGGACGTTCATCACCTGCACCCACGACCTGCCGGGCACCGATCGCCTGGAGATCCTGCTCGACCAGGGCAAGATCGTCGTCGAGGACTCCAAGAAGGTGACCATCACCAAGCTCAGCGCCCCGGAACAGGAACTCAGCAAGGCGATGGACATGTCCGACGTGATGCGCATCTTCGCCGGGGGCGCGGACCTCTCCGAGCTGATGACCACCACCACGACCACCTACGAGTCAGCGTGGAGCGAGCAGCACCCAAGCGTCTTCGAGAACTTCGCCGCCAACATCCTGGATGGCACTGAGTTGATCGCGCCCGTGGGCGACGGCATCCACGGCGTCCGACTCGCGAACGCGATCCACCTGTCTGGCTGGACCGGCCAGGAGGTGTCCATCGAGAACTTCGACGAGGCGCGTTACCTCGAGGAACTGAACAGCCGGATCGCAGCGGAGGGCAAGTTCGCCGTCCGAGAGGGGAACTGATCATGGCTCGGGTTGGCGTCCAATTGATGATGGTCCGCGACAAGGTTGCCGAGGCCGGCATGTTCGGTGTGCTGCAGCGGTTGGCGGACATGGGTTATGAAGCCGTCGAGGTGTCCCAGATTCCGGTGGACGCGGCGAACGTCGCGGACCTTGAGCGCGGACGGCAGGAGCTCGGCCTCCAGGTCGCCGCCCTCTCGGTGGCTCTGAAGAAGGGCGCCACCGCGACCGGCGACGCCCTCGACACCGACTTCGCCAAGATCGTGGAGGACTGTCGGCGCCTGGACTGCCGCTTCACGCGGATCGGCATGATGCCCTTCGAGGCGATGGTGTCGAAGGACGCGGTGGTCAGGTTCGCCCAGGAGACCGAGGAGGCCGCGCAGCGGCTGGCCGCCGAAGGAATCACCTTGGCCTACCACAACCACCATGTTGATTTCGCCAAGCACGATGGCGAGACGCTATTCGATATTGTTCGGCGGGTTTCTCCGTCCGTCCATTTCGAGATTGATGTGCATTGGGTGCAACGGGGCGGCAGAAATCCGGTTGACGTGCTCGCCGAATTCGCGGGCAAGGTCGAATTGGTTCACCTCAAGGATTATCGGGTGGCCACGCTCCCGCTGTCCGGCTTGGACCTGCTGCAGGCCGGGGATTTCGCCGGGTTCATGCAGGCCTTCACCAACCTGGTGCAGTTCGCCGAAGTGGGCGCCGGCAACATCGACTTCCAGGCGGTGATCCCGCAGGCGCTCGCCAGCGGAGCGGAGTACCTGCTGGTGGAGCAGGACGACCTCTACGGCCGTGACGCCTACGACTGCCTGGCCGACTCGATGGCGCACATCCGCCAGCTCGGTTACGCCTCGCCCAACTGATCCGACGGCTACTGCGGCAGTGCGGCACCGGACGTGAGTCCGGCCGCTACTGCCGCAGCGTTCGCCGCAGTCAGCACGTCGCGGACCGGACGTCCGGTGGCCTCGGCCACCGCCACCACGTCGGAGAACTCGGGGGTGGCGGTGGTGACCCGGCCCAACCGGAGCCCCAGCTTGATCCGCACCTCCGCCTCACCCACCTGAACCGGACGCCACACCCGCGGCAGCGCGTACTTGATCACCGGGTACTCCCTGAGTCCCAGGGTCGGGACGAGGTCGAAGACCAGATCCCGAAGGGCCGGACGCCGGGCAGGGCTGGTCAGGACGTGCAGGGTGTGCGCCGGTCGGCCCTTCTTCATCAGGATCGGGCTCAGCCAGGCGTCATCTGCCCCCGCCGTCACCAGGGACGTCAGGACGCCTGGCCACAATCGCGGGTCGAGGTCGTCGACGTTGGCCTCCAGCACCCAGGCATCGGTCGGGGGAGAATCGGTCGCGACAACCTCGCCCAGCACGAGTCTGACCACGTTGGGCCGCCCGGCGTCGTCCCGCGAACCGGCGCCGATGCCCACCCCGAGCACCCGGCATTCGGGCAGG
>CAYUWV010000035.1:0-3991 GCA_964448385.1 uncultured Propionibacteriaceae bacterium | reverse complement strand
CTGATTGCCGCAGTTGCCGCCGCCCTAGCATCTAGATACTTCAACAATCCGGAAATCCCCGGGACCAAGAAAAGGATCAACGATGACCGCAATCGCAACATCACCCCGTCACCAGGGAGCTCTGGGAAAGCAATCGCCTAACGCGATCGTCGGGTACGGGCTCGGCGACTTCGCCATGAACCTCTCGTTCTCCATGTCGACCTCGTTCCTGTTGTATTACTTCACCGACGTCGGCGGCCTCTCGGCCGCGGCGGTGGGCACCATGTTCCTGGTGGTCCGCCTCTGGGACGCCTTCACCGACCTGTTCGCCGGCCGCATGGTCGACAAGACGATGACCCGCTTCGGCAAGTTCCGGCCCTTCATCCTCTGGTTCGCGGTGCCGGTGCTGTTCCTCAGCTTCCTGAACTTCAACATCCCCACCCCGGGGGTCAAGTGGCTCGGCCTCTTCGAGGTCAACCCGGACATGAACACCCAGCTCCTCTACGCCTACCTCGCCTACGCGATTCTGGGCCTGGTGTACTCGCTGATCAACATCCCCTACGGCTCACTGGCGTCCGCGATGACCCAGTCGGTCAACGAGCGGTCGAAGCTGGTCGCCGGTCGCGCCTTCGGCTCAGCCATCGGTGGCGTGATGCTCACCTACATCGTCGCCCCGCAGATCTCGGCGATCCAGAAGACCGCCCCCAAGCTGGCAGTTGACGCCGACGAGTCGGCCAAGGCGGCCTACCAGGCGGCCGTGGCCGTGTACCGGCAGAGCGTGCAGGGCGTCTTCACCACCACCACCTTGTGGTTCATCGTCATCGGCTCGATCGCGTTCTTCCTGACCTTCCTCTGGTGCCGTGAAGCCGTTGTGCGGACCACCCCCAAGGTGACGATCAAGGAAACGCTCGACACCATCAAGAACAACAAGGCACTGGCCTACCTGTGTGCAGCAAGCTTCTTCTACCTGATCGGGCTGTTCGCGGTCGGCGGCTCCACCGCCTACTACGCCAAGTTCGTTCTCGGTGACATTTCCCAGACCGCAACGATGACCCTGGTGAACTCCGGCATCGCGCTGATGATCACCCCGCTGATCCCGATGATCATCCGGAAGATGGGCAAGAAGAACGTCTTCCAGTGGTGTGGCATGTTCACCGTGGTCGGCGGCGTGGCGCTGTTCTTCGTGCCGACCGGCGCCATCGCCCTGGCCCTGGTGTTCCTGGCGATCAAGGGTGTCGGCGCCTCGCTGATCAACACGGTGATGTTCGGTCTTGAAGCCGACACGGTCGAGTACGGCGAATGGAAGACCGGCAAGCGGTCCGAGGGTGCTACCTACGCCCTGTTCTCCTTCACCCGCAAGATCACCCAGTCGCTCGGCGGCGCCGGTGGCGCTTGGGCCCTCGCGATCGGTGGTTACCTGTCGGCTTCTGCCACCAACCCCAACCCGGTCCAGCCCGAGTCGGCCATCTTCGCCATCAAGTTCACGATCGGCCTGCTGCCCGCCATCTGCGCGATCATCGCCATGGTGATCTTCTGGAAGTACCCCCTGACCGACAAGGTGTTCCGTCAGATCCGCGACGAGAACGAGGCCAAGAAGGCCGAACTCGGCGCAGACTTCACCGGCGCAGGCCACTGACGAGCAACCCACCCGCACAGAACAGACAGGAGATCGACCCATGAATCCCCCCATCATCACCTCGACAGGCCCGGTTGTGACGTTGTTCGAGTCCTACGGCTCCGGGGCCGACAGCGTGGGCCGCAAGGTCGCTGCCGCCCTCGGCGTCGACTACCTCGGCCAGCGCTACAGCTCCGAGCAACTCGAGGAGGCCGCCACCACCCAGTCCGACGCGGACAGCGCCTTCCTGAGGTTCTTCAAGCGCTTCGGACAAGAGAGCACCGATCACCTCGACAACATCCTGATCCCCACCGACCAGCGGGATGAGTACGACCGAGTGCTCGAGAACAACCGGGAACTCATCCAGGTGACAGCGTCGGGCGGCGTGGTGCTGGGGCGCAACGCCACTGTGGTGCTCGCCGACAACCCCCAGGCCCTGCACGTGAAGTTGGACGGGCCGGTCGAGACCCGGGTAGCCAGGGCGGCCGCGGAGGCTGGGATCGACGTGGCGAGGGCTGCCAGTCGCCAGGTGCACGAGGACGAGCTCCGAGCCCAGATGTCGATCAAGCTGTACAACTGGGATCCTCGGATGAACGATCGTTACGACCTGGTCATCAACACCGGCCACCTCGATGACGATGCCGTCGTGGCGATCATCGTCTCGGCCCTCCGGGCCAAGGCGGCCAGCGCCAGCTGACCACAACCGAACCGCCCCGGCTACCGTAGCCGGGGCGGTTCGTGCGCCGCCTGCCGATCAGGCGGCGCCAGCGGCGTCAGGACAGGAAGGGGATTCCATGGACGTACTGATCATCGGGGGAACCGGCCCCATCTCTCACGCCGTGGGGACGGCGGCGCTCGCGCGCGGCGCGCGCGTCACGGTGGTCAACCGCGGCCGCTCCACCCACCATCCTGCACCCGTTGGCGCGGAGGTGGTCATCGCCGACGCGCGCGACGCCGCGTCGCTGCGTTCGGTGCTCGGCACTCGGTCGTTCGACAGCGTCATCGACTTCGTGGCGTTCACCGCTGCAGACGTGGCCGACGACATCGAAACCTTCACCGGCCGGACGGGGCAGTTCGTCTTCATCTCCTCGGCCTCGGCCTACGCCAAACCAGTGGTCAGGCTGCCGATCACCGAATCGACCCCACTTCGCAACCCGTTCTGGCAGTACTCCCGCGACAAGATCGCCGCCGAGGACGCCCTCGTCCACGCCTACCGGGAGGATGCCTTCCCGATGACGATCGTGCGGCCGTCCCACACCTATGACCGCACCAAGGTCCCGATCGGGGGCTGGACGGTGGTTGAGCGAATGCGGGCCGGCAAGCCGGTGATGGTCCCCGGCGATGGAACCTCGCTGTGGACCCTCACCCACGCCTCGGACTTGGCCCGGGCGTTCGTCCACCTGCTTGGCCGCGAAGACGTCCTCGGCGAGGCGTTCCACATCACCCGCGAGGACGCCGTGCCGTGGGACGCCATCTACCGGACAATCGGCCACGCTGCTGGGGTCGAGCCTGACCTGGTTCATGTGCCGGGCGAGGTGATCGCCCGGATAGACCCCGACAGCGGTCCCGGCTACCTGGGGGACAAGTGCCACTCGGTGGTGTTCGACAACACGAAGATCAAGCGGATCGCTCCGGGCTGGAACCCGCAGGTATCGCTCGCCGAAGGCGCCCGGGAGCTCATCGCCTGGCACGACGCCGACCCGGCCCGACGACGAATCGACGCCCGCACCGACGCCCTCCACGATCGCGCCACCTCGTTCATTCGCGGGCACGTCGCGCGCCTGAGTGATTCCCGCTGAGGCAGGCGCGCGCGGGATGAAGATCTTCGACACGGTCGTCAGCAGGTTCTTTCCGACCGCCTTCGCCGACGAGGCGGAGGCCGACGGGTTTGATCTGTGGCGGCTCCCCAACGAACCGGGCAGCCCCCACGTGAGGGCCATGCGTGACCTCTTCCTGGAGACCTTCAAGATCGCTCCGGAGCAGTTCGATGCGTTCGTCGAACCTACCGAGGGGACCCATCGCAGGCTGATCGTGGCCGCCCGGAACCAGATCATCTGCGGTGGGATTCTCTACCAGATGGCCGACAACTACGGGAGGCCGGCAGAGCGCCAGGTCGACGGCGGCTATATCGCCTACATCGCGACCCGGAAGAAGGTGCGGGCCCAGGGTGCTGGCCGGGCGCTGCTTGCCCTGGCGGATGCGGACTTCATCGTCAACCAGCACACCGTGTCCCGGCTGATCCGGCTCGACCCCCAGCACACGGCGTTCTTCGAAGCTGCCGGGTACCAGCGCACCGAGGGTGGCGGTTACGGCGACATGCACAAGGACCTCGACCTGTCCGAAGCATCACGAGCCGCCGCGCAGGCGTCCCTCAACCGGTTGTTGACCCTGTACTGA
>CAYUWV010000034.1:0-18686 GCA_964448385.1 uncultured Propionibacteriaceae bacterium | reverse complement strand
TGGTCGGCGTGCAGGAGGGCACCATCCCGCTGTCCCTGGCGGCCAGCCCCGCACAGGTGGCTGAAGAGGGGCGCTTGTTCTACGTCGGGGTGACTCGCGCTCGCCGTCACCTGATGGTGTCCTGGTCAAGGAGCCGTCGGGGAAGTGGGGTTCGCTCGCCGTCGAGATTCCTGGACGGGCTGATCCCTGCCCCTGGCGTGCCTGATCGTCCGCAGGTCCGGCGTGAGGCAGGCACGGCGCTGAGCGCCACGTGCCGGGTGTGCCGGCGACCGCTCTCCAGTGGGGCCGAGCGCAAGCTGCAACGGCATCTCGACTGTGCCCCCGGCTATGACGAGGCCGTGTACCAGCAGTTGATCACGTGGCGGCGCTCAGTGGCCGCCGAACGTGCCATTCCCCCGTTCGTCGTCTTCACCGACGCCACCTTGATGGCGATCGCGGAGCGACGTCCACGGGACGCCTCCGGCCTGTTGTCGGTCCCGGGAGTGGGCCGGGTGAAGTGCGACCAGTACGGCCCGCCGGTGTTGGCGATCCTCGCTGGGGTGGCGCACGTGGTCGGCGTCGAAGCAGTTCAGTCGGCGAAGCCCGGCAAGTAGGCCCGCAGCACTGCAGCGAAGTTGGCGCTTACGTCCAGTTGCGCGAGGACGGCGATGCCGCTCATCCACACCCGGTAGATGAGGGAGTAGTCGGGCGGGATGTTCAGCTGCATCGCGACCCCTTGCGGCCCCATGCTGGTGTGTACCCGGACAAACTGGGCGCGCGTCCACTCCCGGTTGAACCGGAAGTTCTCGACCATCGCGGGTTCGACGAACGGGTTCAGGTAATCCAGGACCGCGGCGGGATCCAGTTCGCCTCGGACGAAGCCTTCGTCGACCAAGCCCGCCAGCACCGCGTCGGCGTCCCCGGCCACGGCATGGCGAATCAAACGTCCCATCGGCTCGGGGAGGCCGTTCGGCAGCCGCGAGACGAGTCCGAAGTCGAGCACCGCGAGCTTGTGATCGGGGGTGACGAGGTAGTTGCCCGGGTGGGGATCGGCGTGCAGCAGTCCGGCCAGGGAAGGCCCGGCGAACAGGAAGGTGACGTAGTCGAGGCCGGCCGCGTTGCGCTCAGCCGCTGGGCGGTCGGTCAAGGTAGTGAGCTTCACTCCGTCCACCCAATCGGAAACCAGCACCCGCCTCGTGGCAAGGTGAACCCGAGGCACGATGAAGCGGGGGTGTCCCACCACGGCGTCGGCCATCTGTTGCTGCGACGCGCCTTCAAGCACGTAGTCGACCTCTTCGAAGACACGTTCGGCGATCTCACGGGTCATCGCCACGACATCCAGGCCGCCGGTCAGGGGAGCGACTGCCGCGGCGAGGCGCTGGATCTGCTTGAGGTCGTTGGCGAGGGCCACGTCGGCCCCCGGGTATTGCACCTTGACCGCCACCTGACGGTGCGACCCGGCCAGTTGGGCGCGATGCACCTGCCCGATGGAGGCCGCGGCCGCGGGACGGGGGTCGAACTCCGCGAAATGGCGGCGCCAGTCCGATCCGAGCTCGGCGCGGAGTACCTGATGCACCCGGGAGGTCGGCATCGGGGGAGCGGAGTCCTGCAGGGCGCGCAATCGGGCCCGGAACGGAGCCGCCATCTCCTCCGGCAGCATGGCCTCCATCATCGACATGGCCTGGCCGAACTTCATGGCCCCACCCTTGAGCTCGCCAAGCACCGTGAACAGCTGCTCCGCTGCCGCGTCGCGCAGCTGCGCGTCCACATCCTCGGCGGAAGCACCCAGCAGCTTGCGTCCCATGCCGACCGTGGCGCGCCCAGCGGCGCCCAGCGGCAGGCTCAACAGCCGGGCGTTTCGACCGAAGGTTCCCTCGGGCAGGACGCGGGAGCGGTCGCCCGGCTCACGGCGAGATTCAGTCACGTGGCCAGTGTGCCTTGTGGGCCCTCATGCCACGACCAGCAGGCAGCCGCACTCAGGGTGCGCCGGCCAGTCCCTGGTGTGCAGGGACTGGTCCGCGGTCCCCAGTTCCAACGTTCGGCCTGCGACGTCGGGGGTTCCGCCGGCCAGGTGGCAGCGGATCTGGGCTACGGCGGTCGCCACGGCCCAACTTTGCAGAGCCGGGTCACTGGGTGCGGGGTCTGCGCACAGCTGGGCCACCAGCCGTGGCCAGGCCGGGTCGTAGCGGCACCGCAGCAGGTCATGGCAGCGGACGCACGGCGTCCGACCGGGGATCACCAGGGGGCCGACGACGGCGCGTCCGGCTTCGAGGCGGGTCACCAGATGGGTCCGATCAGCCCGGAGCAGGGCGTCGGTCAGGGTCCGATCGGGTTCCTGGGTTTCGGTGGCAACGATCGTGAGCTCCGGCCAGGCCTGCGCCACATTCCAGTGCAGGACGGGGGACGCCCGATGCGGCGCGCCGTGGCGGCGCGGGGGGCTTGAGGGGGGACGACTGCTGGCGATCCGGATCGGGGCGACACCGATGCTGCGGTGCAACAGCGAGCACAGGTCATCCGCCAACCGACCGGAGCCAACCACGCCGACGACCGGGGTGACTGGCTGACCCCGGTGAGGTTCCACAAGTTGGTGATCGTGCAATTGCCGCAGCAGCCAGCGCAGCCAGACCACCCCGAGCTCCGGGATCAGTCGATCCAGGTCAGCCACGGAGCGCGGTTCCTGCAGCGCATCGATCGCGTCGGCCACCGCGGCCGGGACCCCGTCGAGGATCAGACCGGTGGGCGCGTCGAGGCCAAGCTGCAACACGCCCGGGGAACGCCAGGCGCGAACGATGGGGCGATGAAGTCGGAACTGCTGCTCGAGGGAGTCCACCCCGTCAGCTTCACGGCATCAAGCCCAGGCCGCCAAGCAGCCTTGCCCGATTGACAACACTGGCCCACGACTGGCCAACAACGCGTCGTAGCCCGCTGCTTCGAGGGCCGCAGCACAAGAGCGCCGGGCCCGGCGGGCCACGGCGCTCTGTTTGCTGAGAGGCGGGTTCAGGCCTGCTTCGGGAGGAAGCGGGTCAGATTGGTGCCGCACACAGGGCACTTGGCCTTGGCGATCCGGGTGCCCTTCTGGTTCACGCTCACGTCGCCACTCGCGTCGCGGTGATCCTTGCACTTCACGCAGTAGAAAGACCCCGTGTAGCTGTCCTGCGCCACTGGTACTCCTCGTCGTAGTTGGGTTGCCCTGCCTCAAGGCGGGGCATCTTGCCGCGTAAGTCTACACACGCGCTCACGGCAGGCGTCTGCAGCGAACTCGGCCGGTGCCACCGGACGCTGCGAGGCCCTCACCGGTTCAGTCGCCGCTTGCCTTCCCCTGCGAGCGGCCTGGCCCGGGAGGGCCTCACCAGTGGAAGCTATCGGTCAGCCGCTGGTCGGGTCAAGACGGGCGTGTCGGCGAGGGGTTGGGGACGCTCTCGGGAGTTGTCGGAGCGGCCGAATAGGGTGCCTGCATGGAATCACCACTGGTTCAGATTCGCCGCAGCGCGCGACGCCGCAGCACCCTGACGGTCTTCCGCGAGAACGGGCGGCTGGTCGCCGTTGTGCCGGCGCGGATGACTGCCCAGCAAGAGACGCACATGGTGCCGACGCTGGTCGCGCGGTTCCTCGACAAGGAAGCCAAGCGAACCATACCCCTGGGGGATGAGTCGCTTCACGAGCGGGCGGTGGAGGTGGCCGAGCTATTCCTGCTGCCTTGGCTGAGCGAACCGCTGCCCAGATTCACTGTGACGTGGGTGTCGAACCAGCACAAGCGCTGGGGTTCCTGCACCCCAACCACCGGCTGCATCCGGATCACCGACCGGTTGCGGGGAGCGCCGGATTGGGTGGGTGACTACGTGCTGCTCCACGAGTTGGCACATCTGGTAGAGCCCACACACTCCCGCCGGTTCTGGGACCTGCTCAGGCTCTACCCCGACGCAGCTCGCGCCAAAGCGTTCCTGGAAGGAATGGACTTCACCGCGATCGCGGCTCACCCGCCCGACTAACCCGGCTGGTCGCCGCCCGCTTCGTCGAGCAGCCGGGCCAGTTCCGCGTCAAGGTCGTCAGGGGTCTGGCTCACGTGACCGTGCTCGGCGAAGCCCAGCGGATCGTCCAAGTCCGCGGCCGTGGGCACCAGGTCCGGGTGGTCCCAGGCGTCGTCCCGCGCCTGTGAACCGCGGGTCGCCCGGGTCGCGGCCCAGACGTTTGCGGCGTCACGCATCCTGCGCGGACGGAGCTCAAGGCCAACCAGCGCCTTCAGGGCCGCCTCGGCAGGCCCGCCCGCCGCGCGGCGGCGGCGCATCATCTCAGTGAGCGCCAAGGCGGAAGGCATTCGATCTCGCGTCACCTGGTCGACGACCTCGTCGACCCAGCCTTCGACGAGTGCCAGCAGCGTCTCAAGCCTGCCGAGTACTTCTCGCTGCTCTTCGGTAACGGCCGGAGCGAACAGCGACCCCGCCACCACCTGGCCGGCCTGTTCGATCTGTTCCGGCGTCATCGAATTGGTGATCTGCGATTCGATGGCCTGCTCAAGGGCGCCCGGGTCGATGGCGATCCCGCGGGCGTAGTGCTCCACCAGCGCCAGCAACTGGGGTCCGAGCCAGCCCACGGCAGCGAACAGCCGCTGCCTCGCGGTCTCGCGCAGGGCGAGGAAGAGCAGCACATCTGAGGCGTCGACATCCAGTCCGTCGCTGAACTGGGCGATGTTGGTGGGGAGCAGCGCCACCTGCGGCGTCCTGGTGAGAGGCAGGCCGATGTCGCCAGCGCTGACGACCTCGGTGGCGAGCTTGCCCAGTGACTGGCCAACCTGCGCGGCGAACATGCCACCGGCGGCGGCCCGGATCATCGGCTGCATCATGCCGGCCGCCGGGTCGTCGCTTCCCTGCCGATCCAGCAAGCCGCGCAGGGCAGCGCTGAGATGGGTGACCACCGGTCGGGTGAGTTGCTGCCAGGTTGCGAAGGTGTTCTCCACCCACTCGGCCCGGCTCCACGCCGCCGCTGGGCGAGCCACCGCGGGGAAGGCGATCTGTTCATCGAGCCAGAGATCCGCCAAGGCTGAGGCATCGCGGACGGCAGCATGCTGCGCGGCCAGCGGCGTGGGATCGGCGCCGTCTGCTGCCGTCACTTTGCGCGCAATGTCCTTGGTGAACTGCCAGTTCATGCCGGATTCGTCGGACGGCCCATGGCTCGCCAGTTGGCTGCTGAAAGCACTCATCATGCTCTGCATGCGACCCATGAGCTCTTCGATGTCGAGACGGCCGTCCGGCCCCGGGGTGAGCCCGAACTGGGCGAGGAATTTCAACAAGGCCGCTTCCTCGGGGCGGCTGGAGTCATCGTCGGGGCCCGGAATGCCCGCATTGTCCTGGTCACTCACGCCCGTCTCCTTCATCGTTCACCACCATTGTCCATCACGGCCCAAGGTATCGGCCCCACGCCTCGACGGCCTCGCTCGCAGGGTAGTCTCGCTGCGGGAAATGACCGATCGCCGCAGGGGAGGGAGGGCCAGTGACCAAGCAGACGTGGACGGCCGCTGTCGCCGCTCTGCTCTTCGTTGCGTTCGCGGCGGTCATCGCCATGGTCCCCGTCCCCTACGTGACGTGGGCGCCAGGGGCCACCCACGATCTCTTGGGCGAGGTGGACGGGAAGCCCGCGATCAGCGTCGAAGGCGCTGACACCTACCCGACCTCTGGGGAACTGCGTATCGCGACCGTCGCCGTCACCAGGGCGGACGCCAGCCTCACCCTGCCCGAGGCGCTCTTCTCGTTCTGGCTGCCCTCCCGGGAGGTCCTGCCCCGGGAGGCGGTCTATCCGTCAGGGGTCGAGGCGGCCCAGGTGGAAGCGGATGAGGCGCGACTGATGGGCGCTTCGCAAGACACAGCGGTGGTGGCGGCGTTGCGAGCGGCCGGGGTGACAGTGGCCGAACTTCCGATGGTGACCTCGGTCGTACCCTCGGGGCCGGCCAACGGCAAGCTCAAGCCGGGGGACCTGATCACGGCGGTCGACAACGTCGCGGTCAGCTCCGTGCAGGAGGTCCAGGACAGGATCAAGAGCCACCACGTGGGCGATGTCGTGAAGCTCGACGTGATCAGAGACGGCGCCCCGCTGACGCAGTCGATCACCACGCGTGCCTTCGCCAGCCAGCCGGACGTACCCGAGGTGGGGATCAGACTCTCGATCGGCTACACCTACGAACCGGTGGTCAGCTTCGGAATCGACCCAGAAATCGGCGGATCAAGTGCGGGGCTCATGTTCTCGTTGGCGCTGTACGAGAAACTTACTCCCGGCTCCCTGGTTGACGGACGGGTGATCGCCGGGACCGGCACCATCGCCGATGACGGACAGGTCGGCCCCATCGGCGGGGTCCAGGAGAAGCTTGCTGCTGCCGAGGCCGCGCACGTCACGCTGTTCCTGATTCCGCGCGAGAACTGCGCTGACGTCGAGGAACCCCATCCTGGAGTGCAAGTGGTGCCGGTCTCGACCATGGGAGAAGCGTTGAAGGTTCTCGGGGATTCCGGCGTCCAGACCCCCGACCAGTTGCCACGGTGCTCATGAGCGCGACTGAGGCAGCACTCGCTGCCGCCTTGGTGGAAGTGGAGCAACACGTCAAACGTTCTGGTTGGGACCAGCCCGCGCGACTCTTCGCGTTGGTGCGCACCGCTGAACTGATCGCGGCTGAGCCCGGTCTGGCGGAGCATCTCGGCAAGGGGCTGGCGGACGGCTTCACCTCCATTGAGCAGGAGGAGTTCAGCGCGGGGGCCGATCTCGGCGAGACCCTCGAGCGGATCACGTGGCCACCGGCCGTGGCTGGTTGCGTGCTCGCCCTGGAACGCGTTTTCGTCCCGCCGGAGGTCGAGGCCGAACTGCCCAACGACCCGGCGCAGGCGGCCATTGTGGTTGCGAGCCATCCCCTGCGCCTCGACGTCCGCGTGGTGGTGGGTGCCACCCGAGAGGGCGTCAGTCACGGCGTCGCACGGGTCAAGGGAACCGAGGAACTCGTCGGGGGTGCCGACTTGGTGCCGGCTCTGGCTTGGGCCTTGTCACGTACATTGGACTGAACCTGCTGAAGCCGTACGAGGAGAACCCGTGCCAACAACGCTGGCCCGCCGTGGGCCGCTGCTTCCCACCCTGCTCGTCGCGGGTGTGCTCGTGGTGGCCTTTCTGATCTTCACCGAGTTCTGGACCCAGAAGCTGTGGTTCGATTCGGTGGCCTTCCCGGTCGTGTTCACCACCCAGTTGCTCGCAGAGGTGCTGTTGTTCGCGGTCTTCTTCGTGCTCATGGCCGGTGCTGTGGCCTTCAACATGTGGCTCGCTTTCCGAATGGCCCCGATCCACCGCCGCACCGGCCAGAGTGCCGTGCTCGACCGGTACCGGGATCTGCTGGCCTCCAACCTGCTGCTCGGAATCGCGATCCCGTCCGCGTTCTTCGGGGTCATCGCCGGCATGTCCACCGCCAGCCAGGCGTTGCCGTGGCTGGCCTGGCTGAACCGGACGCAGTTCGGTCAGGCCGATGCCTACTTCGGACTCGATGCCGGCTTCTACGTCTTCGAACTGCCGATCTGGAGCGAGGTACTCGGGTTCGTCATGAGTGCCGCGTTCTTCTCGCTGGTGGCCGCTGCCGCCGTCCATTTCACGACCGGCGCGCTGAGCGTGGGGCGCCCTGGCCAGCGTGCCGGCAACAACGCGGCAGGGGCGCACCTGTCCGTGTTGGCTGGACTGCTTCTCGTGGCCTACGGTCTGCAGGCGCTGGTTGACCGGTACACCTATCTCGTCAGCCAGGGGACGCTGTTCACCGGCCTGCACTACACCGACGACAACGCGAGACTGACCGCCAAACTGGTACTGGCGATCATCGCGTTCATCTGTGCCGCGCTGTTCTTCGCCAACGCGTTCCTCGCCAGATGGGTGCTGCCTGTGACGGGGCTGGTACTGATGCTCGTCTCCGCCTTGCTGCTGCAGGCGATCTACCCGGCGGTGGTGCAGTCGTTCCAGGTCCGACCGAACGAGCCGGACAAGGAGAGCAGCTACATCAAGGCGCACATCGACGCGACCCGGGCCGCCTTCAAGATCGGCGACGTCGACATCAAGGACTACGAGGCGGTCACCGATGTCAGGCCGGGGCAGTTGAAGGAGGACGCCGAGGCGCTGCCCGGCATCCGCCTGATCGACCCCGCGGTGGTCAGCCAGACCTTCGAGCAGCTGCAGCAGGTGCGCGGCTACTACGCCTTCCCCGACCTGTTGGACGTGGATCGCTACATCATCGACGGGGTGGAGACCGATGCTGTCGTCGCCGCGCGTGAGATGAACATCGCCGGGCTGCCCGACCAGAACTGGAACAACATCCACACCGTCTACACCCACGGCTACGGTCTTGTCGCCGCCTACGGCAACCGTCGCCAGTCCGACGGCCAGCCGGAGTGGATCGAGCGTGACCTGCCTACCGAGGGTGCCCTGGGCGACTATGAGGGACGGATCTACTTCGGTGAACTCAGCAACCAGTTCGCCATCGTGGGACGCGAGGCAGGGCAGCAGCCCATCGAACTCGACACGCCCAGCGGAGGCGAGACCCACAACACGTACACCGGCTCGGGTGGCGTCCCGATCGGCAACATGTTCACCCGGCTCCTGTACGCGGCCCACTTCATGGACCTCAACATCATCTTGTCGGACCGGGTGAACTCGGCGTCGCAACTGCTGTACCAGCGCACTCCGAAGGAGCGGGTCGAGGAGGTCGCCCCCTGGCTGACCCTCGACCAGAACATCTACCCGGCGGTGGTCGACGGACGCCTGGTCTGGATCGTCGACGGCTACACGACCAGCGGCAGCTATCCCAACAGCGAGCTGGTGTCCCTACGGACCACGACGTCGGACACGCAGTCGCGACTGCAGACCGAACTGCAGGTCAACTACCTGCGCAACTCGGTGAAGGCCGTGGTCGATGCCACCAACGGCAGCGTGGCGCTGTACGGCTGGGACGAGGCCGATCCGATCCTGCAGACGTACGCCAAGGCCTTCCCGGGCACGGTGAGGCCGCGCAGTGACATCAGCCCCGACCTGCTGGCGCACCTGCGTTATCCCGAAGACATGTTCAAGGTGCAGCGCGAGATCCTCGGCCGCTACCACATGACCACCCCCGCCAGCTGGTACCAGCAGTCCGACCTGTGGCAGGTTCCGGTCGACCCGGTGAAGCAACCCACGGATGCCAAGGAACCGCCCTACTTCTTGTCCATCAAGTGGCCGGGGGACGCCGACCCGGTCTTCAGCCAGACGTCGGTGTTCGTCCCCAAGGGCCGTTCGAACCTGGCCAGTTACCTGTCGGTGGTGGCTGAGGCGACCAGTCCTGATTATGGGAAGCTGCGAGTGCTGCGGATGTCCGACACCCACCAGATCGACGGACCGGGGCAGACCTTCAACGCCATGACCACCGACGGTGAGGTCGCGCAGGTGCTGCGCAACTTCCTCAACCAGGGATCAGCGGCCGCGACCTACGGCAACCTGCTGACCCTGCCCATGGGCAGCGGCCTGCTGTACGTGCTGCCGGTCTACGCGCAGCGCTCCGGAAGCACCGGTTCCTACCCTGCCCTCACCTACGTGATCGTCAGGTTCGGTCAGAGCGTTGGCATCGGCAAGACCCTGCAGGAGGCGCTGGACAAGGCCTTCGAGGGCGATGCCGGCGCCACCACCGGCGAGGATCCGACGACCGAGCCGACTACTCCGACGAACCCCTCCGAGCCGACCACTCCGACCGACGCCAAGCAGGCGGCAGCCAAGCTGATGCAGCAGGCCCAGGACGCCTTCACGGCGGCGGACAAGGCGCTGAGCAGCGGTGACTTGGGGGAGTACCAGAAACAGGTCCAAGCCGCCCGAGCGGCGTTGCAGCAAGCCCTGGCCAAGCTGAACGGCTGACCGGCGGGTCAGCGCAGCTCGACGTCCCAGCCGGCGTCACGCAACGGCCCGGCAAGGGCGTCGGCGTCCCCGACGACCACGAGCGTGTGCCCGTCCGGGGGTAGCAGGTCCGTCACGGCTGTGGTCGCCGACCCCGGGGTGACGTGCTCGAGTGCTTCGCCGAACGAGTTGACGAACTCGGCGCTGAGGCCGTTGGCGACCAGGGTGGTGACCCGTTCGGTGACACCCCTGGCGGTCGAGTAGCGCATGGGGGAGCTTCCCAGCGTGTAGCCGACAGCATGCGTCACCTCGGCTGCCGTCAGCGGCTGGGCGGTGAGATCAAGGATCTGGGTGGCCAGGCTGATCGCCTCCACGGTCACGGCGGTGCGGAACGACCCTTGCACGGCGAGCAGCCCACCGTCCCGCATCGGGTGGTTGGCGAGATGGACGCCATAGGTGAAGGCCTTCTCCTCGCGCAGGGCCTTGTTCAACCGACTCAGGAAGGCCCCGCCCAACGCGTGGCAGGCGACCTGCAGATCGGCCCACCGGGGGTCCCCGCGGTCGATCCCGAAGCTCCCCAGGCGGACGTCGGCCTGAACCGCTCCCGGCCGGTTCACCAGCCGGGCCCGCGGACGACGCGGCGAGGGTGTCTGATGGACGATCCCGGTGGCCGCGTCGCCCGACCATCCGGCGAAGGCGCGCTCGGCAAGCGCGAACGGGTCGGCAGTGAAGTCGCCGCACATGACCACGGTCGCTCCCGACGGGCGGTAGTACCGCTGGTGGAAGTCGCGCACGTCGTCGACGGTCACCGCGGCCACGCTCTCGGCGGTGCCCCCGGCCATGCGGGCGGCCCGGCAGCGACGTTCCACGACGGCCCGCCGAAACTCGATGGCCGCCCGGTGCGCAGAATGCGCCATCAACTGGTCGATCTGGGCCAGTCGCAACGCGCGGTGCCGGCTCACGTCCGCCGGCGTCAGGGTGGGTTCTGTCACGGCCTCGGCGAGCAGGGCCAGAGCCTGTGGCAGTTGGGGGACCGGCACCTCAAGGAACAGCTGGGTGGCGGCGTGGTCGACCGAACCGCCCATCACCGCGCCGAGGTCCTCCAGGGCGGTCGTGAACGCCGTACCGGGGTGGCGGCTCGTGCCTTCGTCAAGGCAGTGATGCACGATGGTCGCCACTCCCTCGATGTCGTGGCGTTCGAGATTCAGCGGCGTGTCGACCACCAGTCCGACCGAGGCGATGTGCTGGCCGGGACGGTGGAACGCCATCACCTGCAACCCGGAATCCAGGTAGTGCCGCGCAGGTTCGGGAAAGTGCCAGCGGTGAGGGGGTTGGACTGCCGGGCGCATGTCACGACGTCGCATCTGCGGCCTCCTGGTGGTAGCACAGCACAGCGGCGTTCTCGGGCTTCAGCCAGGCTGTGGCACTTGCTGCCACGTCGGCGATGCTCAGGCTCAGGACCTCGCCCAAGCGCCGGTTCACTCGTTCGGGATCGCGATACAACGTGGCGTAAGCGCTGAATTGGTCGGCGCGGGCATCGAAGTGGGACAACTCGCTGAGCCACTCCCGGGAGTACTGCACCTTCGCGCGGTCAAGCTCCGCCTGGCTGGGCCCGTCGTCCGCGAGCCGGCTGACCTGTTCGGCGAGGGCGGCGTCGAGTGCCGAGGCACCCACGCCGGGAAGCCCGCGCGCCATCGCGTACCCCAAGGAGTTGCCAGCGACCAGCCCGAGGGCTGCTGCCCCAACGCCGGCGGCTACCTCTCGTCCGCGCACCAGGCCCAGGTGCAGCCGCGAGGTCTGGCCCTGTCCCAGGATCGCCAGTGCCAGCTCGGCGGCGTCGAACGAGGCAGTGTCGCGTTGTGGCAGCCGCCAGGCGAGATAGACAGCCTCCGCAGGGACGGCGTCGGTCACGTCCCGCCGGGCAGGGTCGGTCAGGGCCGGCAGTGACGAGGCCACCGGGCGTTGCCGGCGGTTCCACGCCGTGATCCAGCCGAAATGCCGCTCCGCCCGCTTGAACCCGTCCTTGGGGGAGATGTCGCCGACCAACGTGAGGACGGCGTTGTCGGCTCGGTAGTGCCGCCTGAAGAAGTCCTTCGCGCCGTCGGGGGTGGCGGCGTCGAGGTCAACCATCGAGCCGATCGTCGGGTGCGCGTACGGGTGGCCAGCCGGGAACAGGAGTTCCACCAGGTGCGACATCACGTTCCCGTAGGGCACGTTGTCGTACCGCTGGCGCTTCTCTTCCTTGACCACCTCCCGCTGGGTCTCGAGGTTCGCCTCGTCGAGGTTGTCCGCCAGCGTGGCCAGCCGATCGGACTCCAGCCACAGCGCAAGGTCGAGCGCGCCGGTGGGGACCGTCTCGAAGTAGTTGGTGCGGTCAAACGAGGTGGTTGCGTTCACCGAGCCGCCGACATTCTGCAGCGCGTTGAGGTGTTCGCCGGAGGCCACGTGCGCCGAGCCCTGGAACATGAGGTGCTCAAACAAGTGAGCCCACCCGGTCTGCCCAGGTCGCTCGTCACGGGAACCGACGTCGTACCAGAGGTTCACCGCCACGATGGGGACACTGTGGTCAGGGCTGACAACCACCAGCAGGCCGTTGCTGAGCAGCCTGGTGTGGACGGGGTAATCGACCCGTGCTTCGGACGCGGACACCGCGCCATCACACCACACGCTGGGCAGGGTCAGGCAATTGGTGCGTCCACGCGCTGGCTCAAGGGGGTCAGCGGCGGGCGAGGACCGCCGCTCGCTGAGCCGGGGCAAGGGGCCTGACGGCCTCGCGGATCGTGACTGTCGAGGCCAGGGCTGCCCGCGGTAACAGCCACTCGAAGACCAGGTCGGGGCGACGCCGTCCGGTATCACGCAACACCCAGCCGATCGCCTTGCGAATGAAGAACTCCCGCTCTGCCAGCATCGCGTCGGCGTAACGGGCGAACCGCTCGAAATCGCCGCCACCTTGCCGCAGCGGCACGAGGTGGGTGAGGAGCGCGGATCGCCTGATCCAGAAGTCGTCATCGCCGGCCCACCGATCCAACACCGCGCCCAACGATGGTTCTCGTGCGACCAGCGGACCGGCGACCCGAGTTGCCAACGGATCGACGAGCGCCCAGGTCCGGGATTCTCGCAGCAGCCGTTCGAGCAGCCCAAGATCGTCGGGTTGCAGGAGAGCCGCCTGCCGAGCGAGCAGTTCAACGGCGGCAACCCGGCGCTCGTGGACGCCGACGGACCACAACTCCTCGGCCAAGAGCAGCAGGGCGTGGCGGTCGAGGACGCTGTTGCGCGTCGCTGCGGTGAGGGCGGCGCGGATCGCCGGCAGTGGCGTGCCGTAGTGCACCAGGCTGCTCTTCAGATAGGCCCGTTCACCGGCGGCGCGCTCCGGATTGCCGAGGGATCGCAACTCGTCATCGAGCTGGGTCGCGAGCGCCGCCAGGTCCGGAGCGACGACGTCCGCCACCTCCCCATGGTGGTCGTTGGGCAGTGTCCAGCCACCGCTTCGCCGACCTGGCACTGACGCTCCCTCAGGACGCAAACCGGCGTGCCACCTGGGCCAGCAGTCTGGCGCCGAAACCGGTGGCCCCGGCCGAGCGCCATGAGTCGTCGGCATCGGCCTGCATGGTGCCAGCGATGTCGACGTGAGCCCAGGCAGTGTCGCCGACGAACTCGTTGAGGAACAGTGCCGCTGTCGTCGCCCCGGCATGGGGTCCGCCGAGGTTGGACAGATCGGCGACGTCGGAGTCCAGCTGCTTGCGGTACTTCTTCTCCAGCGGCAACTGCCACACCGGCTCGTCCACCTCGAGCGCCGCCTCCCGCACCTGATCGATGAGCGCCTGGTTGTTGCCGAAGAGCGCAGCGGTCGACTTTCCCAGCGCCATCAGCGCAGCGCCGGTCAACGTGGCGATGTCCACGATGGCGTCCACGCCAGCTTCCGTGGCCAGCACCAGGCCGTCCATCATGGCGAGGCGGCCTTCGGCGTCGGTGTTCTTCACCTCCACGGTCGTGCCACCCCTGGCGGTGAGCACGTCTCCGAGCTTGTAGGCCGAGCCCGAGGGCATGTTGTCGGTGCACATCAGCCAACCGGTCACCCGTGCGGTGACGCCGAGGTCGCGCAGGGCTGTGAAGGCCCCGAGCACTGCTGCGGCACCACCCATGTCCATCTTCATCAGGAGGTGCATCGGGTCGGACGGTTTGAGGCTGATGCCGCCTGAGTCGTACATGATTCCCTTGCCGACCAGCCCGAGATGCCCGGACGCATCGCCGCCCGGGTTGTAGCGCAGCACGATCATGCGGGGCTCCTCGACGCTGCCGGCGTTCACCCCGAGAATCCCGCCACAACCCAGGTCGATGAGTTGTTGCTTGTCGAACGACTCGACCTCGAACCCGAATTGTTCTCCCAGCGTGGCGGCTACGCCCGCGAGGCCGGTGGCGGTGAGGTGGCCGGGCGGAGTGTTGGCGAGGTCACGGGCAATGGCGGTCGCCCGGACGCCGGCCAGTCCCTCGCTGACGCCGGCCTGGACGGCGGACGGGTCGTACCCTCGCGCGACGATGGCCACGGCGGTCAGCGGTTCCTGGCCTGGCTTGGCTTTCAGCACGCTGTACCGATAGCGAGCGAGCAGCGCACCTTCGGTGACGACCCGACCCAGCACCGCGGCCGGCACGCTGGGGGCCTCAACGCTCAGCGAGAGTCGGCCGGCCTTGCGGGCGGTGACCCGGGCAGCCGCGGCCGCAGCGTCCCTGAGGAGGTCGGGGGTCAGCTCAGCCGCCGGACCCATGCCGATGAGTGCCAGGGGCGCGGGGGAACGCGGCAGCAGCAGCGAGCTGCCCGCCGACCCATCGAAGCCGGCCGCTCTCAACTCGTCCCAGGTCAACCCCAGCTCGGCCGGCAGTTCCTGGTCGCTGGCCAGCAGCAGCGTGTCAGCATCCACAGGCGCCGCCAGGCTTTCGACGACCGCTACGTCCGTTACGGTGGCCAGGCAAGGCACCGGGGTGAAGCTGGGCGGGATCAGTTTGTGCGGGCTTGAGGTCATTCCACCGCTTCCTTCTGTCTTAGGTCGAGCCGACACTACCGCGACGGGCTTGGACTCGCCGGTCGACCCATCAGACGCGCCGGATCGCGTCTGATCCCGGCTAAGGTTCGCTGGTGGATCCGATTCTCGTGACGCTGGTCATCCTGGGGCTGGCGGTGATCGCATTCATGTCCAATCGAGTTCCGATGGGAATCGTCGCACTCGGGGTGGCATTGTCGCTGTGGGCGAGCGGCATCCTCACGCTGAATCAGGCGCTGGCCGGATTCGGCGATCCGACGGTGATCTTCATCGCCACCCTCTTCGTGGTCTCCGAAGCGCTGGACTCCACCGGGGTGACGGCGTGGGCCGGACAGCAGGTGATCGGTCGCGGCGGCACGAAACGCACCCCGCTGTTGGTGATGATCTGCGGGCTGGTCGCCGTGCTGACGGCCTTGATCAGCGTCAACGGAGCCGTTGCCGCCCTGATTCCGGTGGTCGTCGTCGTGGCGATCCGGGTGGGGATCGCGCCGTCGAAAATGCTGATGCCACTCGCGTTCTCGGCGCACGCCGGCTCCATGCTGGCGTTGACGGGCACCCCCGTGAACATCATCGTCAGCGAGGCTGCTCAGGAGGCGGGTGCTCGTCCCTTCGGCTTCTTCGAGTTCGGACTGGTCGGGCTGCCGCTGGTGGTGGGCACCGTCTTGTTCATGGCCGTCTTCGGTGATCGGCTGCTGCCCAACCGGACCGCGACATTGCTGTCCCAGGACGTCGGGAACCACGCGCGGCTGCTGCGCGAACAGTACGACCTCCCGGCGGACACCGAACTGGTGGGGGTGCGCCAGGGCAGCACGGAGGTCGTCGTGGCGCCGCGGTCAGAACTGATCGGGCTGCACCTGTTCCCCGGGATGACGACGCCCAGCGGGGACCTGGTCGTGTTGGGCCTGCAGCGGGGAGGCGAGCCGCTCACCGGCAAGGACGCCAGGCTGAGAGCCGGGGACACGCTGCTGTTGGGCGGAACCTGGGAGCACCTCGTGCAGCACACCGCGGGGCCGCAGGTGCTGGTGGTCGACGATCCCGCTGACCTGCGGCGTGCCGTCCCGCTCGGCGCCGGCGCGCGACGGGCGCTGGCGATCCTGGTGGCCATGGTGGTGCTGCTCGCGACGGGGATCGTGCCGCCCGCGGTGGCCGGTCTCCTGGCCGCAGGTGCGATCGTGGTCAGCGGGATCCTCAGGCCGACCCAGGCCTACCGGTCGATCTCGTGGACGACGGTCGTGCTGGTCGGTGGCATGATCCCGCTCTCGACCGCTTTCGTCGCCACCGGAACCGCGGATCTGATCGCGCGAGGGCTGCTCCGCGTCATGGGGGATGCATCGCCGTACCTGGCGCTGCTGGCGATCTGCACCCTGACCATGATCCTCGGTCAGCTCATCTCCAACACCGCGACCGTACTGATCATGGCCCCCATCACCACCGTGCTCGCCGCCGACATGGGGGTGTCGGTGCTTCCCTTCCTGATGGCCCTCACCGTCGCGGGCGCCGCCTCTTTCCTGACTCCGGTGGCCACCGCCGCCAACACCATGGTGATGGAGCCCGGAGGGTACCGCTTCACCGACTACTGGAAGCTGGGCCTGCCGCTCATCCTGCTGTTCCTAGCCGTCGCGGTGCTGTGGGTGCCGCTCATTTGGCGTTTCTGAGGAGACGATCGTGAGCCAGAACATCCCGTTGGCCGTGGTGTTGACCGTCCTCGCTTCGATAGCGCTTGCCGTCGCATCCGTCGTCCAGCACACAGCGGTGGCCGGCCAGGCTGCGCAGCAGCCCGGCGCCAAGCTCAGCGGGAAGCAATTGGTCGCCGTGTTGCGCAACCCGCGTTGGCTTGGTGGTTTGCTGCTCACCGGGGTCGGTGCCGGGCTGCAGGTGATCGCCTTGTTGTTGGCGCCGGTCACCGTGGTGCAGCCCATCGGCGTGCTCGCGGTCCCGTGGACCATCCTGCTGGCAGCGCGCGTCCACGCCCAACAGATCACGACGGCCATGTGGGCCGCGACCGCCTTGACCGTCGCGGGGACCGCAGCCTTCGCCTGGGTGGCGATCGCCCACGCGGCCACCGAGCCCGTGCTCAATGACGCCTTGCTGGTGCTCGGCACCCTGGCCGGCTTCGGCGTTGGTGCCCTGTTGGCGCTGCTGGGATCACGAGGGCCGCTGGCCCTGCGGTGCCTTGCCTGGTCGGCGGCGGCCGCCGTCATCTACGGCGCCGAGTCGGGGGTCGTGAAGGCCATCGGCCACTACACCACGACGCGGCCGTGGCTCGACTCGGCGACCTTCTGGTTCCTCGCGGCGTCCATTGCCGCCGGAGCGGTGCTGGCCGGCATCTGGATCCAGCAGGGATACGCCTCAGGTCCGGCCGAGATCGTGGTGGGCACCCTGAACGCGGCGGGTCCCGTCGCCGGGGTTGGGTACGGGATCGCAGTGCTTGGTGAAGGCGTCAATATCACCGCCGGGGCTGCCCTGCTGATGCTGGTCTTCGCCGGCCTAGCCATCACGGGGGTCTTCGGGTTGTCGCGGTTCCATCCGTCGAGCACACCGACCCCGTCGTTCACGTAGGACCAGCCGGACCCGCCGAGAGATGGAGCTCAAGACATGAATGCCGTACTCGCCTTCGTGGTGGTGATGTTGGTCTGGACGATCAGCGACTGGGTGGCCAAGAAGACAAAGTCGCTGCTGTCCAGTCTGTTCGTGGCCTCGCTCATCTTCCTCGTCGGGTTCATGACCGGCCTCTTCCCCGAGGACCTGCTCGCCAGTTCGTCCCTGCTGGGGTTGGCCGGGGTCGTGGTCGGGTTCATCATCGTCCACCTGGGCACGATGATCAGCCTCGACGACTTCAAGAAGCAATGGAAGACGTTGTTGATCGGCATCGCCACGGTCATCGGCATCGGCGTGCTGCTGTTGCTGGCCGGCTACCTGTTCGGCGGCGTGCGTGAGCCCAGTGACTACGCGGACGTCGTTGCCTCGGCTCGTGATTTCGTCATCGCGGCCACCGGCGCGCTGTCAGGTGGCACCATCTCCGTCCTGATCGTGCAGGAGGCTGCGCTGGGCGTCGGACTCAGCACGGTGGCAGCCTTCCCGGTTCTGATCGCGGCATTGCAGGGACTGATCGGTTTCCCGCTGACCTCGCTCATCCTCCGTCGGGAGGCGGCGCGGCTCGCCGACGAGTATCGGGCCGGACGGCTTGAGGCCCCGGCAGTCGTCGACGAGTCCGCGCCTGCCAGCCAAGGCAGGTTGCCCGCCTTCCTGCGTACCACGCCGGGGACGCTGTTCGCCGTGGGCGTCGTCGTGCTCGTCAGCATCGGCATCAACAACCTCACCAACGGCATCCTGAACACCTTCGTGATGGCGCTCATCTTCGGCATCGCGCTGCGCACGGCCGGCGTGTTCAAGCCGTCCGTACTGAGTGGGATCGATGCGTTTGGTCTGATGATGCTCGCGATCATGATCATGGTCTTCGGACCATTGGCCACGCTGAAGCCTGCCGACCTCGCCGCCTTGGCAGTGCCGCTGCTGATCGCCTTCGTCTTCGGCGTGATCGGGATCGTCGTGTTCTCGGCGGGCGTGGGCAAGTTGCTCGGCTACAGCGTGGCGATGTCGGTCGCGATCGGGCTCACCTCGCTGTACGGTTTCCCCGGCACGATGATCCTGTCGCAGGAGGCCGCCAAGGGTGCAGGGGAGACCCCCGAGGAGGTGGCCGCCATTGAAGGAGACATCCTGCCGAAGATGATCGTCGCCGGCTTCTCAACCGTGACGATCACCTCAGTGATCGTGACGAGCATCATCGCCGCCGGCATCGGGAGGTAG
>CAYUWV010000033.1:0-18810 GCA_964448385.1 uncultured Propionibacteriaceae bacterium | reverse complement strand
GATCGGGGCCAGCTTTTCCGCTAGGGAGGGCCAACCCATGCCGCTCTCAGCACCGCACCGATGCGCCCGATGCAAAGCCCTAGTGCGAGGCCGCTGCCCCTGCACTACGTGGGCAGACACCCCGGCAAGCTGGACACGCAACAGCACCGGCGACCCAAGGTGGCGCAAGGTCCGAGCAGCACGACTCAACCTCGACCCCCTGTGCCCATGCGGCAGTACGGCCACCACCGCCGACCACCTCGACGGCACCGACTACACCGACGACAGCGGACGCGGGGCATCGTGGCTCAACATCTACATGACCCGAAGCCTGTGCACGCCCTGCCATGCACGACGTACAGCGATGCAAGGCGTGGCCGCTAGAAATCTGAACCCCGGGGGGGTCTAGCGTTCCCGGTTGGGCAGCCCATCACATACGATCGGCCATTTTCACCGTTTGGGAGGAGAGTGTTATGGGAGCCCGTGGCTCACTCAAGCTGGCCTCTTCGGATGGCGTGGCGATTGCTGGCACGGCTGCCGCTCAGGTGGCCCCCATGGCCCCCAAGAAGCCTGAGGATGTCGCCAATGATCCGGCGTTGTCGGATGCTTGGGATTTGATCGTCCCTAGCTTGGATGAGGCCGGGCTGCTTTCGCGGGCTGACTTGCCGTCGCTGGTCCTCGCGCTCATGCACTACGTGACGGCGCAGCAGGCTTTCCGCCAGATTGGCGGGGATGTCGTCGTAGTCGATCATGGCCACGGTGGGGTGAAGAAGAACCCGGCTGAGGCGGTTATGCGTGCCGAGTCTGAAATGTTCTTGCGGTACGCGCAGCAGTTGGGCATGACGTTCGTCTCGCGTGCGCGTACGCCGAGCGCCAAGGGTGTGGGCGATGGCGAAGCCAACCCCTTCGCGGCCTCTGGCTCATGACCTCTCCCCTGAGGTTGTCCACTACCTAGAGACTCGGGGTTACGGGCTCCCGACGATCGTTCCTCGGGTTCGGACAAGG
This sequence comes from uncultured Propionibacteriaceae bacterium, assembly GCA_964448385.1. Taxonomy (GTDB): domain Bacteria; phylum Actinomycetota; class Actinomycetes; order Propionibacteriales; family Propionibacteriaceae; genus Propionicimonas. The sequence continues at coordinate 17,826 of CAYUWV010000033.1, read as the reverse complement.
GAGCCCCGGAACGTCAAGGGCGCTGTCTTTGATGTGGCCGAGGTTGATCGGAAGATCGCCGCGCTTGGGCACCTGAGGCACACCAAGGGCAAGTGGGCGGGCCGTCCGATTGTGCCGACTGCGGCGCAGGTGGCCTACATCATCGCCCCGATTTTCGGATGGCGTCGCAAGGTCGATGGCCGGATGGTTCGCATCATCCGCGAGGCGTGGATCGAGATGCCCCGTAAGGGCGCGAAGACCACTCTGGCGGCCGCTCTGCTGTTCCTGTTGGCGTTTGCTGACGATGAGGGCGGCGCTGAGGTTCTACTGGCTGCTGCTTCGAAGGATCAGGCGAATCAGTCGTTCAAGCCGTTGTCGGCGGTGGCGAAGGCTTCCCGGGTTCTCACCGATGCGGGCATTCGAGCGTTGCGCTCGGAGATTGTGCGGGACTCGGACGGCTCGTTCGTCAAGGTTGTGTCGTCGCGGGGCGATTTGGCGCATGGTGCCAACGTCCACGGCGGGCTCATTGACGAGCTGCATGTGCATAAGTCTCCGGATCTGCTGGAGGCGATCGAGTCGGGCACTGGTGCTCGCGATCAGCCGCTGGTGGTGGTCATTACGACTGCCGACGATGGCCGCACGACGACCGTGTACGCGGCCCGGCGTGACTTGATTGAGAAGGTTGCTAAGGGGACGCTGAAAGCTCCGGCGATTTACGGCGTGGTGTTCGCTGCCGACGACGGCGACGATCCTCATTCTGAGGCCACATGGATCAAGGCGAATCCGCTCTATCCGACGACGCCGACGCGTGAGTTTATGCAGGCCGCGTCTGACAAGGCGCGGGCCAACGGTGCCGAGTTGGCTTCGTTCCTGCGCCTCCACCTGGGGGTGCGGGCCAAGCTGGCCAGTGCCTATATCGACATGGAGCGCTGGGATCGCAACGGCAGCATCGTTGACCCGGCAGCACTACGGGGCCGGACGGCTTATGGCGGACTGGATCTTGGTTCGGTGTCCGACCTCACCGCCCTGGTGTGGCTTTTCCCTAAGGGCGGCGGCTATGACGTGCTGGCGCGGTTCTGGATGCCTGAGGCGGCACTACCTGCCCTCGATGTCGCGACCGCCCGGAACGCCTCCACATGGGTCAAGGAGGGGTGGATCTCCCTCACTCCCGGAGATGTCACCGATTACGACTTCATCAAGGCCCAGATCGCTACCGATGTGGACGCGTTCGACGTGAAGGGTGTCGGGTTTGACCCGTGGAACGCGACTCAGACCGTCAACGACCTACAGGCCGAGGGTGTCCCGATGGAACGGGTCCGCCAGGGCTTCTTTAGCCTGTCTGGCCCGATGAAGGAACTGGATCGCCTGGTCCGCACGGGAACCAGTGAGCGTCCGCTCGTGCGGCATGGCGGGAATCCGGTTCTGAGGTGGATGGCCGACAACCTGCGGCCTGCCGTGGATGCGTCGGGGAACGTCAAGCCGGACAAGGCCAAGTCGATGTCGAAGATCGACGGAATGTCTGCCCTGGTGACCGGTCTCGCGGTCGCCATGGCCGCTCCGGTCGAGCAGGAAGCTCCGCCGCCGGTGATGCCCCGGACGGTCGGTCGAACAGCCAAGCGATCGGGTATCGCAACCGCCGGATTCTAAACACAGTGAGGGGGCGCAGTGGCGACCAGCAATGCCCCTCTCCGCGAACTGGGCTACCAGTCCGAAACTGCTTCCAAGTGGTGGGGATCGCTCGACGAGGAGCAGACCCCGGAACTGCGTTGGCCGCTCTCGATTGGCGTCTATGACCGGATGCGCACCGATTCCCAGGTGCAGTCGGTGCTCCGGGCGGTGACGCTGCCGATTCTGCAGGCCCAGTGGTCGATCGACGGCTCCGGCTGTGACCCGAAGGTTGCGCAGCATGTGGCCGACGATCTTGGGCTCCCAATCAAGGGTCAGCCGCCTGTGCGTCGCCTGCGCACCAAGGGCCGGTTCCAGTGGGGCGAGCATCTTCGGCTGGCGCTCCTTGAGCAAACCTTCGGCCACTCGGTGTTCGAGCAGGTTTACCGGCTCGACGGGAATCTCGCCCGGCTGCACAAGCTGGCGTGGCGTCCCCCGTCCACGATCACCGCTTGGAACGTGGCGCGCGATGGTGGTCTTGTGTCGATCGAGCAGTCGCCGCTCGGTGCTGGACGGATCGTCTTGCCGGTGGATCGTCTCGTCGTCTATGTCCACGACCGCGAGGGCGCGAACTGGGCAGGCCGTTCACTGCTGCGGTCGGCATATCGCTACGACCTGCTCAAGGCGCGGATGTTGCGGGTTCAGTCTCAGACGGTCGACCGCAACGGCATGGGCGTCCCGATCTACGTATCGTCCCCCGTGCCCGAGCAGGTCACCGACCCGGCTGCGGTGAAGTCGTGGGTTGGTGACGAGCTCGAGGCTGGCCTGGGCATCGCGACCGAGATGCGGGCGGGCGAGAACTCGGGTGCCGCCATCCCTAACGGCGCGAAGCTGCGACTCGCCGGCGTCGAGGGCGCGCTGCCTGACGCCGAGAAGCCAATCCGCTACTACGACGAGCAAATTGCACGGTCTGCACTGCTGCACTTCCTGAACCTGGGCGGCGATGGGGCGACGGGCAGCTACAACCTGAGCGACACGTTCGCGGCCATGTTCTACGGCGCGCTGGGTGCGTCCGCCGACCATGTCGCCGACGTGGTGAACGCCCACGTGATTGAGGATCTGGTCGATCTGAATTACGGCGAGTCGGAGCCTGCTCCCGTCCTTGTGCACGAGGAGATCGGCGACCGGTCGCCTGCCACGGCTGAGGCAATCAAGGCGCTCATCGACTGCGGCGCGCTCACCGCCGGCGTCGGACTGGAACAGCACCTACGGCAGCGGTTCGGACTGCCGCAACTCGAAGGAGCATCGTGAATCCATTTGTGCGGCCGGGGGTCGCTCTCGCCAAGGCCGAAGTCCGGGCGGAAGCCTCGCTATCGACGGCTGGCGGGGTCGCGACTCTGCGGATCTACGACCCGATCGACTCGTGGGGCGGTCCCTGGGGGCTGTCCGCGAAGGAGTTCGTGGCGATCCTTGACGCGCTTCCTGAGGGCATCACCGAGATCCGGCTCCTCATCAACTCTCCTGGCGGCGAGGTGATGGAGGGCCTGGCGATCATCAACGCTCTGCGGGCTCATTCTGCGCGGGTTGTGGCCGTCGTGGAGGGCTTGGCTGCCTCGATGGCGTCGGTCATCGCGGCGTCTGCCGACGAGCTCGTGATGATGCGCAACTCGCTGCTCTATGTCCACCGAGGGTCGATGGGCATGTTCGGAAATGCCGACGATTTCACCTGGGCGATCGACCTCTTGACGAAGCTCGACAGGAACGTCGTGGACATCTACCAGGCCAAGGCGGGCGGGACCACCGAGGAGTGGCTGGCTGTCATGTCGGCCGAAACGATGTACACCGCCGACGAGGCGGTCGCGGCGGGGCTCGCGGATCGTCTCGATCAGGCCCCCGCTGATGAGGCCGTGGCTTCGGCCCGTGCCCGTTTTGACCTTTCCTCACTCGACCGGGCTTCCCGTGTCGTCGCCAGCGCACCGCTGGCCCCTGAACCCCCGGCGACCGAGCCGGGTTCCACCAACCGGAAGGAGAGCGCGATGTCGCTCGAAACTCTCATGGCTGGACTTCGTGAGCGGCTCGGGATCACCGACGCCAACGCCGACGAGGAGGTCCTGCTCGCAGGGCTCGATCAGGCACTGACGGAGCAGGCCGAACCGACTGTGACCGCCCCTGCGGGCGCGGTCCTGGTCGACGAACAGGCATTGTCCGATCTGCGTGCACAAGCCGCTCTCGGCGTGGCTGCCCATGAGCGTCAGGTCGAGTCTGATCGTGTGTCGGCGGTTGATGCCGCCATCGCCGAGGGCCGCATTCCTGTCGCTCGCCGCGATCACTGGCTGGCTCAGATGCGAGCCGACGACGAGGGTGCCCGCGCAACGCTGGCCGCTCTCGCCCCCAACACCATCCCGGTCGCCGAGATCGGACATGCAGGCGGCGTGGAAGCGTCCGCCGACGATGCCCTGTACGCCAAGGCGTGGGGCGAGGAGGGCTGACCCATGGCTGATTTCCTTCCGGTTTTCAAGTCCGGCCAAACCCCGAGTTACCCGGCTTCTGCCGCCGTCACTGGTGGGCGTCTGCTCATGGTGAGCGGTTCGCAGACGGTCGCGCACACCTCGGGCGATGTCGCCACGTGGATCGGCACTGCTGGCTTCGATGCCGCGATTGGTGACCAGGTCACCATCCATCGCGGTGGCGTCCAGCGGCTCGTCGCCTCGGGTGCGATCGCTGTCGGTGACCGCGTCGGCCCGGCTTCGGCTGGGCGTGTGGCCACCGCCTCCACCAACAAGGTGGGCACCGCCATCACTGCTGCTGCCGATGGGGCACTCGCCTCCATCGCCATGGATCGCTGAAAGGAGCGATTGATATGGGTTCTTTGACCTACCCTTTCAGCGTCCCCACGGGCACGCTGACCGCTGATGATGTTCACCGCATCCTCAACTCGCCGAATCTGATCGCCAAGCGCGTCCAGAAGCTGGCATCCCAGAAGTTCATCGCCGACTACCTGCTGGGGGGACGGTTCACCGCCACTGCTGGCGGCGTGTTCTACGACGAGACCGGGGATGTCATCTTCGCTGATGACGCTCCTCGGGCGGTCGCTCCGGGCGCTGAGTACCCGCTGACCCTGATGAATCAGGGGCCGATGGCCGCTGCCAAGACGGTCAAGTGGGGCCTGGACTCGGAGTTCTACGACGAGCGGATCGCGGCAATGGGCATTCAGCCTGTCGATGCGGGCCTCAATCGCATGGTCAACTCGACGATCAAGAACGTCGACGGGGTTGCGCTGGCGGTGATCGCCTCGAAGGTGACCGCCACCTTCGCGTCGCCCTCGGCGTGGACGACCGGCGCGGGCATCGTGGAGGGCGTCCTCGCTGCGAAGGCAGTCGGCGACAACCAGGGCAATGGTGGGTACGACTTGAGCACCGTGGTGCTCAAGCCTGCCGCTTACGCCAAGGTCATCGCCTACCTCATCAATGGTGGGCTCCTGCCTCGGGAGACCGCGAACGTTGTGGCAGGCGCGTCCATCCCGGTGGATGCTCTCGGGCAGACCTGGGCACAGTCGCCGTACACCCCGTTCTCCGATCCGATCCTGTGTGATCGGTCGCAGTTGGGCGGCATGGCTGACCAGGACCTCAAGTCCCCCGGCTACGTGCGGGGTGCCAATGGTGTCGGCGTCGAGACGAAGGTGTGGCGACTCACCGGAGACAGCGATCGGGACGGCTACCGTGGCCGCTGCCGTCGTGTCACCGTGCCGGTCGTCACCGACCCGATGGCTGGCCTGCGGATCACCGGGACGGGCATCTGATGGGCACCTACCGGGTGGCTGCGCTCGCAGTCGTGGTCAAGATCGACGGTGGCGAGCGGTACCTGTACGAGGGTGCCCTCGTCGATGGCGACAAGGTGGACGAGAAGAGTCTCGCCCACCTCCTCGACATTGGCTTCGTCGAAAAGGTTGAGGACGAGTCTGCCGAGGTTGGGGACGAGTCTGCCGAGAAGCCGGTCGACAAGATGAACGTCGCGGAGTTGAACGCCTACGCGGCAGCCAACTCGATCGATCTCGGCACCGCCACCAAGAAGGCCGAGATCCTTGGCGCGATTGCGGCAGCGACCACGGCCTGACGATCGAGACGGGGGCGTGGACAGATGATTGACATCCTGGGTCCGGGTGATCCTCTATCCCAGGGCGATATCGCGGCGGCGCTGAATGCTGCTGTGTCTGTCCATGCTCCCTGTCTCGACGGCCTCCCCCCTGACCATCCGCTGATCGTTCAAGCGACGGTCATCCTCAAGCGCGCTCTTGCGCGTCAGAGTGCGGCCGGGTTTGGGGCGGTCGAGTCTCAGACGGCTGGCCCGTACAGTCAGCGATTGCGGGCGGATGGGTCCGCTACTCTCACCGGCGCTGAAATGGGAGAGCTGGCTGGCCTATGTGGGCAAATGTCGAGCGGCGCAAAGCCCCGCGGGACGTTTCCCAGGGGCGGCATTGACCGCATCTTCGACGCGAGTTAGCTCATGCTGATTCCGTCTGGCGGCACGTGGTTTGACCGCGAGTGTGTCGAGGTGGTGCGCCCGCCGGCCGTCGACATCTACGGCGACAGCGGGGCCGAAGTCTCCTTTCCGCAGGACGACTGCCTCGTCTACCCGACAGCATTCGTCAAGGACCCGGTGATTCTGGGTCGTACGCCGTCTGATGCGGTCATGACCGTCTTGGGTCCACACGGATGGGACATCCGAGACTCCGACGAAATGGTCGTTCGCGGCGTGCGTTACCGCGTCACGGGTAGCCCGTTCGACTGGGGTCCGGGCACCGAAGTTCACCTTGCTTCGAGGAAGGGCTGAGATGGCGCGCGTCAAGTTTGTTCGCGACTCGGCGGGGATCGGTCAGATCCTCGTGTCGCGGGAGTTTCAGCAGATGGTGACAGATGCGGCCCGTTCTGTCGCGTCCCACTGCGGAGGAACGGTGTCCTCATTCACTTCCGGCGCAAGCCCTCGCGCTACGGCCTCGGTGCGCGTCCGTGCCCGGCGGCAGGTGCGTGACGGGGCTCTCACGCGGGCCGCTTCGGCGTCCGGACTGTCGGTGCGGCCGAAGTGAAGCCCGTCCTCTACCCGGTTGATGCCCAGCGCGTGGCGATCGACCGGCTCAAGGCCCTGCTCGCGACCGCCGGGCGGACCGAGATTGTGGCGGCGGACCTACCTGCCGCATGGACGCCACAGGCATCCATGATGGTGCAGGTCGCCCACGACGGCACCCCCACCGTTGAATGGCCGATCCGCACATCGACCGCTATCCGGGTCGTCGTGTGGGGGTCTCAACCCACCCTCGTGAAGCAGTTGGCAGGCATTTGCCAAGGCCTGCTACTGGCATCCGATGGCGTCACTCCCGGACCGGGCATCCTGCCCGATACCGACGACAGCGGCGCATATCTGGCGAGTTTCGCCGTCAACTGGTCGCTGTACGCGACCCCCTAAGCACCTCCCCATGGGCACTCGGCCCTGGGGTGTGACCGTGCCAAACACTGGACGGAAGGAGTGCCGGCATGTCCGGAGATAACACCAACGCTCGGCTGCTGGAGTACTGCGACGTTTTCATTGCCCCGACCGGCACGGCCGGTCCGGCGACGATCACTGATGCTTTCCCGGTGGCTTGGCTGAATGTCGGGTTCATTGCCGACGACAACCTCGAACTGGCTCGCGACTGGGGCAAGGACGAGCAGTACTTCGACGTCAACGGCGTCTTGGTTGCCCAGCTCAAGGGCGAGTATGCCGAGACGCTCCAGTTCGGGTTCCTGGAGGACAACGCCGCGACCCGTACGGTGATCTGGCCGGGTTCGACCTCGACCTCGCTCAAGATCCCTCGCTCGACGCCGATCATGCTGGGGCTCGACCTCCACTACCAGACCGGTGACCATGAGCGTCTCTGGACGTCGAACTACGCGCTGATCGATGTTGAGGGTTGGACGTGGGGCGGGGAACTGACGAAGTTCCCGGCGACCGCCACGATCTTCCCGAATGCGAGCGTGGCCCCGGCGGAGTACTGGAAGCGCCAGTTCGAGGCTGCCTGATGTACGTCCGGCTGAGGTTGCTTCGGGACGTGGGAAGCCACAAGAAGGGCGTCCTGATTGTGGTCGATCCCGACTCAGCTAAGGCGCTCATCGCCCGTAAGCAGGCGAAGCGCGAAACCTGACGTGGGCGGGTGGGGAGGTTCGCGCGGTTCCACCCCACCCGACCACCTAAGCCAAAAGAGTCCGCGCACCAACCAAACCAAAAGGAAACCGCGATGTCCAACACCAAGAAGATCACGAAGAAGCCCCTCGATCACCTCCCCGCAGCTAAGGACGAGCAGGCTGGCGAGATGGTCGAGGTGGAGTTTGACGGCCACACGTTCACGATCGCGTCTGACCCGATGGACTGGCCCGGCGACGCGCTCGTCGCGTTCGAGGCAGGCCGTGCCGTCACCGGCATCAAGGCGCTCGTGGGTGCCCGGTTCGACATGCTCGGCATGGGCCGATGGACGGGCCGCAAGATCAACGCGCTCATGGAGCAGTTCGCCGAAGAGGCGGGGCTGACAGCGGGAAACTGACCAGCCTCCTGCGCCTCCTGCGTGACCACGGGGATGCCGTGGAGGCTGACCTGTCCCGGTACTACCAGCTCGATATCCGCGACCTGTGGGTGATCGAGGCGGGAATGCGTCGCCTCACCCTCCGAATGATCTGGGTGAGGGTGACGCACCTCCCGCCCGACTCATCCACGGCGCGCGCGCTCGGTGGGGGCGGCTGGACCGTTCATGACTACCTCGTCTCCGACCTGTGGTCGGCACTTGCGGGCAGGGCACATCCCGCGCGCCCAGCGCAAGCGGTCCGTGTCGCAGATCCTGCCCGACTGGCAGCGGCCAAGCGTCGGCAGCGGTCCCGTGCCCGGCAAATCAAGCGAGGCGAAATCACGTAACGAAGAGGGGGCCTGCCTGTGTCGTCGGTCGGCTACGCAACCCTCGAAGTGATCCCGTCCCTCAAGGGCATTGAGGGCGCTATCTCGTCTCAGTTGGGCGGGGTTGCGTCTGGCGGCAAGCGAGCCGGTAGCGCTTTCTCGGGTGGGTTCCGGAGCGTCGTGGGGACGATTGCGGCGGGCGTCGCGGCCCTCGGCATCGGTCGCCTGACCTCCGACATGGTGTCGTTCGGCCTCAAGACCTACTCGGCGAACGAGCAGGCTTCGATCGGGTTCACGACCATGCTCGGGTCGGCCAGGAAGGCACGCGTCTTCCTGGACCAAATGAAGGACTTCGCAGCCAAGACCCCGTTCGAGTTTCCCGAACTGCAAACCGCCGCGTCATCCCTGATCTCGGTCGGAGTGCAGACGAGCAAGGTCCTGCCGATCATGAAGACGCTCGGCGACGTCACCTCTGGAATGGGCACAGGCTCCGAGGGCATCAAGCGGGCCACGATCGCACTCCAGCAGATGAACGCAGCCCAGCGGATCACCGGCGAGGACCTGAACCAGCTTCGCGACGCGGGCATCCCGGTCTACGACCTACTCGCTGCCGCCACTGGCAAGAGCAAGGCCGCGGTGGTGGAGTTGGCCCGGGCTGGCGAGTTGGGCAAGAAGGAACTTGACGCCATGATGAAGGCGCTCGAGTCCGGCAAGGGGCTAGAGCGATTCGCCGGGCTGATGGACAAGCAGTCTCAGTCGCTCCAAGGCTTGTGGTCCACACTCAAGGACACCCTTGGCCAGGGGCTCGCTGACGCGATCCAAAAGTCGGGGGCTGCCGAAGCGCTCAAGGGCGGCATTGGTGCCGCCACGGTATGGCTGGCGAACGTGGCGCTCCCTGCGCTTACCAAGGGGCTCACGTGGCTCGTCTCGGTCGGGAAGAACGTCGCGGCGGGCTTGCAGGGTGCCGGGTGGGGCCAGCTAAAGGACCAAATGGGGGCGCTCGTCCCGGTGATCCGCGACGGCCTTGGCGCCGCCGCTAGGTGGCTAGGGGATAACGCACTCCCCCTGGCGCAGGGTGCCATGGACGGCATCCGGTCAGCCATGGAGTCGATGAAGCCAGTCGCGCAGGCCGCTGGTCAGGGGCTCCAGTTCTTGGCCGATCACGCTGACGTTATCGGCAAGGCGCTCCCGTTCATCGTCACCGGGTTCGTGGCAATGCGAGCCGCGCAGCAGGCAAACGAGCTCGTGGGGCGTAACTCGGTCATCGGGTTGGCTCTACAGATCGCGTCGAACACGGCTCTCGCCGTCAGCAACTTCGCCCTGGCTGCCGCCACTCGGGCATCGACTTCGGCGACGATCACCGACACGGCTGCCCGCAGCGGCGGGCTGTTTGCTCGGGTCGCCACGACCGCCGCGACGATCGCGGCTACCGCTGCCACCGTGGCGTCCTCGGTCGCTTCCAAGGCTGCCGCTGCTGGGCAGTGGCTCCTCAATGCCGCCCTCAGCGCCAACCCAATCGGCATTGTCGTGGTGGCCCTTGCTGCTCTCGCAGCCGGGCTCATCTGGGCCTACCAGAACAGCGCCGAGTTCCGGGCTGTCGTCGATGGCGCATTCCGCGCTGTGGGTGCAGCCGCGACGTGGCTGTGGCAGAACGCGATCCTGCCGATGGTCGCCAAGGTCCAGCAAGCCATGGCCGCGCTCGCCCCGATTATCCGGGGGGCTATGACGGTGGTTCAGGGCATCATCAAGACGGTCATGTCGCTGATCCGTGGCGACTGGGCTGGCGCGTGGGCTGGTGTGCAGCAGATCGCTGGCGGGGCAATCGCTGCCCTCAAGGGCGTGATTTCGGCGGGGCTGTCCGCAATCGCCGGCTTCTTTGGTGGCCTACCTGGCCGCATCAAGGGGGCGTTGGGGAACCTCGGCGGGATACTCCTAGGTGCAGGCAAGGCCATCATGAACGGCTTCCTGAACGGCCTCCGCAGTGCATGGGGGGCTGTGCAGAGCTTTGTCGGCGGGATCGCCGACTGGATTGCCGCCCACAAGGGTCCACTCTCGTACGACGCCCAACTGTTGCAGCCCGCAGGTCGGGCGATCATGGGCGGCCTGGTTGATTCGATGCGGGGCGGGATGCCTGCGCTGGCGGGCGTGGTCGGTGATGTGACCAACCTTCTCGGGTCCCCCACCCCCCCCACTTTCGGCGCGGCCACGTGGGGACCCATCTCTGGTGGTCGCAGCAGTTCTGCCGCTGCCGACCTTCGCGCTGCGCTTGATGGTGCGCGCATCGATCTCGGCAATGTGGACCGGATCACCAATCACATGACCGGAACTCTGGTGATGGCAGCGAGGAGGGGCTAGTGGCGATCCGCGGATACACCCAGGCGGCCTACCAGTCCTCAGGTGCCGGGACGATCGCATGGCCTGCTGGCACAGTCGCCGGCGACACCGCCTATCTCGGCGTGGCTGGAACGCTGTCGTCGACGCCAAAGCGGCAGCCGACCGACACGACCGGCTGGCAGCTCGTCAAGGTGACGCCGTCCACCAAGTCTTGGATGAAGGTCCTGACCTCCGCCGACATTGCGGCCGCGCTCCCGTTTCAGGGGATGATCGGGTTTCTCATCACGCTTCCGGGGCAGTGGCGTCTGGGGCAGGTGACCGAGAAGCCGGGCGCGAACATGTCGAACGCGGCGGGTCAACTCATCGTGTTCGGTCGGGGCAAGTCAGCGCTCACCCCAGCGGCGGGCAAGCTGGGCACCGACGTCCAGAACGCCGCCTACGGCAACCGGTACAACAACGTCTGGTCGATCGCTGCCACCGCGACCGGCTTCTTGCAGCTTGCCGCAACGTTCAACGGGACGGACAGCGACGGCATCGAGATGATCCCGCCCGCGGCCCCGTCCGCGCCGATCCTGTCGGCCCCTGTCGCTGGCGCTCAGGTTGATCCCGCCGTGGCAAACGTCTTCTCGTGGCTGCATCAGTCGCTCGCGGGGCGGGCGTCCACGGCGTACAAGTTCCGCATCCGCGTTGTGGGCGCTGGCTCCTGGTCCTACCTGGTGAGCGGCACGCTGACCGGCACCGAAACGTCGGTCGCGGGATCGGCCCAGGAGGCCACCATGAACGCGTCCGTCCTGACGTCGGGCAACACCTACGAGTGGGCAGTGTCGACTACCGAGGATGGCACCAACTGGTCGGCATGGGCCACCTCGCAGCAAATCCCGGCGGTCTCCGCGCCTGTGGTCACCGGTGTCACCGTCTCGGCCCCTGCTGGTGATGTGACCCCTGACGTGTCGTACGCGAAGACGATTGGGTCGGGCGTGCAAACGGCGTGGCAGTCGATCGTGACCCCCTCCACTTCGGCAGATCCGACGATTGGCCCGATCTACGACTCGGGCGTGGTGGCTGGAACGGACAATCCCTTCACCATCCCTGACCTCATGCAGTGGACGAACGGGCAGGCCCTCAAGTTCTGGGTCCGTATCTGGCAGACGGGCGGGCTTGCGTCGGCGTGGGTGTCGGGCACTGGGACCGTGTCGTGGACTCCGCCGTCCGCACCGGCCACTGTGGTCGCGTCGAATGGGCGACCCACCACCGTTGCCATCACTGGCCTGACGGTCGGCATGACCACTCAGATCCAGTCGTCTGAGGACGCCGGGGCGACGTGGGTGGATCAGCCGCTCATCGTTCCTGGCAGCACTTCGGTGACCGTGGCTCAGCCGATGGTCGGGTACGGCATTTCGACGATATGGCGAGCTCGGCGGGCCGACTCGTCTGGTCGCTGGTCGGCATGGACCACCTCGGCGGCATTTACCTCCAGCGATCCCAACTCCTACTGGCAGGGCGACGACGGAGCGTGGATTCAGGCGCGGGTCGAGAAGGAAGACCCGATCCGATACATACAGGCGGTTCAGGTGCACACCCCCATCTCGGGAGGGATGTCCCGGGTGGACTACTCGCCGGAATCGGGACGTGCCGGGAAGACGGACCTGCTGCTCTTGAGCGCTGCCGAGGTGAATGCGATGATCGCGTTCCTGTGGACCCATGACGTGTGGACAGCGCGCCGCGTGGCTGAGAGTGATGGCTTCGGAGTCACTGTTGCCCGTCCGCTGATTCGCATGGCGCGAGCGTCTGAGATGTCCCTAGAACACCTCGCGCAGATCGCGGCCCAGCATCGTCGGCTGCCGCTTGCCTGGGTGGAGCAAGGTCCCGCCTGATGGGCTGGCGTGAGACGGTCGCTTCTGCGGCCTGGTCGAAGGCTGTCCGGGCGTCGATTCGGAACCTTGGCGCGCGTGTCGAGGTGGTCGATGGGGACGGCGTCCACGTCACCGATCTGCCGGTCGATTCGGTGCAGGTGACCATGCAGGGCGAGTCTTCCGAGACGTGGGGGGCGAAGTTCGCTCTGTCCGATTCCCACTACGTGCCGCTGCGGTCCACCGATGTCCTCGACCCGCGCTCGGGGATGCGGGCTCGGGTGTGGTGGCGCATCAAGAGCGCTGGCTCGTGGCTTGAGGTGCCTGTCGGTACCTACATGCTGGAGGATGCGACGATCACCCTGAATGGGCTGCTGTCGTACACGATCGATGGGCTCGACCCTCTAGCTGAGGCTAAGCGTGGCGGCTATTCGGGTGCGACTCTCGACCTGGGCGGCATGACGGTCACGCAGGCCCTGACGGCGATCTTTGCTGCCGTGGCCCCTCGTGCGGCGCTGAAAGTGCCCGCCTCATCGGTGATGATGCCGGGCGTCTATGTCGTGGGAGAGCAGGACCCCGTAGCCGACTGGACTGACATTGCGGCGATGGCCGGGTGGGTGGTCCGCACGGATCGTGAGGGGATCGTGCGCGCCGGGCCGCCATCGTCGCCGACCGTGCCGCGTGAGTCGTGGCAGGAGGACGACGAGAACTGCCCGGTCGTGTCGATCGAGCGAGCCCTCAAGACCTCGTCAATTATCAACCGGGTCGTGTGCGTCTCAACCTCGACCGAGATCACCGCCCCGATTCGCGAGGTCGTCGAGGACACCGACGAGGGCTCGCCCACGTGGATCGGCAAATACGGCCCGTTCGAGACGGTGATTCGCTCCGACAAGGTCACCACCACGGAGTCGGCTCGCAACATGGCCATGGCGACGTTTGAGCGGTGGCGCAGGCCTCAGGAGACGGCCGTCGTGGAGATCCCGGCGCGGCCCGATCTGGACTACGGCGACATGGTGGCGATGGGGTTCGCGGATGCCGGCGTGTCTGGCCTGTACCGGGTCGCCTCCTGGTCGTGGACGGCGTCTGAATCCCCTGGGTCCATGCGGATAACGATGGCGACGAGGGCGGTGTAGGCGATGGACCCAATCGCCGAAATGGCGGCAATGCTCGTCGAGATGCGTCGGCTCATCGACCGAACGCCGGTGTTCCTGACGGCCACCGTCATTGCGCCGTATGACGCGACGCACATGCTGATTGATGTCGGCGGCGGCGTGCTCGTCCCGGCCTATCTGCCGCGGACGATCGGCTACTGCCGCGCCGGTCAGCCGATCAGGGTTCGCCGCCAAGAGAACACCTACACGATCGCCGAAGTCCTCGGCTCGGTCTCGTTTGAGACTGCCGGGTTTGCGTTCGCATCGAACTGGAACGACCTGGGGCTTGAGGCTGGCGGGCCGCAGCGCTGCGGGTGGCGGGTGGTGTCGGGCTGGGCTTGCGTTCGTCTGTCTTTGCAGCGGACGAGCGGCACGATCACCGCCTCATCGACTGGCCATATCGCCGACGTGGACGTGGTGACGATTCCCCCCGTCGCGATCCCGCTGTGGTCCGGCCTGTTCCCGCTGCACTGGAAGACGACCACCTCGTCAGGCGGCGGGCAGATGGACACCACGACCGGCCTGGTCAAGCTGACCGACCTCAACGCCAACTCGTCCGTGGGCAGTGGCGACTACGTCGCTACCACGCTCAGTTACCCGTTCTATTCGACCGGATTCGGATTCTGACAAGGAGAACCCATGCGCATCATCGTCGCTGCTCTCGTCGCTGCCCTCATCGCGGCATTCGGGGTACCTGCCCACGCCTCCGACTTCGTCATCAAGGGCCGGATTCTCGCCACCTACACCGCCGCGGGTGGCGCCGCCAAGCTCGGCGATCCGGTCGAGGATGAGGTCAAGATGACCTTGTCCGGGCGCAATCTGTACAAGCAGCGATTCGAGCATGGCGTCACGTTCTGGTCGACGTACGCCGGCGGCAAGACTGCGACCTACCCCGGCATGATCGGCCTGTCGAAGGTCTCGAATGAGCGGGACGCGCTGGCCAGCTACGGGCTCAAGCCGGGGATGGTGTACCGGTCGGCGAAGCTCTGTGGGGCCTCGACTGCCGACAAGCAGATCATGCGTGCCCAACTCAACGGCGGCACGATTATTGACCTGCGCACCTCGGGCGCGATCTCTGGCTGCAAGGACCCCAGCATCGGCGTCTCGCGCGTCAACTACCCCGTCAACTCCGACGCCAATTACGTCAGGTACGTGACCGACTCGGCACGTCGAGCGGCCTTCGGGAAGGCGCTGAAGGCGATTCTCGCCAATGCCAAGGCGGGCCGTCCCGTGTGGGTGCATTGCACCGCGGGCAAAGACCGGACCGGGTGGACGATCACGGTCCTGCTGTCGATCCTCGGCGCCGACCATGGCGCCATCTACGCCGAGCATCTGCGCTCGGCGGGAGCGAGTGAGTCGCGCCTGGTGGATGGCCTCGACGCGGTGGCGTCCCGCTACCACGACGACGATTGGCACGGTGTCACCGGCTCGGGCATGTACGGCTACGTGCGCGCCCTGGGCCTGACCGACGCCGACATCGCGAACCTCCGCGAGGCGCTGGGAGCATGACCCCTAGGAAGCATTGGACCGAGTCCTGATGACCATCTACTTCCTGGTCGGCGTCGGAGTGGGCGGGCTAGGAGTACCCCCTCGCCGCTGATCGTGGACATGCTCGGACAGGGAGCGACCGTCTTGGCGTACAGCTCGCTGCTGATGCTGCTCGGGCTGGTGGGTGCTGCGAGCGTCCTGCGGCGCAGCGTCCGGGGCGTGCAGTGGTCACTCGTCGGTATGAGCATCGCCACGGCTATCCATGGCGTGGCCGTCGTCCTCGCCCCGGGGCGGCCCGACCAGACTGGATGGCGGATCTTGATGGCCATCCCGCTGATGCTCGTGGTCTCGGCGATCTGGCCGACGTGGATGTTGTGACCATCCCTGGTGTGGCCGTCCCGACATGGGCGGGGCTGTATCCGACCTAGCTCAGGAGGCGGGATGATGGACACGACGACCGGCGTATGTCGACTCACAGACCTCAACGCAAACTCCTCGGTGGGCTCCGGCGACTACATCGCTACCACGCTCATCTACCCACACTGGACCACGGGCGTCTGATGGACTGGGTCAGCCCGGTGCCGCGATCTCATGTGATGCACCCGTGGGCGGTCGTCGTGTTCTGCTACTGGGTGCTGGTCGGCGGCGCCTTGCTGCTCGCTCCAGTGACGCCGTCGTGGACGCCAATCCTGGTGCTCGCGGGCGCGGAGAGCCCCGTCACGATGTGCATGGGCATGGTTCTCATGGTCGGCTCGGTGATGGTGCTCGCTGCGGGCCGGTCGCGCCGGGCGTCGTCCCGGTACACCTGGGAGCAGATCGGCTTATGGCTGTGCGCGTGGATGTGGGCCGGGTTTTCCCTGGTGGGTGGTGTGGCTTTCCCATCGGCACTGTCGGGCTGGCTCCAGGGGGTCACATTCCTCGCCGCGTGCCTGCTGCGGATCAGGGAGGTGAGGCGCTCTGAGTCGATGACCCGCGCGAATGTCGCCGCGATGGAGCGTGATCATGCCTGAGAGCCTGATCGCGGGCGTCCTGGCGCTGGTCGGCTCGGGCATCACGGCGTGGCTCGTGTACCTGGCGCAAGCGCGGAAGCGGCCGATTGAGGCGGCAGCCGCTGCGGCCGCTAATGCTCGGACCCTCAGCGACGGGTCGCGTGAGTGGGTCGATTCGGTGCGGGCCGATATGCGCGAGTTGCGGGCCGACATGGACCGTCTGCAGGAGCGCGCGGAGCGTGCCGAGCGGCGCGCGGAGGCCGCCGAGCTCGCTGCCGTCCAGGCCATCAACGAGTTGGCCGCCGAGCGGTCGCAGCGGGCTCGGATCATCACTCATGCCGTGGAGCTGCACGACTGGATCGAGGCGGGCGCAACCCCCCCGCCCCCAACGCGCCCTCCGTGGGCGCAACGGTCGTAGTCCAGCCCCCCCCCCCCCGAAACCTTCCAGATCTAGGCGATCTGGATCTTTGCCTGCCTGAATCCTTCCGAAAGGCGCCGTAATGACCGAGCCCACGTGGACCGATGACCAGATGGCGGCCGAAACCGCCTCTCGCCTCGAAAACCTCGAAGGCCCCGACCCTGGCGAGCTCGTCGGTGTCCGGTCGCTGGCCCTGTCGTCGGACGTGACGGCCCGGCTCAAGGTAAACGCTGACCTCTACCGTCGCACCTACTCGCTTGCCGAGTCGTGGGGCGCGCTGATCGACTACGAGCCGGGATGGGAAGGGCGCTCAGCGTCGTCCACGGCGAGCAAGATCGTCCCGCCCACGTGCGCCATCGTCCACCACACCGCGAGCAACGCCACCCCGACCCGGTATATCCGTGACGGTGACCCTGGCCGTGGCCTGGCTGGCCCGCTCGCTCTGGTCCACGTGACCCGTGACGGTGTCGCGCACATCCTCGGCGTCGGCTACTCGAACAATGCGGGCAACGGACACAGGCCTTGCTACGACCGTGCCGTCGACGGCGCGGCCCCGCTGAATCGTGACCTGATCCCCGGCTCGGACCAGGCGTGGAGTGCTAATCGTTACGGCCTGTCGATCGAGGTAAACGGGGACGGCGGCGCGGACGATTGGACTCCGGCGCAGCGCCGGACGGTGGTGCTCATCATTGCCGCACTGCACGTGGTCATGAAGTGGGACACCAAGACGAAGTCGGCCCGTGCGATCGCGCACAAGGAGTTGACCCTGCGGAAGCCGGGCGATCCGGTTGCGAACATGGGGCAGCTGCGCGCCGAGATTGCGGCCGTCGTCGCTGAGAAGACCGCGACCAAGCCCGTCCCGCCGGTCGTGGTCCCCCCGGTCGTCGTGGTCGACCCCGTGCCCGTTGATCCGCCCGTACCGCCGAAGCCCACCGAGACGGGGCTCGTGGTGTCGGCGTGGAACTGCTGCGGCTATGGGGACACCGCGAAGCAGTACACGGCACGCGGTGAGTGGATGAAGAGCACCCTGCGCTCCTCGGTGTACCTGCTCAACGAGTGCCCCCCGGCGATGCTGAAGGGAATCCTGGCTGCCCTCG
>CAYUWV010000032.1:0-19304 GCA_964448385.1 uncultured Propionibacteriaceae bacterium | reverse complement strand
CGGATCGACGCGATCCGCGACGGCATCGATGCCTGGTACCCGGACGGTCCACTGCGTCCGATCCTGTTGACGTCGTTGCTCGAGGCGGCGGACGCCGTCGACTCCACCGTGGGGCTGCAGATGGCCTACCTCAAGGAATGGGCGCCGCGCGCCCTGCGTCCACTGGTCCTGCGTCCTCCGGTGCTCGTCCCGGGCACCGGACGCGCGCTCCGCTGCGACGCACGCGACGCTCTCGCCACCATCGGACATGTCGATCTGGCCTACCTCGACCCCCCTTACAACCAGCACCGCTACTTCACGAACTATCACGTCTGGGAAACCCTGGTGAGGTGGGACGCCCCAGCCCACTACGGCATTGCCTGCAAGCGTGACGATGCTAGAGAGCCTGACATGAAGAGCGATTTCAACTCGCGGCGCCGGATTCGGCAGGCGCTGGCCGACGTGGTCTCGGACGTCCAGGCCACCGTGGTGGTCGTCTCGTTCAGCAACGAGGGCTTCCTGCCGCTGGGGGACGTCAAGGCCATGTGCGACGGCCGCGGGCAGCCGGTGCGGGTGCTGGCTTACGACACGCGGCGCTACATCGGATCCGTGATCGGCGTCTACTCCCCCGCTGGTGTGAAGGTGGGCACCCAAGGGCCGACGCGCAACCTCGAGTACCTGGTGGTGAGCGCTCCCGAGGACGTGCTGGCGCGGTTGCCGCGCTCCGAGGCCGAGATCAGCTGCTGACTTCGTTGCCGTCCAGGTCGGTGACCAGCGAGACCCCACCCACGGTGAAATACATCCGCGGCGCGCCGCGCTCGTCCCGGTCATCGATCTCCACGCTCCAGTCCGGTTCAGGGCGTTGGTTGTGCTCGCGGACGGTCCGCTGCACGACCGTCCAGATCGTGGCCGGGTCAATGCTGGAGGTGCTGATCAGGGGCAGGCTCGCTTCCTCACTGCGACGGATCGTGGTCGCCGGCACCTTCGCCGTCCGCTGTCGCCGAGTGACGGTCGTGGCGGTCAGTGCCGGAAAGTCAGCCCAGATGCCGAGGCTCGACTTGACGCCAACCGAATAGACCAGGCTCCTGATGCCGACGACTTCGGCGTACCCGGCGGTGAGGCCCTCCACGGTCTGGAAGTCCAGCGTCTCCACCAGGCTCCCGTCAGGATTGAAGAAGACGGTGCGGGACTCTGGATTGGTGGTGACGGTCATCATCACCTGGCCGCCGGAGTAGTCCACGATCTGCAGGGTCTGGTTCGCTTCGGACTCGGATTGTTCGGCGGCTGCCGCGAACAGGGCGCCGACGTCGGAGATGTTGAAGCCCCTAATGTCGAAGGTCGCCTGGTCGACGTAGGCGAGGTCACTGGTCACCTGTTTCACCTCGCCGTCCCGATGGGCCCACGTGAGCGGCGTGTCCCCTTCGGCCAGGACGCTGATCGACGCGGTGTCGCGGGCGATCTGGGCCATGATCAGCTGGCGCGAGTTGGCGGCCGCCATCAGGTCGTCGATCACCCGGTCCGCTGCGCCCGGCAGAGTGAAGTCAACGCTGGCGGGGCTGGCCGAGGCGGACGGAGAGGGGCTCGGCGCGGTGGACTGACACCCGGCGGACAACGGCGCCAGCAGCGCCAGGCACACCGCCAAGGCGCGCAGTTGTCGGCGCAGAACCATAGTGCGAGGGTACCCCGCGTGGCTGTCCGGTCGTGAAGTCCCTCATACTGAGGGCGTGGTTGACCTCAGCGCCGCGGCCCTCACGGTCGGCCCTGCCCTGCTGGGGTGCCTGCTGAGCCAGGGGCCGGTGGTCATCAGGATCACCGAGGTGGAGGCCTACGGGGGCGCGGACGATCCTGCGGCGCACGCGTTCGGTGGTCCGCGACCGCACACCCGAGACCTGTTCGCGGAACCCGGAACGCTGTACTGCTACCGCTCGTACGGGATCCACATCTGCGGGAACCTGGTCTGCGGTCCCGAGTTCAGCGGTTCAGCAGTGCTGTTGCGGGCGGGCGAGGTGGTGGACGGGATTGAACTGGCGCGGCTTCGCCGCCCGGGTGTCACGGATGCCGCGCTCGCTCGTGGCCCCGGAAACCTGGGCCGCGTGATGGGCTGGACACTGGCCGATTCGGGGGGTCGGCTCGGTGTCGGCGGGCTGGCGCTGCGTGAGCCCGCTGACGCTGTGGGGGCGATCCGGCGAGGGCCCCGCGTGGGGGTGTCCGTAGCCCATCGTCGGGAATGGCGGTTCTGGCTGGACGGCGAGCTGAGTGTCTCGAGCTACCGACGCAGCCCTCGCGCCCGGCCCGAGCCACTGGCCTGGTGACGTGTCCGCTGGGTGGGCAGGGCACGCGGTGGGTCCTGGCCTGCGTCACCATGGTGGTGCCCGAACAGGCGAAGGCCGGACCAAGTATGAGTTGGTCCGGCCTTCTGTTTGTCCAGGGTGGATGACACCTGAACTCGGTCAACTCGCTGATCCGCCCGCCCATCCCGGCGGGACGCCCGCAGCTCGCACCGCTGGCAAAGGACCTCGATTGCTGTCCGACCGCTGACCTCGACGCGTCCCCCTTGCGGGCTTCGCCTGACGTGCCCCTTGCGGGTTCCGTCTCGTTTCCCCCTTGCGGGATCCACCTCCGTGATCGGCGTGACTTAGTTCTACTCCCGGCGGCAGGGGTGCGCAAGGGCTGCAGGACAGAATTCCGGGGCGATTTTCGGGATCATCGGCGTGTCGCGGTATCCAGTTGGCGGCGATTGGTGAATACTGTCCCGCCTGTCTCGGGCGTCTCACCTGTTGCTCAGGCGAACCAGCCCAGACGCATCAGACCGGACCAACTCATACGTGGTCCGGTCGTGGTTCCTTTGTATCCCGGCGGACGCCGCACGCGGCGTAGCGACACGCGGTCAACCGCCGTTCGGGTCTCGCCGAACTCTCCTGCGACGGCTTCCCGGAGTCCGGATCATGGGTATGGTGTCGGTACGGAATCGACCACTGCAGGTCGACGTTCGACTCGGATCGAGGTAGGGAATGACGGATCAGAGGGCGAGCGATACGCTCGAGAACCCTGTGGACACCACCGTGACAGTCAGCCGGTCGGTGTCCCGCTCATTGAAAGATGTTTGGAAGCTCCTGGTGACGCGCGAGGGTGCTGAAGCGCTGTTGGGGCCTGGCGGCGAACTGGGCGACAAGGGCGACAGCTGGCACGCCGCGGACGGAACCTTCGGCGTGATTCGCTCCTACCATCCGCTTGAGCAGATCAGGTTCAGTTGGCACGCCGCCGACGAGGCACCCAAGACCATTGTCGATGTACGCCTGCGGGCGGCCGGCGATTCCGAGACCACCCTAGAGATCATGCACGAGCACATTCCCAGCTACTTCGATGCGGGGAAGCTGAGCCGGCGTTGGGAGACGGCGCTCGAGAAACTCGCCAACGCTGCCGAGTGATCGAGTAATCCGGCCCCGGACGCCGGGGCCGGAGCCGTTGTCTACAGTTGCTTGACCATCGTGTTTGGATCAATGCCGCCGTTCGCGGTGCGGTAGCCGCGCCGTTCGTACAGTCTGCGCGAGCGGTTGCCCTCCTCCACCCAGAGTGAGAGCTGCTTGAAGCCGCGCCCGATCGCGTGTTTCTCGATTTCGAGCAGCAGCTCGTACCCGATGCCGAGCCCGCGCCGTCCCTCGAACACGGTGACGAGGACCTCAGGAATGTCGTCACCCAGGTAGCCGGGCGCGGGATCGGACTGCGACGTCAATCTGGCCCAGGCAACGCCGAGCGGCTCGCCGGTGGGGGTCTCGGCAACCACGCCGAAGTCACGCGGTCCGCCAAAGCCTGCCACGTAGTGCCGGAAACGAGGGTCCGCCTCAAGCTCGGTCGCCTCGATAGTGGGTCGGACGGCATTGAGGTTCGCGAGCAGCGCCGCAGCCAGCAGAGGCAAGTCGGCGCTGGTGGCGGGGCGGCACCGGAAGTCGGGCGAGACGTCCATCAGCCCGCCTTCGCGTAGCGCTGGGCTGAACGGGCGCGGGCCTTCGCGGCCTCGGCCGCACGGTCCTTCGGCGGTGCACTCGTGGTGAGGTGGTCGAGTAGGTGTTGGGTCGCGTGGGCGATCGTGGCCACCGCCTCGTCGAACGCTGCCTGATTGGACCTGGACGGTTTGGTTGAGCCAGCGACCTTACGGACGTACTGCAGGGCGGCGGCCTGAACCTCGTCGCTCGAGGCGGGGGGGTCGAAGTTGTGCAGGGTGTGGATGTTTCGGCACATCGTGGGCTCCTGGGATCAGCTGGGCGAGCAGGTTACGCCCGTGGCGTGGATCGGGCAGTAGCCGTGTGGATTCTTCGCGAGGTACTGCTGATGGTAGTTCTCGGCGAAATAGAAGGGGCCGGCGGGGGCCAGCTCGGTGGTGATCGGCGGGTAACCCGCGCCAGAGAAGGCACGTTGGAAGTCGGCGGTCACGCGCTGGGCGATCTCCAGCTGCTCCGGGTCGGTCGTGAAGATGGCGGAGCGGTACTGGGTGCCACGGTCGTTCCCCTGGCGCATCCCTTGGGTGGGGTCATGGTTCTCGTAGAAGACCCGCAACAACTCAGCGAAGGAGACCGCCGCCGGATCGAAACACACCCTGACCGTCTCGGTGTGTCCCGTCCGGCCGGTGCACGTCTCTTCGTAGGTGGGATTCGGCGTGATGCCCCCGGCATAGCCGACGGCGGTGGAGGTCACGCCTGGGGTATTCCAGAACAGTTTCTCGGCACCCCAGAAACACCCCAGCGCCAGATAGGCGATCGACGAGCCCTCAGGCACCACGTCTACGCGATGACCGAAGACCGAATGCCAACACGGCTGGACCAGGACGGGGGTCGAGCGCCCGGCAAGGGCGCGAGCGGAGGTCTGCACACCGGCTCAACGCCTGGGGTGTGGCAGACATTCCAGCCCCCGCGGGGACCCAGGGGGATCAGGTGGGTGGGCGAGGGACACGCGATCGCCCGGCAGTCTGGAACTCCCCACCCGTCCGCGGGGACCCAGCGGATCAGGCGGTGGAAGAGGGGACGCGATCGCCCGGCAGTGTGGAACTCCCCACCCGTCCGCGGGGATCCAGAGGATCAGGCGGTGGACGAAGGCTCCAGGCGCCAGTCGATGGGCTGGGCGCCTTGACCGGCCAGGGCTGCGTTGGTGCGGCTGAAGGGTCGTGACCCGAAGAAGCCGGCGTGTGCCGACATCGGTGAGGGATGCGCCGAGGCGATCACGGGGATTCCTTGCAGCCGCGGCGTGAGCGACTGGGCGTCGCGTCCCCACAAGATGGCCACCAGGGGGCCACCTCGGGCGGCCAGCGCCTCGATGGCGCACTCGGTCACCTCCTCCCAGCCCTTGCCCCGGTGGGAACCCGGGGCGCCGGGGCGAACCGTCAGTACTCGGTTCAGCAGCAACACGCCCTGATCGAACCAGGGACTCAGGTCGCCGCACGCTGCCGCCGGGATGCCGAGATCGGCCTGCAGTTCGGTGAAGATGTTGACCAGGCTGCGGGGTAGGGGACGTACCTCGGGGGCAACCGAGAACGACAGCCCGACCGCGTGGCCTGGCGTCGGGTAGGGATCCTGACCGACAACCAGCACCCGTACCGCAGCGAGGGGACGGGAAAACGCGCGGAGCACCTTGTCCCCGGCCGGTAGGTAGCCGCGCCCGGCAGCTAGTTCAGCCCGCAGGAAGTCCCCCATCCCCGAGATCCGTCCGGCCACCGGCGCGAGGGCCTCGGCCCAGTCCGGGGCAACCAGATCCGACAGGGGCCGAGGCGCGCTCACGGACCCCAGACTAAGCCAAGGCGCTCCGCCAACGGCCCGCAGGTTGCCTTCCGGCGGCCGCGCAGGGCCTCTCACGTTGCCTTCCGGGGCGACCGCGCAACGGTGCTGCAGGCCCCGCGAAGCCAGCGGCCCCTGTCCGAGGAGCCGCTAGATTGATGCAACCGACGAGAGGACCCCGATGAGCTTCCCTGCCTCGCGACCCAACCGACGAGTGACCCCCACCGTGCCACGAGGCCTCGTGACCGCCTCCGAGTGGGCGTGGCGCACCCTGGTGATCGCAGCTTTCGTGATCGGCGGGTGGTACCTGATGAAGACGTTCTCGGGCGTCGCGATTCCGTTGGCGGTCGCGATGTTGTTGACGGCGTTGCTGACCCCGATCCGGGAGCAGTTCGAGCGCTGGCGCCTCAAGCCGGTCCTCGCGACGGTGGCCGCGATGCTGCTGACCGTGGTGGTCATGGCCGCGGTTTTCACCGCCATCGGTGCCCAGGTGGTGCGGGAGTGGCCGCAGCTTTTCGACCAGGCCGGACAGGCAGTGACCGACCTGCTGGCGTGGCTGGCAGCCGGCCCGCTGCACATCGAGGCCGCCCAGCTGCAGGAGTACTACGCCCAGTTCACCACCTGGCTGAACGAGTCCCGTGCCGAGATTGCCGCGGCGCTGGCGAGCGCCGGGGTTGGCGTGGGGCACTTCCTGGCGGGACTCGCCATCGCGCTGATCGCGACCTTCTTCTTCCTGTCGGGCGGCAAGGGGATCTGGCTGGCCGGACTGAGGCTGGTTCCTGAGCATTACCGGGTGCAGACCGACCGTGCCGCCGGTCGGGGATGGGTCTCCCTGGTGGCCTACATGCGGGCCCAGGTGCTGGTCGCCTTCGTCGATGCCTTGGGGATGCTCATCGGAGCTCTGATCCTGGGGATACCGATGGCGTGGGCACTGTTCGCGTTCACGTTCATCACAGCTTTCGTCCCGGTCGTCGGCGCGGTGCTGTCGGGAACGATCGCCGTCTTGTTGGCGTTGGTGAGTGGCGGCCCGGTGACGGCGGTGATCATGCTCGGCATTACGGTCCTCGTGGTGCAAACCGAAGGACACTTCCTGCAACCCATCCTGCTCGGCCGGGCAGTGTCGCTCCATCCGCTGGCAGTCCTGATCGGGTTGGCGGTCGGCGCCACTCTCGCGGGGATCGTGGGGGCGTTGCTGGTGATCCCGACCCTCGCCTTCGCGGTAGCCTTCATTCGAGGCCTCGACCCGGAACGTTTCCCGGAAGTGCAGTCCAATCGGCATTGATCTTTCCTGATTGGCAACATGTCTTTCGAGTTTCGGAGAGCGCAGGTAGTATGGGGGGATGACTTCTCCCGATCTGGGCCCCATCCTCGAAGACCTCGCGGCCGGACGGATCGACGCCGCCGAAGCTGCCCGGCGGATCGACCTGCTGAAGAACCCCACGCCTTCCGAGCCCACTAACGACGAACTCCCCGACGAGCCCGAGCCGGCCCCCGATGAGTTCCGTCCCTACGCCCGCGACGTCTTCAGCGGTCCGCACGAGAAGGAGCCGCCGAGCGCCCAGCGGCGTCCGAGCAGTTCCCGAGGGGTCGATCGAATCTCGGTACGCGCCGTCGGGCGCCGGGTCAGGATCGTCTCAGATCGGTCGGTGGCGACCGCCTCCGCCGAAGGGCCGCACGTGCTACGCCGCAACGGTTCCGTCCTCGAGGTGTCGAGCGACGGCGAGATCGGGCCCAATCTGGACGGTTTCAGCATCCTGCGTCCGCCACGCAGCCTCGACGAACTGAGAGCGCTCGGCTTGGGCAAGGAGCTCCTGCTGCGCATCAACCCACGGATCGCGGTGGACGTTGAGGTCACGGCGGGCAGCCTGACCTGCACGGACGTGCCGTTCCTCGGCAAGGTACGGGTGACCGCGGGCGGGGCGGAGCTCAACGGGGTCGCCGAAGTGAACGACGTCCTGGTGCAGGCCGGTTCAGCAATCGTCCGCGGCACCATCACCACCGGACGCAACCGGATCCGGGTGGAATCGGGGCAGCTCACGATTGAGTTGGATCCCGGATCGAACGTCACGGTCCGCGCCGAAGCCCAACTGGGCAAGGTCAGCTGGGCCGGTTCGACGGCCGCCCTCGATGAGGTCGTGCTCGGCAATGGGTCGGCACGGCTGGATGTCGGGGTCGTCATGGGGTGGGCCACCCTCAAGGCGGACCTCCGATGATTCGACCCCCAGGCGCCTACCGCGCCCCCGTGGAGTGTCCCGTGTGCGGGGGCGAACTGGTCACCACTCGGCTGGGCTGCCATTCCTGTGGCACTGAACTGGCCGGCGAGTTCGGGCGTTGCAGTTTCTGCGACCTCGACGAGGCCGACACGGAACTGTTGCGCGTATTCCTGGCCTCGCGAGGCAACCTGCGCGAGGTCGAGAAACACCTGGGCGTTTCGTACCCGACGGCCCGGGGGCGCTTCAGTCAGCTGCTGATCAAGCTCGGGCTTGGCGGCGAGGCTGAGCCGACGCCGCCGTTGACGCGCGACCAGCTGCTGGCCGAGGTGGCCAGCGGGGCTCTGGCTCCCGCGGCGGCCGCCGACCTGCTGGCGAAGCTGCCCTGAGCCGTCAGAAGGCCTTCACCTCGACGATGGTGACGATGATGGGGCTGCCGTTGGGTGCCGCGTAGGTGACGGTGTCGCCCGGGGCGGCCCCCAGGATCGCAGCGCCCAGCGGCGACTGCGGGGAGTACACCTCGAGGTCGACGGCATCATCGAGCGCCATCAACTCACGCGAGCCCAGCAGGAAGGTGTCGTCGTCGTCGGGGTCGCCGTCGAAGTAGATCGTGACCAGAGTGCCGGGGCTGACAGTGGAGGACTCGGGGGGCGCCTCGCCCACGTGTGCGTTGCGGAGCATCGCGCTGAGTTGGCGGATCCTGGCCTCCTGGTGCCCCTGCTCCTCGCGGGCGGCGTGATAGCCGCCGTTTTCGCTGAGGTCGCCCTCATCGCGAGCCTGGGCGATCTTGGCCGTGACGAGTCGGCGTCCGTCACCCTTCAGGTATTCCAGTTCCGCAACGAGCTTGTCGTAGGCGTCCCGGGTCAGCCAGATGGCGGAGTTCTCCATCCCGCGAGCCTAGCCGATCGTCCGGCAGCCCTCGATTGAGGCCGCGGTCGCGGTCTTGAACGTGCGGACGGTCACCTCAAGGTGGGTGGTGACCTCGGTGCTGGCGGCGATCGTGACCGGCACCTCACCAACCCGCTCATAGCTCACCGCCTGGGCATGCACCAGGCACTGCGCCGCAAGCGACGGGTCCGGGCGCTCCACCGTCACCGCGACGATGACCTCGGAGTCGGAAACCACCCGGAAGGCATCCACTCGGGCCGACACGGCGGGGTTCGCCCCCAGCGTTGCGGCCCAGCTGAGCCAGACCGCGCCGATGACAGCCGCAACGCCCGCCACGACCCGCCAGTCGCGAAGCTTCCCACGCCTGGTCGGGTAGCGACGGGCGAGGCGCTCGCCGGCGTCGGATTCCATGGCACCATTCTGCTCACATCTGGACGGGGTTGGCCCGGCGGCCACCGGTTCCGCACAATAGCCCTTATGGGCGACTCCACCGATGCCGGACTCAGGCTGCTCCACGTCCACGCGCACCCTGATGACGAATCCTCCAAGGGTGCGGCGACGACCGCGTACTACGTCGCGCAGGGGGTCCGGGTCATGGTGGCCTCGTGCACGGGCGGCGAGCGCGGTTCGATCCTCAACCGGGCGCTCGACACCCCTGAGAACTGGGCGCGCCTGGCCGACCTTCGCCGAGCTGAGATGGCCGAGGCTGCCCGAGTCCTGGGCATCGAGCATGTCTGGCTGGGCTTCACTGATTCGGGGCTGCCCGAAGGCGATCCGTTGCCGCCGTTGCCGGAGGGCTGCTTCGCGGTGCAGGACGTCGACGAGGCCGCAGGACGCTTGGTCAAGGTGATCCGCGAGTTCCGTCCTCAGGTCGTGACGACGTACGACGAGAACGGGGGATATCCGCACCCCGATCACGTGATGTGCCACAAGGTGACTGTGGCTGCCGTGGCGGCGGCGGCCGATCCCGAAGCCTGGCCCGAGCACGGGGAGGCCTGGACGGTCAGCAAGTTGTACTACGACATGATCTTCCACCGCCAACGGTTCGCCGCGCTGGACGCCGCCATGCACGAGGCGGGGCTGGAGCGCCCCTACCACGCGCGGTTGGCCAACTGGGGCGTGGGGCCTGGGGAACCGGCGCGCCTGACCACCTTCGTTCCCTGTGCGGACTACTTCGGCGTCCGAGACGCCGCGCTTCGTGCCCATGCCACGCAGGTGGACCCGGGAGGGCTTTGGTTCGCCGTGCCGGTGGCGGTGCAGCAGAAGGGCTGGCCCACCGAGGACTACCAGTTGGTGCGCTCGCTCGTGGAGACCTCGTTGCCGGAGGACGACCTGTTCGCCGGACTGCGTGCCGCGCCGGCAGCTAAGGTCGAGCCATGGTCCTATTCGATCTAGCCATCGTCACGCCGGACTGGCTGCCGCTCGCGATGGTCATCGGCCTGCTGGCGTTGCTCGGGTTCCTCTACTGGAGCATGCGGCGTCACCTCAACCGCATCGACTTCGACGAGCACGAGGCGCCTCGCCGCGACTGAGCTGTCGCGAAGGTGGCTGGAACCGCTCACCTGCGCTTGGACCTCGTGATCTAGGGTGTGCACGTGAATCGCCTCGCCGACGCCGTTTCTCCCTACCTGCGGATGCACGCCGACAACCCCATCGACTGGTGGCCGTGGGGGCCGGAGGCCTTGGCCGAGGCAGGCCGGCGGGATGTTCCGATCCTGCTCTCGGTCGGGTATTCGGCCTGCCACTGGTGCCACGTGATGGCGGAGGAGTCGTTCTCCGATCCGGACGTGGCCGAGTTGGTGAACCAGAGGTTCGTTGCGATCAAGGTGGACCGCGAGGAGCGTCCGGACATCGACGCCATCTACATGAAGGCGACCCAGGCGCTGACCGGCCAGGGGGGGTGGCCGATGACGGTGTTCTGCACGCCGCAGGGTCGTCCCTTCTTCGCGGGTACCTACTACCCGCCCGTGACGAGCGGCGGGATGCCGTCGTTCACCGACGTGGTTGAGGCGATCGCTGACGCCTGGGAGGGACGGCGCGACGAAGCGTCCCACAGTGCCGAGGTGATCGGTGCCCACGTGGCCGCCGAGTTCGCGCCCCCCGCTCCGCCGGTGAAGGTCGATGTCTGGGCCATGCTCTCCGAGCTCGGCAGGGAGTTCGATCCGGTGCATGGCGGCTTCGGACGGGCGCCGAAGTTCCCGTTGCCCGGGGTGATCGACGCGCTGCTGGTGAAGGGCGAACCCGGATCGCTGGAGGTTGCCCAGCGCAGCCTGGAGGGAATGGCCAGGGGCGGCATTCACGACCAGCTGGGTGGTGGCTTCGCCCGGTACAGCGTCGACGCCGGCTGGGTCGTGCCGCACTTCGAGAAGATGCTGTACGACAACGCCCTGCTGTTGGGGACGTACGTGCGTGGCTGGCGTCGGGTTCCCGACCACGACCCGGCCCTGCGAGCCCTGTTCGAGCGGGTCGTCCGCGGCATCGTCGGCTGGTTGGGACGTGAACTCGCGCTGCCCTCGGGGGGACTCGCCGCCAGCCTGGACGCGGACAGCGCCGATTCGCGCGGGATGCAGCACGAAGGCATCTACTACCTCTGGAACCCTGAACTGCTTGCGGCGGCGCTCGGTGAAGACGACGCCAACTGGGCTGCTGGGGTGTTCCACGTGACGACGGCGGGCAGCTTCGAACACGGGCTCTCGACCCTGCAGTTCCGTGGCACGCCCGATCCCGCGCGGCTGGCGTCTGTGACCGAGCGGCTGCTTCACGTCCGGCAGCACCGGTTCGCTCCGGCGCGTGACGACAAGGTCGTGGCGGCTTGGAACGGCTTCGCGATCGATTCCCTGGTCTGGGCCGGCACCGTGTTCGGTGAGGCCGACTGGCTGGCGTTGGCCCGATCCGTCGCCGAGGCGGTGTGGTCCGCCCACTGGGTGGACGGACGCCTGCGTCGCACGTCGCTGGGAGGTGTGGCTGGCGATGCGGCCGGCATGGCCGAGGACTATGGGGCCCTCGCGCTCGGGTTCGCCCGGCTCGCTGGCGCCCTGGGTGAAGCGGTGTGGCTGGAGCGGGCGGTGGCCTTGATCGAGGTGGCGGTGGCGCACTTCGGGGCCGACGACGGTGGGTTCTACGACGCCGCGGACGACGCCGAAGTGCTGTTTGCGCGGGCTCGGGACGTCTCCGACAACCCGACCCCGTCAGGCACCATGTGCCTGGTCGCCGCACTGCGGCTGGCGGGGTTGCTGGCCGAACGACCGGATTTCATCGAGCGGGCCGATCGGGCCGCCGAGACGGTCCGGGGGCTGGCTGCGGCCGCCCCGCGGTTCGCGGGGTCGGCCTTGGTGGACCTTCTCGTCGCCGATGAGGCGCGGACGGGGCTGTCGCCTGCGGTGGCGGTGGTGGTCGCCGACGACCCGCTTTCGGACCTGGCTCGTGCGGCCTGGCGGATGGCGCCGGTGGGGACCGCGGTGCTGGTCGGGCCCCCCGGGACCGCAGGCTTCGCCGACCACTTCGCGGATCGCCCGGGGGCCCAGGACGGCCTGGTCTATGTCTGTCGAGGGACGACCTGCTTCGCGCCGACCGCTGGCCTGGCCGAGTTGCGGACCGCCCTGTGGAGTCGGGTGTAGCCGACACCAGCAAGGGGCCGCAGGGGAGCGCCCGCTCGCCTCAGCGCAGGACGACGAGGGCGATCGCTGCGAAGTGGGTGAGCGCGGCCGCGACCGTGCACGCGTGGAAGATCTCGTGGAACCCGAACCAGGTGGGGGAGGGGTCTGGCTTCTTTCGTGCGTACACGATGGCACCGACTGTGTAGAACAGGCCGCCGATCGCGATCAGCCAGACGACCGCTGGGCCGCCGGCGACCCAGAAGGCGCCGAGCCACCCCAGCCCCGCCCAGCCCATCAGCAGGTACAGCACGACATCCAGCCAGCGGGGGCGTTCCGGCCAGATCAATGTCACGCCGATCCCCACCAGGGCCACGGTCCAGATCAGGACCAGCAGGGCCGTCGCCTGGGCAGGGGACAGCATCACCAGCGCCAGTGGGGTGTAGGTCGCGGCGATGAAGAGGAAGATGTTCGCGTGGTCGAAGCGGCGCAGCAGCCGCAACACGGGCGGCGACCAGGTGCCCCGGTGGTACACGGCGCTGGTGCCGAACAGGACGAGAGAGCCCGCCAGCCACACTGCGGCGCCTACCCGTCCGGCGGTCCCGGTGCCGAAGACGATGAGCAGCACGCCACCGAGGATCACCACAGGGATCATCCCCGCGTGCAGCCACCCCCGGAGGATGGGCTTGTTCGGACCTGCTGTGTCGGCTGTCGCCATCCTTGACCTAACTTACGATTGAGTAACTTACGGTTACGTAGGTAGGGTACCTCCCGTTCCGCCCGATGCCAACCGGGGCAGGCGCTAGAGTGCGAGCATGTCGTTCGGGCAGCGCTTGCGAGCAGGCGTCAAGGCGCTGGTGCCCAAGGGGCTGATTTACGCCACCTACGAGCAACGGTTGTTGCGGAACCTCGATCGTGACAGTCTCCCCAAGCACGTGGCTGTCCTCGCGGACGGCAACCGTCGGTGGGCCCGAGCCAATGCTCCCGGGCAGGAGCTCGTGGTTGGGTATCGGGCCGGTGCCGACAAGCTACGCCAGTTCGTGGGCTGGTGCGACGAGATCGGCATCCGCGTCGTCACGCTCTGGGTGCTCTCGACAGAGAACCTGCGCCGCGCCGAAGCCGAGGAGCTGAATCCGCTGCTGGAGGTCATCTGTGACCTGGTGATCGGACTGGCTGAGACCGGCTCGTATTGTGTCCAGGTGGTGGGCGACCTCAATCTGCTGCCGCCCACGATCGCCGCCTCACTGCGGGCCGCCGAAAGCATCACGGTGGGCAACGAGGGCATTCACGTCAACGTGGCGGTCTCCTACGGCGGCCGCCGCGAACTGCGTGACGCCGTTCGCAGCCTGCTGGCCGTCGAGGCGGAGAAGGGGACCGATCTGGCCGTGCTGGCCGACACCCTTGAGATCGATCAGATTTCGGAACACCTCTACACCGCCGGCCAGCCCGATCCCGACCTCATCATCCGGACCTCCGGCGAGCAGCGGCTGTCCGGGTTCCTGATGTGGCAGTCGGCCCATAGCGAGTTCTACTTCTGCGAGGCGTTGTGGCCCGACTTCCGGAAGGTGGACTTCATCCGAGCCCTGCGTTCGTACGCCCAGCGGGAGCGTCGCTTCGGACGCTGATCGCCGGTCAGATCGGCCAGTCCGACCGGGCCAGTGAGACCCAGCCAGTGAGACCCAGTGTGAACGGTGTGTCTCGCTGGCGTGTCGGCTGGACAGGTGCGCTGTTGGCTCGCCTAGTGTCGGGAGTGCGACGGGCTGACGTCCGTCGCCCCGGGAGGAATTCCATGCGCCGTCCAGCTCTCCTGAGCCAGACCCGCTGGCCTGCGCCCAGCCCCGAGCCCTCAGGCTAACCACCGCCAGGTGGGGCCGGGCGACGACGGCCCCGAGACAGGATCCGATCGTGCCGCGTGCGACCACCTCCAGTTCCAGCCGGACGGCCTTCGCCGGAAAGACCGCGACCAAGACCTATGTGATCGACACGTCCGTGTTGCTGAGCGACCCGTTTGCACTGCGCAACTTCGCCGAGCACAGCGTGGTCGTCCCGATCGTCGTGATCACTGAACTGGAGGCCAAACGGCACCATCCCGAGCTGGGCTACTTCGCACGCTCGGCGCTCCGCTTCCTTGATGAGCTGCGGGTGCGTTACGGAAAGCTCGATGCCCCGATCCCGGTCAATGAGGCCGAAGGTTCCATCAGGGTCGAGCTGAACCACACCGATCCCGAGGTGCTGCCGCCCGGCTTCCGCCTGGGGGACAACGACTCCCGGATCCTGGCGGTCGCGTTGAACTATCGCGCAGAGGGCCACGATGTGGTGTTGGTGAGCAAGGACCTCCCGATGCGCGTGAAGGCGTCCGCTGTCGGCCTAACGGCGGAGGAGTACCGTCACGAGATCCCGCCCGATTCTGGATGGACGGGGATGGCCGAGGTGGACGTCGAAGCGTCCACCATCGAGCGGCTCTACAGCGACGGCTCGGTGGTCGTGCCGGAGGCGGTGGACCTGCCCTGTCACACCGGCGTGGTGCTGCACGGGACGACCTCGTCGGCCCTCGGGCGGGTGCTGCCGGACGGATCGGTGCGACTGATCAAGGGCGACCGCGACGCCTTCGGCATTCACGGTCGCTCGGCCGAGCAGCGCGTGGCCCTCGACCTGCTGCTGGATCCGGCGGTCGGCATCATTTCGCTCGGGGGACGGGCCGGAACCGGCAAGTCGGCCTTGGCGTTGTGCGCGGGCCTCGAGGCGGTACTCGAGCGCCGGCAGCACTCGAAAGTGATCGTGTTCCGTCCGCTGTACGCGGTGGGTGGCCAGGAACTCGGCTACCTACCGGGCGGCGAGGGCGAGAAGATGTCGCCGTGGGCGCAGGCGGTGTTCGACACCCTCGGCTCGGTGACGTCGAGGAACGTCATCGAAGAGGTGCTCGCCCGCGACATGCTCGAGGTGCTGCCGCTGACGCACATCCGCGGGCGATCCCTGCATGACGCCTTCGTGATCGTGGACGAGGCGCAGTCGCTGGAGCGAAACGTGCTGCTCACGGTGTTGAGCCGCATCGGCCAGCAGTCCCGGGTGGTGCTCACCCATGACGTGGCCCAGCGGGACAACCTGCGGGTCGGACGCCACGATGGTGTGGTCGCGGTGGTGGAGAAGCTGAAGGGGCATCCGTTGTTCGCCCACGTGACACTCACCCGCTCGGAACGCTCGCCGATCGCCGCCCTGGTGACGGAGATGCTGGAGGACCTCGGGATCTGAGGTCCGTGGTGGTCGAGAAGGAGTGGCCGCGCACCGGGCGCGAGTGCGTTAGGGTCGGCCCGTGAGCATCCTCGCGAATGTCGCTTCCGTGGCACTGGGCCGCCATGCTCCCTCGATCCCTCTCATCCGAAAGGTCTGAGCTCATGGCCGACATTCAGGTGGCTCGTCCCAATCAGCTGGGCGAGATCTACGACCGGATCCTCGCGCGTTCGTTCCCCGCGGACGAACTCGTCGACCGCGCCACCTTCCTCACCTACGCGACGTGGGGCGAGGTTCTGGTGAGCCACGATGCCGACGACGAGGTCGCGGCCGTTGCCGTCGCCGACTACTCCTCGACGACTGACTTGCTGCTGGTGGAGTACCTGGCGGTGGCTCCGGAATCACGCGAGGGCGGCTGGGGCAAGAAGCTGTTCAAGGCGGCCCTCAAGCGGTGGTCGGAGCTGATGTCGCCGGGCGCCTTCCTGGCCGAGTTGGAGCGTCCGGACGGTCACCGGGCTAGCGCTGAGTTCGGCGATCCCGTGCGGCGGCTGAGGTTCTACGAGCGCCTCGGCTTCAAGGGCCTGGCCCTGCCCTACTACCAGCCGGCACTCTCACCCGAACAGCACCCGGTGATGGATCTGCTCTTGAGCGTGCTGGTCACCAACCCGGACTGGCTGAGCGCGGACGGCAGTCGCTTCACCGAAGGCGCGCGACTCGAAGCGATGCTGCTCGAACGGATGCCTGAGCCGGCTCCCGGGGAAGAGGCGGCCTGGGAGGCGCTGCTGGCTGCCACGCGCGCTCCGGAAGGAATCGAGTTGGTCGACTTGTCCGATGTGAAGCGGGTGCCGCGCAGCGTTCCGTTCGCCTGAGCGAGGTCACGTCGGCCGTTTGCGAAAACCAGGTCCGGTTCGACGGTGCATCGCGTGGCCGACGCTGATCAGTAGCGGTGCAGTTCGCGCAGGTCTCGCGCATGCGCTGGTATTGCATATGTGCAGGTATTGCATACACTCGAGACATGAACGACACCGGATGGCGAGAGAGCGCCACGCAGGCTCAGCAGGCGATCAGTGCCGCGCTCGACGCCTCGGATTCCGAGGCGGCAGTCGCACACCTGAGCCGGGGGAGCGAGTCCCTCGACGAGGCCCTGCGCGAAGCAATGGCCGACGCAGTGCTGGCGGGTTCCAGCATGCGACGGGTGGCCGAGATCACCGGGATGGCACCGAACTCCGTCCCGCCGCGGCTGGCGCGCAGCAAGTTGCTGAGCCCGTACGCCGGCGACGGGAACATCACCGCCCAAGGCATCGCGGTTGCCCGCCACGATGCCGCCTCCGGCCGTACGAACCTGACCTTCACGCCGCGACGAAAGGACTCCTGATGACCAATCCTGAACTCACCCACATCGAGTTCGTGCTGGACCGCTCTGGTTCCATGCACTCGATCAAGGCCGACATCGAGGGTGGCTTCGATGCCTTCATCGCCGATCAGCGCACCCACCCAGGGCGCTGCACGGTGAGCCTCGCCCGGTTCGACAACGAGTACGAGTCGGTGTTCACCGCCATCGACGTCCGCGAAGTCCCGCAGCTCGAGCTGCAGCCGCGGGGCTCGACGGCCATGCTGGACGCCATCGGCCGCAGCATCCTCGCGCTCGGCACCCGACTGGCGGCGCTGCCCGAAGACCAGCGCCCAGGGACGGTGATCTTCGCCATCATGACCGACGGCCTGGAGAATGCTTCGCAGGAGTTCACCCACGCGGCAATCAAGCAGCTGATCACGCGTCAGGAGCAGGCGTACAACTGGCAGTTCCTCTACATGGGAGCTGACCAGGACGCGATCGAGGTGGGCGCCAGCATCGGAGTCCGGGCTGATCGGTCGCTCACCTACGGCCGTGGCAAATCCAGGGAGGCCTACGCGGCGAGTTCGGCGCTGACCCGAAAGCTGAAGGAAGCCACCATCGCGGGGGCACCCTTGGCGTCGGTCGCCTACAGCGCCGAGGACCGGGACGCCACGAAGGACTGACCCGAGGCCGCTGGTAGCCGGGCGCGACCACCCATCGCAGCAACGGTGCGCTCAGGCGTCGGGTGTGGGTCGGGCGGCGTCGATCTTGGCCTTGGCGCCGTCCAGCCACTGCTGGCAGATCGTGGCCAGTTGCTCGCCACGCTCCCACAGCTCCATGGCCTGACTCAGCGGCACGGTGCCCGATTCGAGCTGCTGCACGATCGCGACCAGCTGGTCGCGGGCCGCTTCATAGCCCAAGGTGGGTTCGGGGTTGGTCATGGCATCTCCTGCTGTTCCACGGCGGTGATGGCGGCGGTGAGCCGGCCATCGATCAACTGGACGTTCACACTGTCGCCCGGGGCGACGTCGGCGGTGACGCCGACGGTCTCGTGGCCACGGGAGACGATCGCGTAGCCGCGCTGCAGGGTGGCGCGGGGCGACATGGCCCGCACTCGCTCGAGGTTGTGCCGCAGTTGCCCGGCCTCCTCGCGAAGCCGGGCCTCGACGCCACGCCGGAGCCGCTGCCGTGCGTTCTCAAGGCGCTCACGATGGACGTCGATCGCGGCAGTCGGGTCCTTCAGTACCGGGCGGCTGCGCAGTTCGGCCAGCTGCCGCTGATTGGTCTCGATGCGGGTGGCCAACGCGCGGCGCAACCGTCCGGTCGCCTGCAGCAACGCGGCGGCCTCGGCGGCGGCGTCCGGCACCACCCGCTTGGCGGCGTCGGTGGGGGTGGAGGCCCTCAGATCAGCGACCAGGTCGAGGATGGGGGTGTCGGTCTCGTGGCCGATCGCGCTGACGACCGGGGTGGTGCAGGCGTGGACGGCCCGTACCAGCGTCTCGTCGCTGAAGGGCAGCAGGTCCTCCAGTGAGCCCCCGCCGCGGGCGATGACGATGACGTCCACTTCGGGTTGGGCGTTGAGGGCTCTGAGGGCGTCGACGATCTGCTCGACCGCCAGCGCTCCCTGGACGAGGGTGTGCCGCACCTCGATCACGGCCGCCGGCCAGCGCCGCGCGATGTTCTCCACCACGTCGCGCTCGGCAGCGCTGCCGGCCCCGGTGATCAGTCCGATCCGCCGCGGCAAGAAGGGTAGCCGCCGTTTCAGGGCCGGGTTGAACAGCCCTTCGGCTTGCAGCATCCGCTTGCGCTGCTCGATGGCCGCCAGCAGCCGTCCTTCGCCGGACGGACGGAGTTCTCGGCACTCGAAGGTGAGGCTGCCCGACTTCGTCCACACCGTCGGCTTCACGCAGGCGGCGACCACCGTCCCCTCGACGAGCGGCCCCGCGGAATCCAGCACGGCGGTGGACGCCGACAGCGTCACCGACACCTCGGCCAGCGTGTCCCGCAGGGTGAGGAACTGGGTGACGCCGCCGGCGCGTCGCTTGATCTCGATCAGTTGGCCCTCGACCCACACGAGGCTCAGCCGTTCCACCCAGTCCTTCGTGGCGTTGACGATCACCCGCAAGGGTTGCGGGGCGTCCGGCGAACTGGTCAAGGCCATGACCTCAGCCTAGGGCCCGACCGGGGGCCGACCAGCGGGCGCCTAGACTGGGGACCATGACTGATGCTTCAACCAAACGGGTCGTCGTTGCTGCGCCGCGCGGGTACTGCGCGGGGGTTGACCGCGCGGTCATCACCGTGGAGAAGG
>CAYUWV010000031.1:16242-19345 GCA_964448385.1 uncultured Propionibacteriaceae bacterium | reverse complement strand
GTCGTCTGATCTGCCTTCCCCCCGACCGTGACCCTGGCATCGGCGGTGTCCGGGTTGCTCAGCAGCAACTCGATGGAGGCCTGCCTGCCAACCGGAACCGGCCACTGCCCATCAGCTCCCACGGGATCGACGGCCGCGAGGTGGACTGGATCCGCCTGCGCCTGCTCGACCGCGGAACTCCCGGCGATGCCGGCCGTGATCGGACGCTGCGAGGTGAGCCGCAACCCGCCGGCCTGCTCGGCGAGACCATTGGTCAACTCGAACGCCCGGGTTGCGCCCGCGGGAACCTCGACCGTCTCAAGCCCTGCGATGTGGCTTCGCCCGGAGATCCCCAGTAACTCGACGTTGACGCTTGCCGTCCGATCCCCAGGATTGGTGATCACCAACTCTCGACCGCCAGGGCCAGCCGGGATGCCAGGGATCACGAGCGTGGGCCTCGGCGCCACCCCCGGGGGCACCCAATCAGCTCCCAGCGGGGTCGTCCCGTCCCACGACCGCTGTCGCAGGACGGCGGAGACCCGACCCTGTGAACTGACCACCTGCAACGTGACCGGTGATGTGGCGCCGATGTCGTTCGACAGGGACACCGTCTTGGCAGAGTGCCCTGCCACCATGATCCCCCGTGACCCAGGCACATTGAGGCGCCCAGCCTCGCCGTAGACGGTGACATCCACCGCCGCGTCGCTGGAGTCGAGGTTCGCGAGCACCAGTTCGGCCTGGGACGAGGTGTTGGCCGACACCGCGGTGAACCACTGCTCAGTGACCGGCGCCGCGCACGTGGCGCTCGACAGACCGCGCTCCGGGCCACTCGCAGCGGCGACCACACTGACCCCACCTGAGGTCGCCGTCCGCGGCACGGAGACCACCACGGTCTCGGCGCGATTGCGAAGCACCGCGACGCCATCCGGCTCGTCCACCCGATCCGGGGTGGAGACCGAGGCGGTCCGCAGCCCTGCCTCGGTGGCGGCGGCCGCGACAGTGACGGAGGCGGAGGCGACCTTGAACGACGGACACGACAGGGAGGTCCTGATGTCGCGGCTGCCCGTGGCCACGGCTGGAGGTTGCTGGGCCGGCACAGCCATCGCTGTGGCCACGGCCACCGCGAGGACGCCGGCGCTGGCGACGATCAGGCTCCTCATGCCGTTCCTGTCAACGCTCGACGAGGCGCCCCAGACTCGGCGTGCTTAGGGACGTCCGCACGACGCGGGGCGCCGGGAGCGACCGCGCGCTTGGCGCTCGGGGCCGCCAGCACCAGCAGCAGCACCAAACCGAGCAGTTGCAGCCACGCCCACCACGGCGTCGGTTGCAGCAACCCGAACTCGAGCCGTCCCGACCGGGTGGCCAGATCGAAGGATTGACCCACAGGCTCTTGGTGGAGCTGGGTCAGCGGCGCCCCTGCGACCGTCGCCCACCAGCGGACGTCAGCCGCCTCGGCCAGTCGTAACGTCCTGCCCGCCGGAATGTCGCTGCCGCTGCCCACCAGCGTCCTGGATCCGTCCAGCACGACGGCCCGCCCGGAATCCGGTACCGGCCACACCGCTGAGGCTTCGTCACCGGTACCAACCCCTAGCCCTGGGGTGTTGCTGATCGCCGTGCGCAGTGCCGAGTCACCCCCGCCAAGCCACACGTTGGAGACGCCGAGGCTGACCAGGTCGGCGAAGAGCTCGTCGTCGCCGCTGCCGGAACTCAGCCGCGTCACCACGGAGACCGCCAACTCGCCGGCCGCTTGGTCGCCTGCCAGCACGGGTCCCCGCTCGAGGTCACCGAGTCGGACGAAGTCATCCTGCTGCAGCGACCAATGGACCTGACCGTCGCGAACCTCCATGGCGAGGGTCCGGCCGGGAGTGGACGAGACCTGGGCGTTGCTGACGAAGGCTGGCAGGGAACTCACCGGCCCCCGCGACAGCTGGGCCTGGCCGGCGACCACCCACCAGCCTGCCGCGAGCACCACCACGGCGCTCACGGCCACCACGATGGACAGCGTCCCAAGATGGCGCAACCCGAGGGTGGCGCCACGCAATTCCCCCCCTAGGCCATCGAGTCCGATGGCTGCGGCGACCACGAGGGCTCCGCCCATCACCACGATCCATTCCAGTGCCTGCGGACGGGCCCAGGCGCCTGGCGGCACCCAGAACACGAACCGGCCCAGCCCGATGGCCACCAACGCGGCCGCCGTCGCGGCCACGAATGACAGCCCGGCCCCCCGTGGACGACGCAACGCGCCGGCAAGTCCGACGAGCCAGAACGTCCCGAACACGCCCACCGACAGCCACAGCGGCGGAGCACCGGCCTCCGCCCCCCGTCCGAGCAGCACACTCCACGGCTCTAGCGCCGTGGTGGGCGCCAGTGACGGCTCCGCGCCGGTCAGCAGCCGTCCGGGGTAGGCCAGGAGCGTGGCCGCCCACGGGCTGAGCACAAGCAGCATCGGGCTCACCACGATCACCGACAACTGCCCCCATCGGCCTCGACGCGCCCCCACGACGACGGCGGCCACCAGCAGCACCGCCCAGAACAGCGGCACTGCGGCACAGGCCAGGAGAGCCCACAGCCCGAGCACTCCGGAACCGCGCCACGACGGTCGTGCCAGCCATTCGCGGGTGCTGTACGCCATGACCGGCAACAGGACGGTCCACAGCCCGGCACCGAGAGAGCCGACGTTCACGATCCCGATTCCGACGGGCAGGAAGGCGTAGCAGAAGGCCGCGACCGCCGCCATGGTCGCGCTCGCCAACACCTGCCGGAAGAACCGGAAGGCCGCCAGCCAGGCCAGGGGCACGCATCCCATGATGGCCAACGACACCAGCCACTCGGGTCGACCGGCGGTGACGAAGGAGGCGAGACCGATGAGCCCTGCCCAGGGCGTCGGGCTGAGTGTCGCGGAGCCGGGGATCGCCGCCACGTAGTCACCGATCAGGTCCAGCCAGCTGGACGGTGCGGGCAGCAGTTGACTGCCCTGCAATGATCCGCTGCCGAAGAGGTTCCGCCCGGCGGCCACCGCCAGGATGATCGTCGTGACCAGCCCCACCAGCAGAGCGGACACCCGGGGATCCTTGGCACCCTGCGCGGCGTAGTCGTCGCCAGTCAGTTCGTCGAGGCTCACCGC
>CAYUWV010000031.1:12295-16142 GCA_964448385.1 uncultured Propionibacteriaceae bacterium | reverse complement strand
AGCCCTGACGCTGATGCGCCGCCGCCAGCGCGAGGCCCGCGGCACGGGAGTCGGCACCATCAGGCTCCGTGCTCCGGTCGACCACGTGCGCCGTCGGCTCGACAGCGACTCGCTTGCCCGCGAGGGTGGCCCGCCAGCCGAAATCCAGACCTCGGTGGCTTGGCGGGAGTGCGGTGTTGAAGCCGCCCAGCTCTTGCCACACCGACCCACGCACCAGAATGCCGCACTGGTCAGCCCCTAGCGCTTCGGTGGTATCGAGCTGACCCTGGAACAGTTCCCCAGGCTCGACCAGACCTCGCAGGCGTCCGCCTGCGGTGAGGGTCTGTCCGAACTGGCTGATCATCACGCCAGGCCCCCGACGTCGCGGCTCGATCAGCAAAGGACCGATCACGTCAAATTCCGGATGGCGAGCCACCGCGCTGAGCAGCTGGCGCAACGCGTCCGGGGCTGGCCGTCCCGTCGCGGTCAACAACCACAGCCACTCGGCGTCGAGGTCCTTCTCCGGCGACCCGATCACGATCCGATCGGGCTGGACGTCCCCTGCGGTGACCGCTGCGAGGCAGGCCGTCGCGTCAGCCTGGGCTGTCGGTTCGATGACCGCCACGCATTCCACGTCCGCCCACGCCGGCGTCTCATCCTCGCGCGTGGTGTAGAGCCAAGCCCACAGATCAGCGGTGTCGTCGTTCACACTGGCCTCTCGCGTGGCAGGGGTGTCCAGCCTAGCCCGCCCCTGCCGGACGGCCCCGACACAGCGTCAGATGGCCTGCTTCTTCAGCCGACGTCGCTCGCGTTCACTGAGGCCGCCCCAGATGCCGAAGCGTTCGTCGTGGCCGAGTGCGTACTCGAGGCATTCGCTGCGCACGTCACATGACAGGCACACCTTCTTGGCCTCACGGGTGGAGCCACCCTTCTCGGGGAAGAAGGCCTCTGGGTCAGTTTGCGCGCAGAGCGCGCGCTCTTGCCACCCGAGGGTGCCCTCGTCGTCTTCGCTGACCACCAGGAAAAGTTCGTGCATCCACCCTCCTCGACCCAGATTCGCGTGGGTTCCCCCAACACGAACTACATGGAGAGAATTACATGCCTGTCATTCCCGATTAGTCAACCCCAATGAGCTACCATTCCGCGCCAATTGCCCTACTGGGAGTCAAGGTCGGCGGCTCACGCTTTCGGATTCGGCTCGGGATCGCCAGCGATGGACGTGCTTCCCGGGTCACCTTGCGCGGCCGCTTGGGCCGTCCGCCACGCTGCGCCGGTGGCCTCAGACCGTTGCCACACGGCGGCGGATTCGGGTCGCTGCGTGGGCGTCTCGAGGGACGGTGCAACTGGGCGTGCCTCCACCGGCGGTGCAATGTCGATCCGGCCTGAACCCACACCGCGCAACAACACCCACAACGACCCGGCAGCCAACGCCTTCAGCAGCAGGTCGAGCAGGCTGCCGAACAGTTCCATCATGACGCCGATGGTGCCTGCCGAGGCAGCCACGCCGAGCATGGAGGCCACAAGCGAGAGCACCACGCCGATCGTCACCACCCATGCGGCGACCTGGGTGATGAATCGCGCCCCTGGCACGGCGGGGGCCATGAAGAAGCAGGTGCAGACCAGCGCGACCAGAGCCAGCACCGCGGTGAGGTTGAGCAGCGAATCGCCGATGTCCTGGAAGGCGGCGAACACCGGCACCTCACCCGCGCTGAGCAGCAATATCAGGCGCAAGACCCCAAGCAGCAACTGAGCAACGATCACCGCGATCATCGCCCAACTCAGCGGTTCCCGAATTCGTTTGAAGTTCTCGATCATCACAGGTCAGCCTACGGGTGCAATCTCGGACCCGCGAACGCGTCCCGCTGGCGTTCAGCAGGTCTTCACCGAACTCTCGCCTGCTCGTCAGCTTCAGGCGTACGTCGGTCCAGCCTCTGCGGTCACGCTCGCCACCAGCGCCTTGATCCGCTCCGCTTCTGCGATCGGGACGACCAGGGTCGCTTGCGGCGTCCGCACCACGACGAGGCCGGACACCCCGATCAGACCCACCACGCCGGAGGGGTCGGAGTTCACCACGATGTTGTCGTGGGCGTCCAGCCCCACCACCGTCCCCGAGACCGCGTTGCCGGCCGAATCGTGGGTCAGAACCTCAGCGAGGCTCGCGTAGCCGCCCACATCCCGCCAGTCCACGTCCAGCCCGACGGCGATGACATGGCCGGTGGCCTCCCCTCGGGAGACCGGCTCCATGATCGCGTAGTCGATGGAGTTCTTCGCCAGCGTCGGGAAGATCTCCGCCAGGCGGGCCGGGTGTGCGGCGAGTTCGAGGACCGCTTCATAGGTGGCGGGGACGAGTTCGCGGAGTTGTTCGAGTACGGTGGCGGCCCGCCACACGAACATGCCCGCGTTCCACCAGTACTCCCCCCCTGCCAGGTACGCCTCAGCGACCTCCAAGGCGGGCTTCTCGGTGAAACCGAGCACGTGGTGCGCCCCGGGGAAGCCGGGCAATGGCTCACCCCGGTGCAAGTAGCCATAACCGGTGTGCGGGGATGTGGGCACCACGCCGAGGGTGACCAAGGCCCCGGGATCCGCCTCTGCCACCGCGAAGGCGGTCTCCAGTCGGGCGGCGAAGATGTCGATCGGTTCGATCACCTGATCGGCAGTCACCTGGGCGATCACGGCATCGGGGTCGAGTCTGGCGAGCACTGCCGCCGGCCAGGCGACCGCGTTGAGCGAGTCACGGCCGATCGGCTCGCCGAGGATCTGCTCGACGGGGACCTCGGGGAGCATGCCGGCGACTTGATCCTCGTAGGCCTGGCCGGTCACCACCCAGACCCGTTCCGCCGGCACGGACGCCAGCGAGCGCTCGAAGGCGAGCCGCAGCAAGCTCTTCCCTCCGATCAAGGGCAGCAACTGCTTCGGCGTTCCCTGGCGCGACAGCGGCCACAGCCGCGTCCCCGAACCCCCGGCCATGATGACGATGTAGCGCACGGGGGTGAGCCTATTCCAGCGCCCTACGATGGTGGGGTGCGATCCAATTCCCTGGCGGCTGCCCTCGCGTCACGTGTCCGCAGCCAGGGTGGCCGGCCGCTGCTGACCTATTACGACCTCGGCACCGGCGAGCGCACCGAGTTCAGTGCGACGTCGTTCGCCAACTGGGT
Source organism: uncultured Propionibacteriaceae bacterium (assembly GCA_964448385.1). Lineage (GTDB taxonomy): Bacteria > Actinomycetota > Actinomycetes > Propionibacteriales > Propionibacteriaceae > Propionicimonas. The sequence goes on along the minus strand of CAYUWV010000031.1, from coordinate 13,008 downwards.
GGACAAGACCTCGAACCTGCTCTCCACGCTGGGGGTCGAATCTGGCCTGGTTGCGGCGCCGCTCTCGGTAACCCACCCCGGCCACTGGGTGAGCCTGATCTGGCCGCTCGCCGCCTGGCAGCACGGCTGCAGCTACGCCGCGGTGGTGCCACCGCTCCCGGAGCAGGCCGAGGCGGCCGTGGTCGGCCCGGTCGACGTGAGCGCGCTGATCCCGGAGGCCACGGTTGCCTGTTCCCTCCACCCGCTGGGCCTGTCGCTGCCTGTGGTGCCGGTCGGCGTCGTGGACTACGCCGACGTCAGGGCCGAGCCGGACGCCCACTGGGTGGCCGCCACCACCGCGTCCGACCTGGCCTGGGTGGACGCGGACCTGCAGCTCACCCACGCCGATGTCATGTCCTTGCCCCCGGTCACCGGGCGAATCCTGGTACGCCCCGGCGGCGCGTGGCGCACGTTCGCCGACGCCATCGCCCGCCCGCTGCTGGGCGGCGGTTCCGCGGTGGTGGTGATCGGAGAGGCCTCCCCCGATGACCTCGCCAGGATCGCGAGCGCCGAGCGCGCGACGCTCACAGCCTCGCCATCGACCACACACCCCTGAGGGAGATCAGATGAACCCGATGAGCCGCCGCCAGCTGTTGATGGCCGGATCGGCGCTGGTCCTGGCAGGCTGCGCCGGTGGGTCGGTCGCCCGTCCCACGGCCTCTCCTACCGGGACG
>CAYUWV010000031.1:0-12195 GCA_964448385.1 uncultured Propionibacteriaceae bacterium | reverse complement strand
AGGCGAGCTACGGCTTCAACCCCGGCTACGCCAGCCAGAGCGCCTCGATGGCCAAGCCGATGATCGTGCTCATGGCCCAAGCCAAGGCACGCCAGGACGGCGCCGGGCTCGATGCGGAACGCTCCGACCAGGCCACCAAGGCGATCACCCATTCCGACAACGACTCCGCCGACGCCCTGTGGGCCTACGCCGGCGGGGCCGACTCCTACCAGTCGCTCGCCGACGCCCTCGAACTCCCGAAGACCCACCGTGACCCCGGCCGGGGCGACTGGAGTTGGACATGGACGACGCCGGCCGACCAGGTGCTGCTGCTGCAGCGACTGATGGAGGGATCACCGGCCATCGCCGATGACGACCGCGCCTGGCTGTGGGACCTGATGGGCCAGGTCCAGGCGGACCAGACCTGGGGTGTCGGCACGCCACAATCAGCATCGGTGGCGGTGCACCTCAAGAACGGGTGGGTGCAGTTCAAGTCCAGCGACAACCTGTGGGCGGTCAACTCCATGGGCCACGTGGCCGGCGACGGACGCGACTACCGGCTCGCCATCATGACCCGCACCGCCGACTTCGACACCGGTCGCGAAACGTGTGCCGAGATCGGACGCCAGGTGTTCTCGATCCTTGGCTCAGGCCCGGTCGAGCCCGCCTAGCCCTGGCCTGACCTCAGGATTGACAAGGCAGAATCCTCGCCGAACTGGACGTTCGAACGGCCGGCGCCAACGCTCAGTCGCTGACCTTGCAGACGGCGTCGAGGTCGTCGGCTTGGCTGGTGGACTTCTTCGTCGACGTGGCCGACGGGGTGGCGGATGCCGAGGTCGACACGGTGGGGGCAGCAGGGGCATCCTTCGCCTCCGAAGCGGCGATCTTGTCGCCGACAATCTGCTTGATCTTGGCGAAGTCAGGCTTCACCGGCTTGATCAAGGGTGGGGCGAAGTTGACCGAAGCCATGGGCAGCGCCCGACCCTTCAGCGCCAGATCCAGCATGGCTCCGAATTGGTCGCCCGGAAGGTTGGTCGCGACGACCTTCTCGCTCGCCGAGGCGATGTCGTTGAACTTCGTGACGACGGTCGCCGGGTTCAATTGCTTCACCATCGCGTTGATCACGCACTTTTGTCGCTGCATCCGCTCGTAGTCGCTGGAGTACTCCCGCGAGCGGGCGAACCAGAGGGCATGGAAACCGTCCAGTTTCACGTTCTTGCCAGGCTCGATCCAGTCGTAGACACCCTTGGGCCCGTGGAGGCTGCCGATCGGGATGCGCTTGCTGATGTCGAGCCTGATCCCTCCGACGGCGTTGATCAGGTGCTCGAAGCCCTTCAAGTCGATCATCGCCCAGTAGTTGATGTCGAGCCCAAGGATCTCGCCCACCACGTCACTCGTCGATTCGGCACCGGGGTACTTCACGCCCGGGAACAGCTTCTTGTTGTTCTCCGCCAGGGTGTAGACGGCGTTCAGCAGGCACTCCTGCGAGGCGCACCAGAAGCCGTTGGGATACTTCGCGTGCAGCGGGTTGCTCTGCGGAATCGGCGCCCACTGCAGGTTGCGGGGCAGGCTGAACAACACGGCCCGACCGGTGTCGGCATCGATGCTCGCCACGATCATGGAGTCGGGACGCATCCCGACCCGGTCGGCACCGGCGTCCCCGCCCATCAGCAGCACGTTGTAGCGGCCCTGGGTGGCCTGAGTGCTGCCGCCACCTTCGAACACCGTGTCCACCAGGTGTGCTGCGCCCCCCAACGCGGTCGACGAAGCCCACGCCATGGTCGACGTGCCGGCCACCAAAGTGAGGGCCAGCACCCCGCTCAACACTCGGCCACGAGTCGACATGCTAGCCGGATTGGCGAGCCGCCACGCGTCCACCATGAGCAGGGCCCAGCCGATCAGCAGCGCCGGCACCACGAACTGCAGCACCGTCAGCACGACCGGATTCGCGCTCAACCCCAGCACCGCACCCCGGGCTAGCAGCAGCCCGACCCCCGCCAGTACCGCAAGCGCGACCACGATCAACCAGATACGCAGCGCGATCCGACCCACGCGCTTGCTGCCCGCAGCCAGCTGGGCTGAGCCGGGGACGACCAGGGTCATCAGCAGCAACACGATCCCCCGACGCAGCGCGATGCCCTGGCTGCGCACCTCAGGGGGTGCAGCGGTTGCCGGGTGGGTGGTCGCGGTCATGCGTGGGGTCTCCCAGGAAAGGTGGTCCAAACGCCACCCAGTATGTCCGCCGTCCCCAACCCCCAGACGCAGGCACGCCGTCGCTCAGTGGCGCCGAACCCGCTCCCCCTTGGCCAGCGCGACATCGCGCAGGTCGGCCTGGAAGGCCCGCATCCGGTCCCGCAGGCCGGCGTCGCTGGCGGCCAGGATGCGGACGGCCAGCAGCCCGGCGTTGCGGGCGTTGCCGATCGCGACGGTCGCCACCGGCACTCCCGCCGGCATCTGCACGATCGACAGCAGTGAATCCATGCCGTCGAGGTATTTCAGGGGGACGGGCACTCCGATGACCGGCAGCGGCGTGAGCGCCGCCAGCATTCCGGGCAAGTGGGCGGCGCCGCCGGCGCCGGCGATGATGACCCGCAGGCCACGCCCGTCCGCGCCCCTACCGTAGGCGACCATGTCCTCCGGCATCCGGTGGGCGGACACCACGTCCGCCTCGAACGGCACACCGAACTCAGCGCATGCGTGCGCGGCCGCCTCCATGACCGGCCAGTCCGAGTCCGACCCCATCACGATCCCCACCAGGGGTTGTTCACTCATCGCCCATTCCCCTCAACTGATCCGCTGCCCACCGGGCGCGGCGCCTGGTCTGCTCGAGGTCGTCCCCCACCGCGGTGACATGACCCACCTTGCGGCCGGGCACCACGTCTTTGCCGTAGAGCTGCACGCGTAGCCGGGGATCCGCGGCCAGCACCGGGTCCAGCGCGGCCAGCAGGTCCGAGTGGGAACCACCCAACACGTTGGCCATGACCGACCAGTCCGCGCGGAGCGCGGTCGACCCCAGGGGCAGGTCTGCGACGGCCCGGAGGTGGTTCTCGAACTGGGAGGTCACCGCCCCGTCGATGGACCAGTGCCCGGTGTTGTGGGGACGCATCGCCAGCTCGTTGACGACCACCGAGCCGTCCCGTGCCTGCATCAGCTCAACGGCCAGGATTCCCACCACGTCCAACTGATCGGCGATCCGAACCGCGAGCGCCTGGCATTCCCGGGCCGCGATCGGGGAGAGTCCCGGCGCCGGGGTGATGGTGTCGGTGCAGATCCCGTCCGTCTGGACGGTTTCGCTGATCGGGTAGGCCACGGTCTGGCCGCCCGGACGCCGGGCAACCAGGGCACTGAGCTCGCGGGAGAAGTCGATGTACTGCTCGGCGATGATAGCCACGCCGGGGACGAGGTCAGCGAACGGCGTTGCGGCCTGGCCCGGCTCGTCAAGCTTCCAGACACCTTTGCCGTCGTAGCCGCCCCGGGACGTCTTGGCGATGACCGGCCAGCCGTGGCGGTCGGCGAAGGCGACCAACTCGCCGGCGTCAGCGACCACGGCGAAGGCTGGGCAGGGCACCCCGAGGCTGCTCAGGTGCCCCCGCATCACCACCTTGTCCTGCGCGTGCAGAAGAGCCTCTGGCCCCGGCCGGACGGCGACCCCGGCGGCCACCAGGTGGTGGAGGATCTCCGCGGGGACGTGCTCGTGGTCGAAGGTGACGACGTCGCAGTCAGCTGCGAAGTCGAACACGGTCTGCGGGTCGGTGTAGTCGCCGACCGTGACCCTGGCGACGACCTGGGCCGCCGACACGTCCGGGCCCTCCGCCAGCAGCCGGACCCGAAGGCCAAGCCCGATGCTCGCGGCATGCAACATCCGGGCCAACTGGCCGCCGCCGATGATTCCGATGGTCGCCGCAGGAGTCACAGGCGTCAGCGTAATGGCAGCCCACGCTCAGCCAGACCCAACGCCCGTCGGCGGGCACCGACGCCTGCCAGCGGTGATCCTCAGCCTCACGTGCGTTCAGGCCCGGTCTTCGTGGTCCCTCTGCCAAGATGGGCCCCATGACAACGCACATCGTCGCCATGGGTGGTGGCGGCTTCTCGATGTCCCCGTTCGGTGCTCCCACGAACCTGGACCGCTACCTGTTGGAGATCTCCGGCAAGTCGTCCCCGCTGGTTTGTTTCGCCCCGACCGCCTCCGCTGATGACCCGCAGTACATCAACAAGTTCCTGCTGGCCTACAGCACTCTCGGGGTGCGGACGATGGTGCTCACCCTGTGGGGCGGGGGCTCAGCGGCATCGGTGGCCCGCATCGCTGAGGCCGACATCGTTCTGGTCGGTGCCGGACACACCGTCAACCTGATCGCGCTGTGGCAGGCCCACGGCGTCGACAAGGCCATGCGGGCGAGGGCGGCCGCCGGTGACGTTGTGCTGGCAGGCCTGTCGGCAGGCGGCAGTTGCTTCTATGAGGGTTGCATCACCGACTCCTTCGGCGACTTCCGGGCCTGGCGAGGTGGCCTTGGGTTGCTTCCGGGCAGCTTCTGCCCGCACTTCGACGGCGAGGCTGAGCGGGCGCCGGCCTACACCGACGCGGTCGCGCTGGGCGACCTGCCCGGCGGCTACGCGGCCGACGACGGGGCGGCGATCCACTACATCGGCCAGATCCCGACCCACTTCATCGCCGAACGGTCCGGTCCACGGGTCTACCGGGTCATGCCCAGTGACTTGCCCACCTCGAGCGGGGTGCTGGTGGAGCCGCAGCAGATGACGCTGCTGTAGTCAGCGGAAGATCAGGCCGCGCTGCACCACGAAGTTGACCGTCGTCGCGGCACCTTGGGCGATGACGAAGGCCACCAGAGCTGCAGTGTCCACACTCCCGCTGGTGGCCAGCAGCGCCGGATAGATGAGGGCGAAGAGCCCGACCTGAACCGCGAAGGTCAGGCCGTACAGCGCGACCACGGCCGCGAATCGACGTTTGGAGGCCTCCGCCTGGAAGGTCCAGCGACGGTTGATGAGGTAGGCCGTCGTGGTGCCCGCGAGGAACGACAGCGCCTTCGCGGCGTTGTGGTCGAGGCCGAACCCCATCAGCAGCTTGAGCAGCCCGAAGTCCACCACCGCGGACAGCCCCCCGGTGAGCACGAAGCGGGTCAGCTGGACTCGGAGCGAGAGCCGCTGGTCCGTGCTGTCGGTGGCACTCATTCGTCTCGATCCGGGGGCGGGACGACCGGCTTGCGATCCTGGCCGAACAACAACTCCGTCATCAGCACGTGAACGCGTTCGATGTCGGGGATGTCGGCGAGGGCGAGGGGCTCCTCAGCCGCGGTGGTGAGTACCAGGGTGCCGCACCCGAGGATCCGATCGGTCAGGCTGCGCTCGTAGGCGACGTTGCTGATCCGGGTCAGCGGCAGGTCGTGCCCGGTCTGGTTGATGATGCCCTGCCTGGTGATGATGCGGCGATTGGTGAGGGTGTAGGTGGTCGTCAACCAGGTGAGAAAGGGCCACACGACCCACGCGATCACCACGAACGTGACGAGGATGAACTCGACGATCCCCGCGGTCGGCTGCCAGGTGGACGGGGTCAGCGCGACCAGGAAGCCAGCTGCTGTCGCCGTCACGAGGAGCACGATCACCGGTGCGATCAGCGCCTTCACGTGGGTGCGCAAATGCAGGATTTCAGTCTCGTCCGAGCCGAGGAACTTGTGAGGCAGACCCATGCCCCCATGGTTCCACACTCACCGGAGGTGCCAGACGTCGCCCGCTGCGAAGGCCCGCACACCGCCGTCGACCTGAAGCAGCAGGCGGCCGTCGTCGTCCACTCCGACTGCCTGGCCTTCCACTGTTTCCGTCTGTGACACCACGACCTTGACTCGCCGTCCGATCGTTCCGCACCCCCGGGCGTAGGCGTGACGCAGGTCCTCCCTGGCGGCCCACCGCCGGTACCAGCCCTCGAACGCCTGCAGCACCGCCAGCACGACGTCTGGGGTGTCGACGGACGACCCTGCCAGTGCCAGGGAGGTGGCGGTAGGGACGGGCGTCTGCTCGGCGGTCATCCTAGTGTTGATACCCAGGCCGATGACCACGGCCGGCCCTTGGGGCGTCTCGACCCGTTCGGTCAGGATCCCGCAGACCTTGCCGTCACCGAGCAGGACGTCGTTGGGCCACTTCAGCACCGGGTCCACCTGGGCGCTGGCGCGAAGCGCGTCCGCAACCGCCAAGCCGGTCAGCAACGGCAACCACAGCCACCGCCGCACGTCCGCCTGGTCGGGACGCAACAACAGCGAAATCGCGACGGAGCTTCCGGGCGGCGCCTGCCAGGGCCGGGTGAAGCGTCCCCGACCCCGGGTCTGGTGGTCACTCACCAGCGCCGTGCCCGAGGGCGCCCCGGCACGAGCCTGTGCGGCGAGGTCGGCGTTGGTCGAGCCCGTCTCCGCGACTGTCTGGATGTGAGCCCACAGCCCACCTGAGAGTCGGTCGGACAACCAAGCTTCATCGACCAGTGGCTTCACGTTCCCAGACCCTACGCGAGCGTGCGTTGTCCCGCTAAGGTCAGGCCCATGGGTATCGACTTCCACACCACCGCCGGGAAGATTGCCGACCTGGGTGTCCGACGCAACGAGGCGCTGAATCCCAGCACTCCCGCCTCCGTTGAGAAGGTGCACGCTCAAGGCAAGATGACGGCCAGGGAGCGAGTCCTTGCCCTGCTTGACGAAGGGTCTTTTGCCGAGTTCGACAGATTCGCCCGCCACCGCTCGCAGGCCTTCAGCATGGCGGACAAGCGTCCCTACACCGACGGTGTGATCACCGGCGTCGGTGCGATCCAGGGCAGGCCGGTGTGCGTGTTCTCCCAGGACGTCACCTTGTTCGGTGGCGCACTGGGCGAGGTGTACGGGCAGAAGATCGTCAAGATCATCGACTTCGCCATCAAGACCGGCTGCCCGATCATTGGGATCAACGAGGGCGGCGGCGCGCGCATCCAGGAGGGTGTGGTCTCGCTCGACCTGTATTCGCAGATCTTCCGGCGCAACACCCTTGCCTCGGGCGTGATCCCGCAGATCTCACTGATCATGGGCGCTGCGGCCGGGGGCCACGTCTACTCCCCCGCCTTGACCGACTTCGTCATCATGGTCGACCAGACGTCGCAGATGTTCATCACCGGGCCGAACGTCATCAAGACGGTCACCGGCGAGGACGTCACGATGGAGGAGTTGGGCGGTGCCCGCACCCATTCGACCAAGTCGGGCAACTCCCACTACCTGGCGGCCGACGAGATCGACGCCATCGAGTACGTCCGTCAGTTGCTGACCTACCTGCCCCAGAACAACCTGGAGGATCCCCCCGTCTTCGATGAGGACGAAGCCGACTTGACCATCACCGATCACGATCGGGTCCTCGACACGGTCATCCCGGATTCGCCGAACCAGCCGTACGACATGCACGAGGTCATCAAGCGGGTGCTGGACGACGACGAGTTCCTTGAGGTGCACGGCCTCTACGCGCAGAACATCATCTGCGGGTTCGGCAGGGTCGAGGGGCGCGCGATCGGCGTTATCGCCAACCAGCCGATGGTCTTCGCTGGCTGCCTGGACATCAAGGCCTCCGAGAAGGCGGCCCGGTTCGTGCGTACCTGTGATGCGTTCAACATTCCCATCCTGACCTTTGAGGACGTCCCCGGTTTTCTGCCTGGCACCGACCAGGAATGGGACGGGATCATCCGACGCGGCGCCAAACTCATTTACGCCTATGCCGAAGCAACCGTCCCGCTGGTGACCGTGATCACCCGCAAGGCTTACGGCGGCGCGTATTGCGTGATGGGATCGAAGCCGCTGGGCGCCGACGTGAACCTGGCGTGGCCCACCGCACAGATCGCCGTGATGGGTGCCGAAGGAGCGGTCAACATCCTGTACAAGCGGGAACTGGCCGAAGCAACCGACCCGGCCGCGCGGCGAACCGAACTCATCGATGAGTACAACGACGAACTCGCCAACCCGTACGTGGCTGCGGAGCGTGGCTACGTGGACAAGGTCATCTACCCGCACGAGACCCGCGCCCAGGTGATCCGCGTGCTGCGACTGCTGCGCACGAAACGGCAGCAGCTGCCGCCGAAGAAGCATGGGAACATCCCGCTATGACCGCCGACACCGGTCCGACCGGTCCTGGCCCCCTCATCAGCGTGGTCGGTGGCGCGCCGACGGACGAGGAACTGGCTGCGCTCGGCGCCGTCATCATCGCCCTGCGCCGGAGTAGGCCGGCGCCCCACGTCCCGACGACCAGCACGGTGTCTGGCGGGTGGCGGTCACACTGGCACACCGTCCGTACCCCACTGGTGCCGGGCCAGGAGGCCTGGCGCAGCACATTCCGAATCTAGGGGGAGCCATGAATCCAACCGATGAGATCCTTGCTGGGATCGACGTCAATGCCCTCGCCGACTATCTGGGGACCGACCCCGATACCGCGCGCCAAGCGGCCTCGGCCGCCATCCCCACCCTGCTGGGCAGTCTGCAGGCGAACGCCGCCGACCCTGCTGGCGCAGCCAGTCTGCTCAACGCCCTCAGTGGCCATGTGGACGGCGCCGACCCTGCCGATCTCGCCAGCGTTGACACCGCGGACGGGCAGAAGATCCTGGGGCACGTGTTCGCCGACCAGCCCGAGCGGCTGCAGGCCGTGGGTGGGCTGGGCGGCTCGCTGCTCAGCAAGCTGCTGCCCCTGCTGGCGCCGCTCGTGATGTCCTGGCTGGCCAAGAAGATGAGTGGCGGGTCGGCAGGGTCCACGAAGCAAGGCGGCGACATTCTTGGTGACCTCCTCGGCGGGTTGCTCGGTGGTGGCGGAGGTAGCTCGTCCGGCGGCGGGCTCGGAGGGTTGGGAGACCTCCTCGGCGGCTTGCTGGGCGGCGGGTCCCAGGCGTCCGATCAGGTCGCCACTGACCCGATCCCCTCCCGTCCGACGTACGAACAGCCTCCGTCCTCCGGCACGACGACTCCCGGGAAGTGGAAGATCCCCGGCGGCGCCGACGAGCCGGCAGCGGAGACCGAAGCGGTCCCGCAGGCGAACAACCCGCTGGGTGACCTGCTGGACCAGATCCTGGGTCGGCGCTGATCTCGCCGCGGGTCGTTCTCGCCTCTGCCTCTCCCGCACGGCTGACGACGCTGCGGGGGGCTGGCTTGGATCCCGAGGTCCGGGTTTCGGGTGTGGACGAGGATGCCCTCAGCGCTCCTGATCCCACCGAACTGGTAGCCGTCCTGGCCCGCGCGAAGGCGGAGGCCGTCGCAGCGACACTGTCAGCCGATGATGTCGTGATCATCGGCTGCGACTCGGTGCTGGAGTTCGACGGCGAGGTCCACGGCAAGCCTGGCAGCGCGTCCCGCGCGGTCGAGCGTTGGCGGCGGATGCGAGGCGCCTCCGGCGTCTTGCGAACCGGACACCACGTGATCGCCCGGCACGGTGGCACCGAACGCCGCTTGACCAGGGTTGCCAGCACGACGGTCTGGTTCGCCGATCTTTCCGACGCGGAGATCGACGCCTACGTTGCGACCGGGGAGCCTGAACAGGTGGCCGGGGCGTTCACCATCGACGGTCTGGGAGGCGCCTACGTCCAAGCGATCAGCGGTGATCCGCACGCGGTGGTGGGCATCAGCCTGCCGCTGCTGCGCGACATGCTCACCGAGCTCGGGATCGCTTGGCATTCGTTGTGGTACCCACCGCGCTGACGGTTGGCGGGCCGCCCCCGGACTCCTCCACCGCGGCTCAGGGAACGTGGGATGGGAGGAAACCCGCTGCCACCCGATAGCCTTTGCGTGCTATGTCAGGAACCCAGAACCTCCCCGAAACGATTCGGGCCGCCCCGATCCTGCCCGCCTGGCTGCGCGCCATGCGGCCCAAGCAGTGGGTCAAGAACGTCCTCGTGCTGGCCGCGCCGCTGGCTTCGGGCCGGCTGTTCGAGCCCAGCGTGCTGGTGGCCTCGCTGTGGGCGTTCGTCGCATTCTCGCTCGTCAGCGCCTCGATCTACCTGATCAACGACATTCGGGACGTTGAGGCGGACCGACTTCACCCGAAGAAGCGGTTCCGTCCGATCGCCGCTGGAGAGCTGCGGCCATCCGCGGCCTACATGCTCGCAGCGGTCTGCCTGGCCGGCAGCCTCAGCCTCGGCTTCTGGGTGAACGTGATGCTGGGTGCCACGCTGGTGGTGTATTGGGTACTGCAGGTGGGCTACTCCCTGTTCCTGAAGCACCAACCGATCATCGACCTAGCCATGGTTGCGGCCGGCTTCCTGCTTCGCGCCGTGGCTGGCGGCGTGGCTTCGGGGCTGCCGCTGAGCCAGTGGTTCCTTCTGGTGGCCTCGTTCGGCTCGCTGTTCATGGTGGCCGGCAAGCGTTACTCGGAAATCAAGGAAGTCGGTGCTGAAGCAGGCACGCGCGCGTCGCTGGAGCGCTACTCAGAGAGCTACCTGCGTGAGGTCTGGTCGGTCTCGATCGCGGTGGTCGTCATGTCGTACAGCCTGTGGGCCTTCGAGCAGAGCTACGCGCAGCCGTTCGGTGTGCCGTGGACTGCCATCTCGATTGCCCCGTTCACGTTGGCGGTGCTTCGCTACGCGATGAAAATCGACCAGGGCGAGGCCGGTGAACCCGAAGACGTGGTGATGTCGGACCGCATCCTGCAGGTCCTCGCGGTGTTGTGGGTGATCCCGGTGGGGGTCGCGGTCTTCGGAGCATGACCCGTCCGGTTGCCCTGGTGACGGGAGCCTCGCGAGGGATCGGCCACCAGATCGCCCTCGAACTGGGCGGCACCCATCACGTCCTGGTTGGTGGACGGGACGCGACCGCCGTGGCTACTTTGGTGGGCCAGCTCCCCTCTGCCGCGCCCTTCGTGGCCGACGTGACGGACGAGGTGGCCATCGCAACGCTGTGCGCCACGATCGACAGCCTCGACGTCCTGGTGCATTCAGCGGGCCAGGTGGCTTTCGGCCCGCTGGCGGAATCGTCCACCGAACAGTGGCGGGCGTTGCTTGAGGTGAACGTGACGGCTCCGGCGACGCTGACCCGGATGCTGCTGCCGGCCTTGAGGGCAGCTCACGGCCTGGTGGTGTTCCTGAACTCAGGGGCCGGCCTGCGGACGTCCGCTGGATTCTCCGCCTACTCGGCCAGCAAGTTCGCGCTCACGGCACTGGCGGATGCGCTGCGAGCTGAGGAACGCGGCCAGGTGCGCGTCACCTCGGTCCATCCTGGACGGGTCGCCACCGATATGCAGGTGGAGCTCACGACCCTCCAAGGCCAGCCCTACCGGCCCTCGGCGTACCTGGATCCGACGGCTGTGGCACGCGTTGTCCGGCTCGCCGTGGATCTCGCTCCCGGAGCAAGCCTGGAGACGATCCGCCTCAGCTGAGGCCTGCCTTGGGGTTCAGTGGTGTTCCAGCGCCAACCCGACGCCGAACGCGATCATGGCCGTCCCGGCCACCCCGTCCACAACCTGGGCGCCACGGCCATGGGTGAGGAAGCGCTTCAGGGCGTGAGCGCTGAGGATCACCACGGTGAACCACAGCATGGCCATGACGGCGTGGATGCCGGCCAACAGGGTTCCCACGAGCACCGGGTGATAGCCGGCCGGCAGGAAGAGCGGCAACAGGGTCAGGTAGAACACCGCCATCTTGGGATTGAGCAGGTCAGTCAGCAGGCCTTTGCCGAATGCCGCAGCCATTCCGACGTCCTCGACCGGCAGGTCAGCGATCTCGCCCAAGCCGTCTCCTCGCCAGGCCGCTCGCAGATACCCCCAGCCAAGCCACAGCAGGTAGGCAACACCGGCGTAGCGCAACACGTTGTAGGCGGCCTCAGAAGCGACGAACAGCGCCGCAAGCCCGGCGGCCGCCGCGACCCCCCACAGCAGGGCTCCCAGGCAGATCCCGGTTGCAGTGGCGAAGGCGACCGGGCGACGGCCCCGCAGCGACTGGCGGAGCACGAGCACCATGTCCAGGCCCGGGGTCAGCGTCACCACCGCAGCCATCAGCGTGAAGCCGAGCACCGAGTGGGTGAGATCCATGGCGGCATGGTAGTGGCCCGCGACTCGGTGGCGTTGACGGCGGCGCGCGGCAGGATTGGGCTGGCAGGCCAAGGCGCTGTGATGTATCAGGACAGCGGTGACAGTTCTGCATCAGGACATTGGTGACAGTTGGTGTGTCGGGACTTCGGTGACAGTCCGCGGGTGTTGGGTCGGTTGCCGTGGAGCCGGCCGACGTATCTG
>CAYUWV010000030.1:8046-19592 GCA_964448385.1 uncultured Propionibacteriaceae bacterium | reverse complement strand
TCTTTCGGATGCACAACCAACTTGTGACAAAAGCCTGCCAGATCGCCCAGCCAGAGCAAAGCTGGATTCGCCGCCGTCAGGCGTCTCCGCCAGTGGAACCGCTCCTACCCGCCGTCACGTCTCCCAGACGGTACAACTCGGCTGCCCTGGCTGGCCACGACGGATCGATCTCGCCGCGCTTGGCGAGCATCTGCAACGTCCGGACGGCAACCGACGGCCCGTCGATGTGGAAGTAGCGCCGGGCAGCAGCCCGGGTGTCGGAGAAGCCGAACCCGTCCGCGCCGAGGGATGCGAAGTCGCCGGGCACCCAGTTGATGATCTGGTCCTGAACCTGACGCATGTAGTCCGAGACCGCGACCACCGGGCCAGGACGCCCCGCCAGCTTCTGGGTGACCCACGCCACACGCTGCGGCTCGTCCGGGTGCAGGAAGGCCTGCTCGTCGGCAGCCAAGCCATCGCGGCGCAACTCGTTCCAGCTGGTGACGCTCCAAACGTCGGCGACCACGCCGAAGTCCTTCTTGAGCAGTTCCTGGGCCTCGAGCGCCCAGGGCACAGCTACCCCCGAGGCCAGCAGTTGGGCGCGGCGTGCGTCCGGGTTGACCCCGTCGAAGGACCCTTCCTTCAGCAGGTACAGACCCTTGAGGATGCCCTCGACGTCGACGCCCTCGGGTTCGGCAGGCTGCGGCATCGGCTCGTTGTAGACGGTCAGGTAGTAGATGATGTCCTCCGGCGACTCGCCGAACATCCGACGCAGGCCGTCTTCCATGATGTGGGCGATCTCGTAGCCGAACGCCGGATCGTAGGCCACCACCGCGGGGTTGGTGGCTGCGAACATGTGGCTGTGGCCGTCCATGTGCTGGGTGCCCTCGCCGGTCAGCGTGGTCCGCCCCGCCGTCGCCCCGATCAGGAAGCCGCGGGCGAGCTGGTCGGCCGCAGCCCAGATCGCGTCCGCCGTCCGCTGGAAGCCGAACATCGAATAGAAGATGTACAGCGGCACCATCGGAATGCCGTGGGTGGCATAGGACGAGCCGACAGCCTGGAAGGCCGCCACCGAACCAGCCTCGTTGATGCCGGTGTGCAGGATCTGCCCCTGCTTCGATTCCCGGTAGGCGAGCATCAACTCGTAGTCGACCGGGGTGTAGTTCTGCCCGTGCGGTGAGTAGATCTTGATCGTCGGGAAGAACGAGTCCATGCCGAACGTCCGGGCCTCATCGGGGATGATCGGCACCACGTACGGCGAGAACGCCTTGTCGCGCATGAGGTCCTTGAGCAGACGGACCCAAGCCATGGTGGTGGCCACCGGCTGGTTGCCTGACCCCTTCTTGACCGCGGCGTAGGCGCTGGGATCCGGCAGCTTGAGCGGCGTGACGGTGGTGCGGCGCTCCGGGACGGGGCCGCCCAGCGCACGGCGGCGCTCCTTGACGTAGCGGATTCGCTCGTCGTCGTCGCCGGGACGCATGTACGGCGGCTGGTAGGGGTTCGCCTCCAGCACCGCGTCGGTGACCGGCATCTCAAGCCGGTCGCGGAACTGCTTGAGGTCGTCCAGCGCGAGCTTCTTCATCTGGTGCGTCGCGTTGCGACCGGCGAAGTGGCTGCCGAGGAAGTAGCCCTTGATGGTGTGGGCCAGGATCACCGTCGGGGCGCCGGTGAACTCCATGGCCGCCTTGTAGGCCGCATACACCTTGTGGTAGTCGTGCCCGCCGCGGGTCAACTTCCAGATCTGGTCGTCGCTCCAGTCCTCGACCATCTTCGCGGTCCGCGGATCGCGTCCGAAGAAATGCTTGCGGACGAAAGCGCCGTCGTTGGCTTTGAAGGTCTGGAAGTCGCCGTCGGGGGTGGAGTTCATGACGTTCAGCAAGGCGCCGTCGCGATCGCTGGCGAGCAGCGGATCCCAACCCCGTCCCCAGACCACCTTGATGACGTTCCAGCCGGCGCCACGGAAGAAGCTCTCGAGCTCCTGCATGATCTTGCCGTTGCCACGCACCGGCCCGTCGAGGCGCTGCAGGTTGCAGTTGACGACGAACGTGAGGTTGTCGAGCTGTTCGTAGGCGGCAAGTTGCAGGGCGCCACGACTCTCGACCTCGTCCATTTCGCCGTCCCCGAGGAAGGCCCAAACGTGCTGATCAGCGGTGTCCTTCAGCCCTCGGTTGTGCAGGTACTTGTTGAAGTTCGCCTGGTAGATCGCCGCGATCGGCCCCAAGCCCATCGAGACCGTCGGGAACTCCCAGAAGCTGGGCATCTGGCGCGGATGCGGGTAGGACGGGAGCGCGCGGATCCGTCCGTCCACGATGTGGCTCTTCTCTTGGCGGAAGCCGTCGAGGTCGATCTCGTCCAGCCGTCCTTCAAGGAAAGCGCGGGCATACATGCCGGGGGACGCGTGGCCCTGGAAGAACACCTGGTCGCCACCGCCGGGGTGATCCTTACCCCGGAAGAAGTGGTTGAAGCCCACCTCATACAGGGTCGCCGACGAGGCGTAGGAAGAGATGTGGCCGCCGACGCCCACCCCGGGACGCTGGGCGCGGTGCACCATCATGGCGGCGTTCCAGCGCACCAAGCGGCGGAACTGCCGCTCGAGGTCAACGTCGCCCGGATACCAGGGCTCGTCTTCGGCTTGGATGGTGTTCACGTAGTCGGTCGCGGTCAGCGACGGGACGCCCAGGTGGCGATCACGGGCCCGCTCCAGCAGGCGCAGCATCACGTAGCGGGCACGATGGCGTCCGCCCTCGTCGATCATGCTGTCGAGAGAATCGAGCCATTCGGCGGTCTCTTCAGAATCAATGTCCGGCAGATTGGTGGGCAGTCCGTTGAGGATCGGCCCGACCGAGTCGCGACTTGCCACAGCATCCTCTTTCGCTCTTCGGGAGGTTCAAGGCGAGGCTAGCGCATGCCGTCAGCCACGGGTACGCCCCAGCAGATCCTCGATGGGCCAGGTTGTGATGATCCGGCGAGGCTCGATCCCTGCCTGCTCCGCCCGCGCCACCCCGTAGGCGACGAACTCCAGTTGCCCCGGGGCGTGCGCATCGGTGTTGAGGGCGAAGTCGCAGCCCATCTGGGCGGCCAGCGCCAACAGGTCGTCCGGGGGGTCGCAGCGCTCCGGCCGACAATTGATCTCGACCGCGACGCCGAACTGTCGGCAGGCCTCGAAGACCACCTCGGCGTCGAACTGGCTCGGCGCCCGGGTCCCCCGCTCCCCGGTCACGAGTCGCCCCGTGCAGTGCCCCAGGACGTCGACGTGCGGGTTGGCCACGGCCGCCACCATCCGGTGGGTCATCTGGTCGGACGGCATCCGCAGGTCGGAATGCACGCTGGCGACCACCACGTCGAGTCGGGCGAGCAGGTCAGGACGCTGGTCGAGGCGGCCGTCGTTGAGAATGTCGACCTCGATGCCGGTCAGCACGCGCAGCGGCGCCACCTCGTTGTACTGCCCGATGCGATCCAGCTGTGCGCTCAGGCGTTCAGCGCTGAGACCGTTCGCGACTCGGAGCCGAGGCGAGTGGTCGGTGACGACCAGGTACTCGTGCCCCAGCGCCGCGGCGGCCTCGGCCATCTGTTCGAGCGGCACGGATCCGTCGGAAGCCTCGGTGTGGGTGTGCAGGTCGCCCCTGATGGCAGCGCGCAGCGGGCCCTCGGCGGCCAGTGGCAGCTTGGCCGCACGCAACCGAGCCAGGTATGCCGGCTCCGTTCCGGCGAGGGTTTCGGTGATGACCCCAGCGGTCGACTCACCGATACCCGGCAGTGACGTCCACGCGTTCCCGTTGGCCAGGGCCTGCCACTCGGCGCCGTCCAATTGCTCCAGCGTCGCAGCGGCGTGACGGAACGCCGACGCCCGCCGAGAGCTCTCGCTGGCGCGTTCCAGCAGGTAGGCCACTTCACGCAGGGCGGCGATCACATCCGGATCCGGCTCCATGCCACGACAGACTAGGCTGCTGCGCGGACCGATCGCAGAGAAGGAGGCACCGGATGACCGCAACCTCCTCGATCGAGGCGGCCTGGTGGCCACCGGCCACGATCCACGAAGAGATTGCCGGACGGGTCCGCGCCGCGTCGTCGACGATGACCACCGCTGCGATGGCGCGGATCGCCGAACAGCACCCCTGGTTCGCCGAACTCAACGCCGAGCATCGCTCGTGGATCACCCTGGTGGCACGAACCGGCATCGACGGATTCGTGGACTGGTTCGCCGCCAAGGGCGATACCGCAGCACCCGGCAGCATCTTCGACGCCGCGCCTCGGGCACTGGCGCGAAGGATCAGCCTGCAGCAGACCGTCGACCTGGTCCGCACCACGATCGACACGGTCGAGCGGGAGATCGCCCTGCTGCCTGAGGCTGACCAGCCGTCGTTGCGGCTGGGCATCGTCCACTACTCGCGCGAGATCGCGTTCGCCGCCGCTGACATCTACGCCCGGGCCGCGGAGGTGCGGGGCGCGTGGGACGCCCGACTGGAAGCCCTGGTGGTCGACGCGGTGATCCGCGGTGACGCCGACGAGTCGGTGGTTTCGCGCGCATCCACCCTCGGCTGGTCCTCCCCCGAGGGCATCGCGGTCGTGATCGGCACCGCCCCTGCCGACCCGGGCCAGGCGATCGAAGCGATCCGCCAGATCGCCGGTCGCCACGGCTGTGACGTGCTGGCCTCCCCCCAGGGTGAACGACTGGTGGTGGTGGTGGGCGGTGGTTTGGAAGCCATGGATGATCTGGCCAAGCTGGTCGGTGAGTTCGACAGCAACTTCGGCGAGGGACATGTCGTGATCGGTCCGGTGGTCGACAGCCTCGCCGACGCGGTGCGGAGCGCCAGGGCCGCCTTGTCCGGGCTGCGCGCCGCTCACGCCTGGTCGGATGCCCCTCGCCCGGTGGCCTCGGTCGACCTGCTTCCAGAGCGGGTTCTGGCGGGCGACGGGCACGCCCGGCGGCTGCTGGCCAATGAGGTCTATGCCCCTCTGGTCGCGGCCGGCGGTGACTTGGTGGAGACCCTGGAGGAGTTCTTGGCCCAGGGCGGCTCGGTGGAAGCAACGGCTCGGGCCCGGTACATCCACGCGAACACGGTGCGCTACCGACTGCGCCGAATCCAGGAGATCACCGGCTACGCTGCCAACGACCCGCGCGAGGCTTACGTGTTGCAGCTTTCGTTGACGCTGGGCCGCCTGTTAGCCCCTTGAACGCCGTGGTCGGCTCGGCGAAACGCCCAACGTCCACAACTCGAAACGGCTTGTCAGGCGGGAACTTCCGCAGCTCGTTGTAGGAACCCTACAAAATCGGGGCAGGAAATTTCGTTGCGTCTTTGGCCGCGCCGCGCCGCGAATCGCGCGACAGTTGTTACGTGCTCGCAATCGTTGCACCTGGACAAGGTGCCCAAACGCCCGGTTTCCTCGCCCCCTGGCTGGCCGAAGGCCGCGTCGCCGACCGCCTGAACTGGCTGTCGACTGTCGCCGGCATCGACCTGGCCCACTACGGCACTGAAGCTGATGCAGAAACCATCCGTGACACCGCGGTCGCCCAACCGTTGCTGGTCGCGGCGGGCCTGGTGGCCGCTCTCGAATTGTTCCCCTCCCCCGCCGACGCCCTCCGCCGAGTCGGGGTCGCTGCGGGCCACAGTGTCGGCGAGATCACCGCCGCCGCCGGCACAGGGGTGTTGAGCGCCGAGCAAGCCATGGTCCTCGTCCGTGAGCGTGGCAACCAGATGGCCGCCGCGAGCGCCGTCCGTCCGACCTCCATGATGGCTGTGATCGGTGGCGACCCCGACGAGGTCTTCGCCGCGATCGAAGCCGCCGGCCTCACTGCGGCCAACAACAACGGCTCCGGCCAGATCGTCGCCGCGGGCACCGTGGAGCAGCTCGCCGAACTGCAGGCCAACCCGCCCGAGAAGGCGAAGCTCTTCCAGCTGAGCGTGGCCGGCGCCTTCCACACGGTGCACATGGAGCCAGCGGTCGCCCACCTGGAGCGCCTCGCCCGAGCGATCACCACCCACGACCCGCGCACTCGGCTGCTCTCCAACGCCGACGGCCAGGTCGTGCAGTCCGGCAAGGAGTACCTGTCCCGGCTGGTGAAGCAGGTGGCGAACCCCGTCCGCTGGGATCTGTGTATGCAGACCATGGCCGACCTCGGCGTCACCGGACTGCTCGAGCTGCCGCCGGCCAAGACCCTGACCGGTATCGCCAAGCGCAACCTCAAGGGCGTCGAACTGTTCTCGCTGAACACCCCCGACCAGATTCCGGCAGCCAGGGAGTTCGTGGCGAAACACGGCGAAGCGGGTTCGACCTCCGCGATGAGCAACACCCCGGCGTGGATGCTGGTGGTCTCGCCCGGGAAGGGCACGTTCCACCGCGCGCCGAACGCGGCCCTGGACGCCGTCCTTGCGCCCGACAGCGTCATCGGCTCCGTCGACACGCTCCGGAACTCGACGAGCGTCAGCACCCCGCACGGCGGCACTGTGGTCGAATGGCTCGCCGAGGACGGCGACCCTGTTGCACCTGGACAGCCCCTCGTCCGCCTGTACCCAGCGGTCGACAGCATCGGAGGAAGCGCATCATGACCCTCAAGGCCAGCGTGGGCTCGCCGTACGCCCGCATCCTGTCGGTAGGCTCTGCCGTTCCGAGCAGGGTGCTGGACAACGAGCAGATGATCGCCCACATCGACTCCTCCGACGAGTGGATCCGCAAGCGCACCGGCATCGTCGAGCGACGCTGGATCGGCGAGGACGAGACCATCGAGACCCTCTCGCTGACGGCCGCCCGCCAGGCCATCGAGCGTGCCGGTCTGCAGCCCGACGAGATCGACGGGCTCATCCTTTCGACCATCTCTCACTACCACCAGACCCCGGCCCTCGCGCCCCAATTGGCCCACGCGCTGGGCCTGGTCGATCCGGTCGCGTACGACATCTCGGCAGCGTGCGCGGGGTTCTGTTACGGCTTGGCCCAGGCCGAGGCACTGGTTCGGGCCGGGCAGGCTCGCTATGTGCTGGTGATCGGGGCTGAAACCATCAGCGAAATGACCGATGTCACCGACCGAGGGACAGCCTTCCTGTTCTCCGACGGCGCCGGAGCCGTGATCGTCGGGCCCAGCGAGACCAACGGCATCGGGCCGGTCGTGTGGGGTTCGGACGGCGGTCAGGCGGACGCCATCTGGCAGACCACGTCGTGGGCCGACGCAGTCCGTGAGGGCACGTGGCCGAAGCTCGCGATGAATGGCCAGGCCGTCTTCAAGTGGGCGACCGGCTTCATCGCCCAGGCATCCAAGAAGTGCCTGGACGAGGCCGGGATCACTCCCGAAGAGTTGGACGTGTTCATCCCGCACCAAGCCAACAACCGCATCACCGACACCCTGCTGCGCTACCTGAAGCTGCCCGAGAATGTCGTGGTCGCCCGGACCATCCAGACCCTCGGCAACAACTCGGCGGCCACCATCCCCATGGCCATGGACGCTCTGCTCACCAGCGGTGAAGCCAAGAGCGGCCAGACGGCTTTGATCATCGGCTTCGGAGCCGGGCTGGTCTACGCCGGCCAAGTCGTCACCCTCCCCTGAATCTCCGGCATTGCCGGCGGCAAACCTCACCCAACACAAGGAGAAACGAAGAAATGGCAACCACTGAAGAGATCCGCGCCCAGCTCGCCGAACTCGTGAACGACGTCGCGGGCGTGCCCGTTGAAGACGTCCAGCTCGACAAGTCCTTCGTCGACGACCTCGACGTCGACTCGCTCGCGATGGTCGAGATCATCGTTGGCTGCGAGGAGAAGTTCGGCGTGACCATTCCCGACGAGGAGTCCAAGAACCTCAAGACGGTCGGCGACGCGGTTGCCTACGTCGAGGCTCACCTCTGACCAGCAGTAACCCCGGGACGGGGCCGTCCGGCCCCGTCCTCATCCCTCCGGCTTTTGGAAGACGACTCCCATGACTGAAATTGTGATCACCGGCCTCGGCACCACCAACCCGTTGGGCGGCGACCTCGCCTCCACCTGGCGGGCCATGCTGGCCGGCGAGTCAGGCATCACCACCATCACCGAGGACTGGGCGGCAGATTTGGCGGTCCGGATCGCCGGCTACGTCAAGGTCGATCCTTCAACAGTCATCGAGCGGGTGAAGGCCCGCCGACTCGACCGGTCGTCCCAGCTGGCCCTGATCGCTGCCCAGGAGGCGTGGCGTGACGCCGGCCTCACGTGGGATACCGAGCACGAGGGCGAAGTTGACCCGCAGCGGCTCAGCGTCTCCATCGCGAGCGGCATCGGCGGCCTCCATTCCCTGCTCAACAACTGGGACGCCCATCGCGACAAGGGCCCCCGCCGCGTGAGCCCGTTCACCATCCCGATGCTGATGGCCAACGCGCCGGCCGCGAATATCGGCCTTGCCGTTCACGCCAAGGCTGGCGTCCACGCGCCCGTCTCGGCCTGCGCCTCCTCCAATGAGGCGATTTCGCTCGGCGTCGACCTGCTGCGACTCGGCCGTGCCGACATCGCTGTGGTCGGCGGTACCGAAGCCACGATCCACCCCTTGCCGATCGCCGCCTTCTCCCAGATGCAGGCCCTGAGCCGTCGCAACGACGAGCCGACGCGCGCCTCCCGTCCGTGGGATCGGGGACGCGACGGCTTCGTGATGGCCGAGGGCGCTGCCGTCCTGGTCATCGAGACCCTCGAGCATGCGAAGGCCCGCGGCGCCACCATCTACGGCACCATCGCCGGAGCCGGCATCACCTCCGACAGCCACGACATCGTGCAGCCCGATCCGTCAGGCGAAGGCCAGTCCGGGGCCATGCTCAAGGCTCTGGCCGACTCCGGTCTGGCGGCCTCCGACATCGTCCACGTCAACGCCCATGGCACGTCGACCCCGCAGGGTGACGTGACCGAAGCCGGCTCGATCCGCACCGCCCTCGGCGACGCGGTGGACGGCTGCATCGTGACCAGCACCAAGTCGATGACCGGCCACCTGCTGGGCGGCGCCGGCGCCCTGGAGACCATCGCCGCGGTCATGGCCCTCCACGATCGGATGGTGCCTCCGACGATCAACCTCGAAGACCCGGAACCCGACCTGGGCATCGACATCGCTTCGGTCCCTCGTCCGTTGCCGGCCGGCGATCTGGCGGCGATCAACAACTCCTTCGGCTTCGGCGGGCACAACGTCGCCGTCGCCGTCACCAACGCCAACGTGACGCGTTGAGCGACCCACTGATCTGATCGGCTAGACAGCTATGTCCCAGACGACTGCCCCCGCACGACCTGCCCGCCTGCCTCGCGAGGAGGACCCCCGTAACCCGAATCGCCGACTGGCTGCCCTGCTGGATGCCGACTCGCTGAAACTGATCAGCGCCGATGACACCTCCGGCATGCTGGCGGCCACCGGCACCATCAACGGCTCGCCGGTGGTGGCGTTCTGCTCGGATGCCACCGTGATGGGCGGTGCGATGGGAGTCGACGGCTGCGAGGTTGTCGTCCAGGCGTACCGCCGGGCCATGGTCGACCGTGTCCCCATCCTGGGGATCTGGCATTCCGGGGGCGCCCGGCTCGCCGAAGGGGTGCTCAGCCTGCACGCCGTGGGCCGCATCTTCCAAGCGATGACGCACGCCTCAGGCACCATCCCGCAGATCTCGATCGTGCTGGGGGCGGCCGCCGGCGGGGCCGCCTATGGGCCGGCGCTCACTGACGTGGTCATCCTCGCCCCGGAGGGGCGGATCTTCGTCACGGGCCCGGACGTGGTCCGCTCGGTGACAGGCGAGGACGTCGACATGTTGCGGCTCGGTGGGCCTGACACCCACGAGCGGCGCTCAGGTGTGGTGCACGTGGTGGCCGACGATGAGGCGGACGCACTCGCACGCGGCCGGCAGATCACGAGCCTGCTGGCGGCCCAGGGCGGCATCGGCTCGGTGCCCGACACCGACCTTGCCAGCCTGCTGCCCGAGTCCGCCAAGCGCGCTTACGACGTTCATCCGCTGATCAGTGGCCTGCTCGACGAGGGTTCGGTCTTCGAACTGCACGCCCGCTGGGCGCCGAACGTGACGGTGGCCTTCGGCCGCCTCGGTGGCCGGACGGTCGGCGTCGTCGCCAACAACCCGCTGCGACTGGGCGGCTGCCTCGACTCGCTGAGCGCGGAAAAGGCGGCCCGCTTCGTCCGGTTGTGTGACGCCTTCGGGGTGCCGCTGGTCGTCCTGGTGGACGTCCCCGGGTACCTGCCAGGTGTCGGCCAGGAGTGGGACGGCGTGGTGCGGCGCGGCGCGAAGCTGCTGCACGCCTTCGCTGAGGCGTCGGTGCCACGGGTGACCCTGGTGACCCGGAAGGCCTACGGCGGCGCCTACATCGCCATGAACTCCCGCTCACTCGGAGCCACCCAGGTATTCGCGTGGCCAGGCGCCGAGATCGCGGTGATGGGCCCGGTGGCCGCGATCCGGATTCTGCACCGCCGCAAGCTCGCCGAGGTGCCCGCCGACATGCTTGCTCAGGTTGAGGCCGAGCTGGCCGCCGAGCACGAGCACATCGCCGGTGGCGTCGAGAAGGCCGTCGAGATCGGTGTGGTGGATCGCATCATCACCCCGCACGAGACGCGCTCTGCGATCGCCGCGGCGATCCGGGTTGCCGACACCGGCATCCGGGGGGATCACACCAACATCCCGCTGTAGGCCCCCGGCCAGGCTCCACCTCCGGTGCTGGGCCGTGACCGGTGCTGCCCGGCGACTGCCAGCATGACGCCGGTGGCGCCGGGCGAAGCCCGGGTTGGTGGTCGCTACCCGACGCGGTGCAGCCAGCGCACCGGGTTACCCTCCGCGGCGTGCCGGAAGGCCTCCAGTTCCTCGTCCCAGTCGCTGCCGAGCAGTTCGGTCAGGGACGCCACCAGTGGGCGCCCGCCGAGGGCCTCGGCGAGGATGGCCTGCTTCAAGCGTTCCTCGTGCACCATCACGTCGCCGTGGGTACCGATGCTGGCGAAGTGGACCCCCAACCGCGGGGTGTAGCTCCAGCGCATCCCTTCGGCGCGACCGGACGCTTCCTCGGTGACCTCGAACCGGGCGCGTTGGCACCGCGTCAGCGCACTGGCAATGGCGGCACCCGTCCCGGCCCGTCCGACCCAGGAGTGTTCCGAGCGCACGCTGTGCGGTTCTGCGGGCTGGGTGATCCAGTCAAGACGCAGCGGAGTGCCGAGGGCTGCCCCGAGTGCCCACTCGATGTGCGGGCACAGCGCCGCCGGCGCGGAATGAATCAGAATGATCCCGCGCGTCGTTTCCATATCGCTCCCCCTCTGCCTGAGACGTGCCTTCCCCAGCAATCTCAGTCCTCAAAGGGATGCTCCATTGTGCCCCAGGTGTCCCGCCTGCACCAGCCGTCCCGACGGGCAAGAGCGGGACCAGGTCAGCCCCGGGCGCCGAAGATGGCGGTGCCAAGGCGCACGACGGTAGCGCCGTGAGTGATGGCCAGCTCGTAGTCCCCTGACATGCCCATCGACAACTCGTCGTAGCTTTGCCCCTCGATGCCCGCCTCACGCAGCCGCGCCTGCAGCTGCGCCAGCAGGGAGAAGCAGGCAGCCACTCGGGAGCGGTCAGCGGTGTTCGCCGCGATGGTCATCAGCCCGCGCACGC
>CAYUWV010000030.1:2300-7946 GCA_964448385.1 uncultured Propionibacteriaceae bacterium | reverse complement strand
GGCGCTGCAGTCGCCGATCGAGCTCAACGGCCAACTCGTGCGAATCAAGACCCTGGTATTCGACGGCGTGGGCGGCGATCAGTCCGGCCTTGTTGCGCTGCAGGTGACCGATCATCGCCCAGTCCAGCCCCGGCAGTTCTGCCAACTCGCTGGCCTTCGCCGCCAGTTCCTGGGGTCGGTTCTCACCGAACCTGCGGCAGCCGGCTTCGTAGGCAGTCCGCACGTCGCCGGCCGGACGGGTCTTCGACACCGGCAGCAGCCGAATCTCGGACGGATCCCGGCCCACGGCGTAACAGGCCGCCGCGATGCGAGCGCGAACCGTCGTCAGGTTGGCCGCGATGTCAACCATCACGGCCAACGAGCGGCCAGGGACATCAGGGACAGGGAGGCGAGGATCGCGAAGAACAGCGCATAGCCGGCGTACTGCTCGGTCACCTCCTGGTCGACCTTGACGAATCCCACCGACCTGGCGATCGACGAATAGACATCCTTGAGTTCCGTGCTCGATCCGGCCGAGAACTTCTTGCCGCCGGAGATGCGCGCAATGTTCTCCAGTTCCTGATGGTTCACCGGGACTGGCTCACGCCGCCCGTTGCTCTCGACGTACCCGCTGGAGGTGCCGTAGGCGATCGTGTGGACCGGAACCCCCTGCTCCTTGGCCTGACGCGCGGCGGCCGCGGACGGCCGTCCGATGTTGGTATAGCCGTCACTCAGCAGCACGATGGCTCCTGGTGCCGGGTCGTCAGGGTGCAGCGGATCGGGGGGTGCCTGCGCCATCGCGTCGAGCGCCGAGTAGATCCCCTCGCCGATCGCCGTGGACGGCATCACCTCGAGGTTGTCGATCGCGGCCGCGACCACCCCGCGGTCGGTCGTCGGGGGGACGACGACGGAGGCTTGGGCGGCGAACTGCACCAGGGCGACGTTGAAGCCAGCGGGGAGCAGTTGCAGGAAGTCCTTCGCGGCGCTCTTGGCGGCCGCCAGCCGGTTCGGTGCGACGTCCTCGGCGACCATCGACCGCGAGACGTCAAGCGTCAGCACAACGGTGGCCCGTTCCCGGGGTACGTCGACCTCACCCTTGGGCTGGGCAAAGGCCACGTTCAAGGCGGCCAGGCTGAGCACCGCCGCACCCACCGCGATGTGGCGCTTCCACGCCTGCTGTTTCGGCAACACCTTCTCGAGCTTGCTGATCGACCGGGTGCTCGCCCGGCGACGTCGACGCCAGAGCAGGAAGACGTACAGACCCACCAGCAGCGGGATCATCACCAGCCACCAGAGCCGCTCGGGACGCATGAACGCCAGCTCCAACACCACCATCACGGCCACCTCGCTCCCAACGAGACCGCAGCCAGGGCGGCCACCACCGCGAAGGCCAACCCGTACCCGGCCCACAACGCCGTGGTCTCCTTCTTGACCTCCACCTGTCCCACCTCGCTGCGAATGTTGTCGTACACCCGGTTCAGCTGACTGAGGTCCTCGGCGGCGAACGCCCGGCCCCCGGTCGCGCTCGAGAGTCCCTGCAGCAGCTCCGAATCCGGCGGCACCGGTTCGCGCTTGCCGTCGAGGTCGACGTACCCGTTGGGGGTGCCGTAGGCGATCGTGTAGATCGGCACGCCGGCCTTCTTGGCTGCGGCCGCCGACTGCGCGGGCGAGCGTCCGCCGGTGTTCTGCCCGTCCGAGAGCAGGACGATCGCACCCGGGGCGATGCTGCCGTCATCACCCTTGGGGGCCATCTGCAAGGCACTCAACGCGGTGTAGACCGCTTCGCCAACCGAGGTTGAATCCTGCACCTTGAGGCTGTTGATCGCCTGCTGGGCCATCACCCGGTCCGTGGTCGGTGGCAGCCGGACCGAAGGATTCCCCGACAGGCTGACCAGCGCGAGGTTGTACTGCGCAGGCAACTCCTTGACGAAAGCGATTGCCGCTTGCTTGGCGGCGTCCAACCGATTCGGTTTGACGTCGGTGGCCTGCATCGACCGCGAGATGTCAATCACCAGCACCACCGTGGCCCGCTCTCGAGGCACCTGCTCCACCCCGTTCGGACGGGCCCACGCCAATCCCAGCGCGACCAGGGCTGCCAGCGACAGGGCAACCGCCAGATGGCGACGCCACTGCGACTGCCTGGGCACCACCCGCGACAGGATCGTGGTGTTGGTGTAGCGCATCCCGGTCTTCTTCTTGCGCAACACCACGATGACGTAGCCGAGCACCAGCAGCGGGAGCAACACCAGCACCCACAACCGCTCCGGATTGAGGAAGTCCAGCCCGAACATCAGCGAGTCACCCCCTGGGGCGGCGCGTGCAGCATCGACGCAGTGCGCCGGTAGGACAGCACGAAGCGCGCGATGTCATGCACCCAGTCCCGGTCGGTGCGCAACTGGATGTGGGCGACACCGGCGCGGCGCAGGGCAATCCTGATCCGTTCCCGCTGGGCGGCACTGGCGGCGTCCATGCGTTCTCGGGCGGCGTCGTCGGACGTGTTCACGTACCGCTCGAAGTCGGTCTCCGGATCGCGGATCAGCAGGTCCCCGACGTCGGGCAGCTGGATCTCGTGCGAGTCGACCACCTCGACGGCCAGCACCTGGTTGCGGATCGCCAGATGGCGCATCGCGCGTTCCCACTGCGGGGGCACGTTGGGATCGAGCTCATCGTCACCGGCGGTCAGGAAGTCCGAGACCACCACCCGCATGCCGCGGCGGCGTTCGGTCCGGACGAGGCGCTCGATGCCGGCGGTGAGGTCGAAGGGCCCGTGCGTCCGGTCGGAAACGATCGGCTCGGTCAGCATCCGGCGCAGCAGACCGTACAGGGCCGTCCGTCCGGAACGGGCGGGGAGCCGCTTGATCGAATCGGGCCGCATCAGCAGGCCGCCGAAGCGGTCGCCCATCTTCTGCGAGAGGAACCCGATCGTGGCGACCGCCGCGATTCCGAGATCGCGTTTGGTGACCCCCTCGGTCCCCCAGTTCATGGACGGGGTGACGTCCAGCAACGCCCACACCTCAAGTTCTCGGTCGGCGATGGTGTCGCGCACGTGCGGGATGGTCGTCCGGGCGGTGACCGCCCAGTCCATCTTGCGGACGTCGTCCTGACCCGGCTCGTAGACCCGGGCGTCGTTCGCCTCCGAGCCGTTGCCTGGCAGCAGTCCCTGGTGGTCGCCGTGCAGGAAGCCCTCGAGGCGACGCACGATAGTGAGCTCGAGGCGCCGCAACGCGGCCTCGGGGGCCAGCTTGCGCAGCGGCAGCGTCGCCGTGGTGGGTTCGACCAGGACAGAGCGCAACGCCCCGAGGTCATCGGGGGGTGCGGTGAATCCCGGCTGCTGAGTCACGCGAAGATCAGCTCCTGACGTCCGGGGTGTACTGGTGCTGACCGTGGGCGACCTGGCGCTGCTGGGCGCTCCACACCGGCGTCGGCGGCGGCACCATCGCCACGATGCGCTCGATCACCTGGACCGGCGTGATGTCGTCGGCCACGGCGTCGAAGCTGAGCAGCAGCCGGTGCGCCATGACGTCGCGGGCTACGGCCTGCACATCAGTGGGAAGCACGTAGTCGCGGCCATGGATCAGCGCCAGCGCCCGCGATGCGGCCACCAGGCCCAGCGTGGCACGCGGGCTGCAGCCGACCTGGATCACGTTGACGAGGTCCGGCATGCCGAACTCGTCCGGCGTCCGGGTGGCCAGCACCAGACGGACGATGTACTCCGCGACCAGGTTGTGGACGAAGACGTCTGAGGCCTGGTCCTGCAACTGGCGCACCACGACGGGGTTGAGCACCGGGTTCGGCTTTGGCGGCCGGACGCTCATCCGGCGCAGGATCTCGAACTCCTCGTTGCCGCGCGGGTAGGGCACGTCGACCTTCAGCAGGAAGCGGTCCCGCTGCGCCTCCGGCAGGGGGTAGACGCCCTCGGATTCGATCGGGTTCTGGGTGGCGATCACGATGAACGGATCCGGCACCGGGTGCGTCTTGCCCCCGATCGACACCTGACCCTCGGCCATCAGTTCGAGCATGGCCGACTGCACCTTGGCCGGGGCACGGTTGATCTCGTCCGCCAGCACGAAGTTCACGAACACCGGACCCAGCGCGATGTCGAAGTCCTCGTGGCTGGCTCGATAGATGCGGGTGCCCACGATGTCGGAGGGCACCAGGTCGGGCGTGAACTGGATGCGTGCGAACGCGCCACCCACCACTGTGGCGAAGGTGCGCACCGCCATCGTCTTCGCGACGCCGGGGACGCCTTCGAGTAGACAGTGGCCTCTGGCCAGCAGCGACACCATCAACTGCTCGACCATGTGCTCCTGACCCACAATGACCCGCTGCACCTGGGCGATGGCTTCGCCGAGGACCTTGGCCGCTTCAGTGGTCGCCGCCTTCGTGGCGGCGGACTGCGCGGGCTGCTGCGGCGCCTGGGGTTGGATCGAATTGGTCACACCGGACTCCTGCTCATTGGCGAACGTTGCGAGGCTCCGACCACGATACCGGTCCGTCCTAGCCGTCCTGAGGGGCTCGACCGCGCCCCGACCGGGTTGCTGGGTCTGGTTTGGCACAATGGGTGCTGCGAAGCGGGACCGCCCCGCCTGACGATGGGACGCGATGACAACCCCTGAGCCACCCCGGCTGTCGCCGCTGTGGCGCGACGACCCGCCGAAGGTTGGTGACTTCTGGCTGGACGCGCGCCTGACCGCAGGCCCGTCAGGGGTGACGTTCGTGGCTCACGACGCGCTCCACGCCAGCGTCATGATCGTGCTGCTCTCCGAGGGTGCGGCCGCCGATCCCGCGGCGCGAGACCGGTTCGCTGGGACCGTCGACAAGATGCACATCGACACGGTCGTTGCCCGCGGCGGTCAAGGTCAGGATTCCGGACGGCTCGGGCACCGTGTCCGCAAGCCGGAGGCGGACGACCCGGTCGACCCCGAGGGTTCCCCGCCGGCTCCCTGGGTGGCCTTGGCCTATGACGGCAGCCCTGCCGCGGTGGCCGAGGCCGACCGGATCCTCGCCGAAGTGGACCTGTCGCGCGTGGCCGCGCTGGGCTCCCCGGCAGGGCCCGCGTACCGGCTCCACTGGATCGACCGGGTTCGCCCTGGGATCGCCCGGCTGTGGCCGCTACCGTGGCCGGGCCGCCATGATCGCGGCGGACCGCTGACGATCCTGGTGTCGTGGCTGCTGATGATGCTGCTGGCCGCACTGGCAGTGCTGATCGCGATCCTGATCTTCCAGCAGGCGCCGCAGGAGCAACCGCCTCCCCCGGTGCCGCCCACGGCCTCCAGCAGTGCCAGCGGATCACCGCCACCTTCAGCGTCCCCGTCGCCGTCGCCGGGGTCACCGTCCCCGGGGTCCGCGTCACCGTCTCCAGCGTCCGCATCGCCGTCGCCCGGCTCGCCGTCCCCGTCCGGCGGCGGCTCACCGTCGCCGAATTCACGGCTGTGGCTCGGCCCCGCCTGATCGTCTCCGATCTGGACGGCACCTTCCTGGCGCCGGACGGGTCGATCCCCGCCGTGAATGTCGAGGCGGTCCGGCGAGCGGCGGCGATGGGCGTGGGCTTTGTCGCCGCCACCGGCCGTCCGACCCGCTGGCTGGGCGTCCTCGCTGAATTGGGCACGGCCCAGCCGCTGGTGATCGCGGCCAACGGGGCCGTGTTGTGGGATCTCGCTGCGGGTC
>CAYUWV010000030.1:0-2200 GCA_964448385.1 uncultured Propionibacteriaceae bacterium | reverse complement strand
GTCGGGCACGTCGTCACCGTGACGCATTCGGCGCGGGCGGGCGACTACGGTCTGGTCGAGATCAGCGCACCGGGGGTGTCGAAAGCCTCAGCGTTGCAGCGGCTGTGCAGACGACTGGGGGTAGCGCCCGAAGGCGTGGCGGTGTTCGGCGACATGCCCAACGACGCGGACATGCTCGCGTGGGCAGGCATGCCCCACGTGGTGGCGAATGCCCACCCGGCCCTGCTGGCTGCTGGCTTCCCCGTGGTCGGCTCCAATGCCGAGGCAGGGGTGGGCAAAGGGATTCTTGCTTTGCTCCAATGAACTTCATTTCCCACTGTGCACCACCCCCGAACTGTAATATTGTCGTGACAATCATCTGGGAAGTCAGTGAAAGGAGCCCACTATGGCAGTGATCACGATCTCGAGGCAGCTCGGGAGCCACGGAGCCCGAATCGCCCGGGCATTGGCCAGGGACCTGGGGTGGGAGTTCGCCGACAAATACACGATCAACCGCGTCATCCGCCAGTACGGCCTCACCCGACTGGACGATCTCTACACCAAGCCCCCGAAACTGCGCGAACTGTTCGATCAGAACAGCCACGAGACCATCCAGATGATGAACGAGACCATCGCGGCCATTGCCGCACGCGGAAACGTCGTCATCCTCGGCCGCGGCGGCTTCGTGGTCCTGAAGGGCTTCGCCGACGTGCTCCACGTCTTCGTCGAAGCACCCTTCGAAGTTCGGGCGGCCCACATCGCGAAGCGCGACAATCTGCAGGCGGAGGCCGCGCAGGAGAAGGTGCAGGCGGACGACAAGCTGCGCCAGAAGTTCATGTCGCTCTACTACGGCGCCGATTGGGCCAAGCCGGACAACTTCGACCTCGTCGTGAACACGGAGTCCCTGCCGGATGAGGACGCGGTGGTCAAGATCAAGGCGGGTCTGGCCGCCCTCACGGCACCCACCGAGGGCGCGAAGGTCGCCTCACACCTGACCGTCGATCCGGTGCTTGCCCAGACCGTGGACGAGGTCATGGCCACGATGCGGATCTCGTAGTTCGTCGGACGACTCCCTCAGGGTCCAGTGCGCTGGCCTGCCGCCGTTCGCCCGCGTCGGGGCATCGGAGGCAGGCCAGTGCCTGCCCCGAACCTGATGCTGCGCCCCTGAAGGGCGTGGGGGCTTGACTGGGCAGAATGAGGGCATGCCTCTTCCTTTCGGTCGTCCACGGCTCGATCCAGACGTGAACCGTTCCTTGACTGCGTTCCTGGGCTCCCGTCCGCGCATCCTGGCTTGGTCGCTCACCACGACCGGACACGTGGTCGGGCTCCCCGATCAGTTCGTGCAACAGGTGGACGGAGCCTGGACCGCGACCCCCTGGCACCACATCCAGCGCGGTCACTGGGACGAGCAGACCAAAGCGCTCACCTGGACGGACACCACCGGCTTGGAGCAGACGGAAACCCTCGAAGTCGCTGGGCGTTTCCCCGAACTCTTCACCGAACGCGTGACGGCCAGTGTGCTGTTCCAGCGCCGGGTGGACCTTGGTCGGGGTCGGTACCTGATCGTGGCGTTGCGCCGCAACCTTGCGGACTCCGGCGACGAGACGGCCTGGACGGTGTTCCCCGGCGGCGGTGCCGATCTCGGCGATCCGGGGGTGCAGGCGGCGGCCGACCAGGCCCTGGCGGCGGCCCGCGCCGAGTTCGATATCGGTTGAAGTTCTGGTAACGTTCCGACTCGCGCTAGTCGCGATCCCCTGTAGCTCAATTGGCAGAGCGTCGGACTGTTAATCCGTAGGTTCCTGGTTCGAGTCCAGGCGGGGGAGCTTGTCGCGAGGGACCGGGTCACGGTCGCGTCCCGCTGGATGGTCGTAGCGGGCATCATGGTGCTCATGGCATTGGCTGTCTGCCTGCTGTTCGACCCCGCCGGGGACCGCCTGGTGCGCCAATTGTGGGCGCGTCTGGAAGCCCGTGGCGTTCCTACCCTGCTGACCCACACCCACCGCCTGCATCGTCCCCACCTGTCTTTGGCGGTCGCACGCAGGTGGGACCTGGAGCAGGTGCTCCGTTCACTGGAGGCGGTCCCTGCCGGCGAGGCGTTCCAACTGACGCTCCCAGGCATCGTGGCGTTCACGCGCGGACGAGCGTCGCTGGCAGCAGCGGTCAACGCCGACCTTGCCCGCCGTCAGCAGTCCGTCGCTGAGGCTGTCGCGGAATCTGGGGC
>CAYUWV010000029.1:17618-19833 GCA_964448385.1 uncultured Propionibacteriaceae bacterium | reverse complement strand
TCCTTTCGGACACACGGACCTGAACCGTGCGCGTCTGCCATTCCGCCACTCGCGCCCGACCTCCGAAGAAGCCAGCCGGATGAGGTTAGCATCCGTCCCCGGTCAGTTGCCAACCGGGCGAGCCTCCCGCTCCTGCTACCTTGGCAGCTCACCTGAGTCAGCGGAGGTCCGTCCATGCCCCAGCTTCCCTCGCCCGGACGCCGCCTGCCGGTCAACACCTACCGCCTGCAGCTGACCGCATCATTCACCTTCGACGACGCGGCTGCGCAACTCGACTACCTGATCAGCCTCGGGGTGACCGACCTCTACCTCTCCCCCATCCTGGCCGCCGTCCCGGGCTCCACCCACGGCTACGACGTGGTCGACCACTCCAGCATCTCCGCTCACCTGGGGGGCAGGGACGGCTTCGAGCGCCTCGCTCGCCGAGCCCATGCCCTGGGCCTTGGCGTCGTGGTCGACATTGTTCCCAACCACATGGCGGTTCCGGACCCGCTGTGGACGAACCCGGCGCTCTGGTCCGTCCTGCGCGAGGGCGCGGCCTCGGCCTACGCGGACTGGTTCGACATCCCGGGAGACGGCTCCACACTGGCCGACACGCGCATGGTGCTGACCAGCCTGCCCGGCGAGGCGCACGCGCTCGCAGCGGACGGACGACTCCGGCTCGGCACCCTCGAACGTCCCGGACAGGCAACCGAACCGGCGTTGTGGGTCGATGCCACCCCGTATCCACTGGCGCCGGGAACCGAGACCCTCACCGTCACCCAGGCCCTCAGCAGCCAGCACTACCAGCTCGTCGAGTACTCATCCGGCACGCCGCTCGCCCACCGCCGCTTCTTCGACGTGTCCACACTGATCGGCATCCGCGTCGAACGGCCCGAGGTGTTCGACGCCACCCACGCGCTGCTGCTGGAACTGCTGCACGCGGGACACATCGACGGCTTCCGCGTCGACCACCCCGACGGCCTGGCCGACCCAGAGCAGTACTTCGAACGCCTGCACGCCGCGACCGGAGGTGCCTGGGTGGTGGCGGAGAAGATCCTGATCGGCCCGGAACTCCTGCCAAACACCTGGCCGGTGGCGGGCACGACGGGGTACGAAGCGTCGTGGCGAGTCAATGCGGTGCAGCTGGATCCGTCCGCCTACGAGCCCCTGGTGACGCTGGCAGCCGACACCGACGGGACCGACCCCGGCAGCTGGCCCGAGGCTGAGCGGCAGGCCAAGCGGTTGCTGGCCGACACGACCTTGGCCGTCGATGTCGCACGACTGGCGAACCTGGTGCGGCGGCTGAAGGTCGACGTCCCTGGCGATCCGGACGAGGCGCAGCTGCGCCTCTGCCTGCGCGAACTGCTCGTGGGGCTGGATCGCTACCGGGCCTACGTGCGTCCCGGCTCGGAACCGGACGCCGAGTCGCTCGCCGCGCTGCGCCACGCGGCCGACCGGGCCGCCCGGCAGCTTCCCGTCGCGCTCCTCCCCACCCTCGCGTGGCTCGGTGACCTGGCCGCGCTGCGCCGCCACGCGGATTCCGGGGTCGGCCGCGAGTTCGCCGTCCGGTTCCAGCAGGTCAGCGGCGCGCTGATGGCCAAGGGCGTCGAGGACACCGCGTTCTACCGATGGACCCCGCTGCTCACCACGTGCGATGTCGGCGGCGACCCGGGACGCATCGGGCTGGCCCCCGCTGACCTGCACGCGTGGATCACGGGCGTGAACTCCACCTGGCCCGCCATGATGACGCTCGGTTCCACCCACGACTCGAAACGCAGCGAGGACGTCCGGGCCCGTGTCGGAGTGATCAGCGAATACCCGCACGAGTGGCGCTCCCTGGTAGCAGACCTGGCTCCCACCGTCGCCCACCTGCCGGGGGCGATCCGCACCACCGTGTGGCAGACCCTCGCCGGCACCTGGACCACCGCCGGCCCGCTCAGCTCCGATCGGCTGGCCGGCTACCTGGCGAAGGCCGGCCGCGAGCAGAAGCTGTGGACCTCCTGGCAGCAGCCGGACGTCGCCGCCGAGGCGGCGGTGGCCGCCACCGTGGCCGAGCTGGTGCTCAACCCCGCGGTGCAGTCAGCTTTCGACGGCTGGCTGAGCCTGACCGCCGACGCCGTCCGCACTGCCACGCTGTGCACGAAGGCCGTCCAGCTCACCGCTCTGGGCGTCGCCGACACCTACCAGGGCACCGAGACGGTCCGGCTCAGCCTCACCGATCCCGACAACCGGC
>CAYUWV010000029.1:0-17518 GCA_964448385.1 uncultured Propionibacteriaceae bacterium | reverse complement strand
ACCTACCAGGGCACCGAGACGGTCCGGCTCAGCCTCACCGATCCCGACAACCGGCTGCCGGTGGACTTCCAGGAACTGCGCGCGCTGCTCGAGCGGGCCGACGCCGAAACGACCACTCCCGCACCACTCGGGGCCGAGAAGCTCCGCCTCACCGCCACGATCCTGCGACTTCGCCGACGACACCCCGCCAGCTTCGTCGGCGCCCACGCGAGCTACCTGCCCCTAGCCAGCACGACGCCCTTCGCGTGGGGCTTCGCCCGCGGGGACGACCCTGACGCCGTCACCATCGCCACCAGGCTGCACCGACGCCGCACCGACGCCGGCGGCTGGCAGGCTCAGGACTCCGTCCGGCTTCCCCAGGGGACGTGGCGCAACCTGCTCACCGGGGCCACGCACCGCGGTGACTTCCGGCTGCTGACCGACCTGGGGGGCTGGCCGTGCGCGATCCTGGAGCGCCGCTAGCCTGCAGCGGACCCGGTTGCCCCTCGATCCACGGTAGAGCCCCGGTAGGCTGGATCGTCGAGCGCTGGATACTCTGGAGCGCATCGCTGTTCTGGAAGGAGGCGACTCATGGGGGTATTCGATCGCGTCGAGAAGAAACTCGAGAACGCAGTGAGCGGAGCCTTCGCGCGCGCCTTCAAAGGCGACGTGCAGCCAGTCGAGATCACCGCACGCCTGCAGCGTGAGCTCGACCACGAGGCCAAGCTGCTGGATCGCGAGCGCAAGCTGGTCCCCAACGAGTTCCGGATCAGCCTGTCGACGCACGACTACGAACGGCTGACGCCGTACAGCAAGACCCTGAACGCCGAGATCGCCCCGCAACTGCGTGACTACGCCACCGACCACGGCTACCTCTTCAACGGCCCGATCGCCATCGACTACGCCCTGGACGCAGCCCTGCCGGTAGGCAAGTTCACGGTCACCTCAGCGGCGGTCGCCGGCGTCCAGACCGAGGACGCGACCCCGAGCGAGATCCGGCAGGCGAAACTCGTGGTGGAGGTCAACGGGGTCCGCCACCCGCTGAGCCCCCCCGGGCTGACCATCGGACGCGGCACAGACGCTGACCTGCGCATCAACGACCCGGGCGTCTCCCGCGTCCATGCCCGCATCGTCGTGAGTGGGACGGGAAGCGCCCAACAAATCTGGATCGAAGACCTCGGCTCCACCAACGGGATCGTGGTGGACGGCCACCGCGTCCGCCAAGCCAACCTCACCATCGGCAGCCGGATCGAGATCGGATCCACCCGCGTGGCCATCGCCTCACCGGTGTCCAATGTCTGAGCTCGTCCTGCTGGCGTTCAAGTTGGGCTTCATCGCTGTGTTGTGGCTGTTCGTGCTGATCACCGGCAGCTTCATCAAGACCGACCTGTTCGGACGGAAGGTCAGCGCGACCGAATTGGCCGCTGACGCCCCCTCACCGGAGGCCACAGCGCCGAAGGTCAGCCGACGCCAGGCCAAGAAGCTCCCCAAGACGCTCAAGGTCACTCACGGCGCCCAAGCCGGCCAGATGCGCCCGTTGGAGTCGCCGATCTTGATCGGCAGGGCCCCTGATTGCCAGCTGGTGCTGGACGACGACTATGTCTCGACGCGGCACGCCCGCATTGTCCGGACCGCTGACGGTTGCGTGGTGGAAGACCTCGGCTCCACCAACGGAACCTTCGTGAACAACCAGCGCGTCGTCACTCCCACGTCCTTCGGCATCGGCGACACGGTCCGCATCGGTCGCACCCTGATGACGGTCGAGAGGTGAGATGACCCTCGCCCTGCGGTACGTCGCCCATTCAGAGATCGGGTTGGTTCGCAAGAACAACCAGGATTCGGCCTACGTCTCGCCCACCATGCTCGTGGTGGCCGACGGAATGGGCGGTGCCGCAGCCGGCGACTTGGCCTCGGCCGTCGCGATCCGCGAACTCCGCAACGTCGACGGTGGCCACACCGCTGAGGACATGCTCACCGCGCTCGAGGCGGCCATCACCAACGCCGGCGAGCAGATCAGCGACCTGATCCAGTCCGACCCGGCCCTCGACGGCATGGGCAGCACCGTCTGCGGCCTGATGTTCGACGGCTCCTCGCTCGGGATCGCCAACATCGGGGATTCCCGTGCCTACCGTTTCCGGGACGGCGTGCTGACCCGGCTGACCCGGGATCACTCCTGGGTGCAGACGCTGGTGGACGAAGGGCGGATCACCGAAGCCGAAGCCCTGGAGCACCCCCACCGCTCCCTGATCCTGCGGGTCATCAACGGCCAGCCCCAGCACGTCCCCGACCTGGAGCTCGGCGACGCGCGGGAAGGCGACCGACTGCTGATCTGCTCCGACGGCCTGTGCGGCATGGTCACCGACGCCGCGATCCAGGCCCACCTGACCGGCGAGCGCGAGCAGGTGCTGGCCGAACTGGTCGGCCTCGCCCACGCGGCGGGCGGTCAGGACAACATCACGATCATCGTCGCCGACATCGTCGAGGGCGAGCGGACGGGGGAAGCCGAGGTCCTTGGCTCCGCCGCAACCCTCGACTTGGAAGCCTCGTTCGACACCATCACCGCACAGCTGGCCCTCCCCCGCGACGGCGCCAGCTGGGAGCCGCGCCCCGACCCGGTCTACGGCGAGAGCGCCCGCTACTCGCCCACTGCCGACCGGCCGCGGTGGGCCTGGTTGCGACTGGCGCTCACCATTGCCCTTCCCTTCGTCCTGATCGCCGCAGGCATCGGACTCTGGTACGGCTACACCCGCACCCAGTACTTCGTCGGGGAAGACGATGGGGCGGTGGCGATCTTCCGCGGCGTCCCGGACGAGATCTTCGGGCTGCCGCTCTCGGAACTGGTGGAGCGGGATACCACCCAGCTGGTGAATCTGCCGTTCATCGACCGTGAAGAGGTCAACCGCACGATCCACGCAGACTCGCTGGCAGAGGCGAAGATCATCGTGGAGAGCCTGCAGTCGAGTTCCCTTGACTGCCAAGCGCAGCGCCGCAACCGATTGCAGCCGACCGTCACGCCCCTCCCCAGCGCAACCACCTCAGCCTCCCCCTCGCCGAAGGGCAGCCCACGCTCCAGCGCGAAGGCCAGTCCGAAAGCCACCCCAACCCCGACGCCCACGCCTGAGGCGTCCCCCAGTGCACCGAGCATCGACACCACGGGGTGCTGATGAGCGACATCGTCGTCTATCGCAAGCGTCGCTGGGTGGAGGCGTTCATGATCGCGCTCGCCTTGGGCATCAGCCTGGGCGGCTACTTCCTCACCCACCTGAACACGGACGGAGAGTTGCCCACCCCGTGGCCCTGGGCCGTCGGCATCGCGGTGGGGCTCGCGCTCCTGATCCACCTCGTGGTGCGGTGGCGCCTGCCCTACGCCGACCCGTTGATCCTGCCGAGCGTGCTGCTGCTCAACGGCCTCGGCCTGGCGTTGATCCACCGGCTCGACTTGGCCGACACGAAAGCGCCGCACAGCGCTGAGCTGCAACTGATGTGGACGGCGGTCGCCATCGTGGCCGCCTGCATCGTGATCTATTTGCTGCGGGACTACCGGACCCTGCGGGCCTACCCCTACCTGCTGTTCCTGATCGGCATGATCACCCTGATGCTGCCGCTGGTTCCCGGCATCGGCCAGGAGAACCACGGCGCCCAGATCTGGATCCGGCTCGGACGCTGGAGTTTCCAGCCTGCCGAGGTCGCCAAGATCATCTTGTCGATCGCCTTCGCGGCCTACCTCGTCGAGAAACGCGAGGTGTTGGCGATGGCGGGAGCCAGGTTTGCGGGCATCGACCTGCCACGCCTGCGCGACCTCGGGCCGATCCTGGTGATGTGGCTGGCCAGTCTGGCCGTCCTGGTCTTCCAGAAGGATCTGGGCACGTCGCTGCTCTTCTTCGGGCTCTTCGTGATGATGCTCTACGTCGCCACCGAACGTCCCAGCTGGCCGATTCTCGGCGTCGCGCTCTTCTCAGCGGGCGCCTTCACGGCCTTCCTGGCGTTCGGTCACGTCCAGGTTCGGGTCTCGTCCTGGCTCGACCCGTTCTCGAACTTCGACCAGAACTACCAGGTCATCAACGCCCAGTTCGGACTGGCTTGGGGCGGCTTCTTCGGCACGGGCTGGGGGTTGGGCAGGCCATACCTCACGCCGTTGGCGAAGACCGACTTCATCGCCGCGGCCGCCGGCGAGGAACTGGGCGTCGCTGGGTTGACCGCCATCATCATGGTCTACGGGATCATCGTGGCTCGCGGCCTGCGGACGGCGCTCGGCGCGAAGGACCCCTTCGGCAAACTGCTGGCCGCCGGTCTCTCGTTCGTCTTCGCGCTGCAGGTCTTTGCGATCCTCGGCGGCGTCACGAGACTGCTGCCGCTGACCGGCCTGACCACACCCTTCATGTCCCAAGGCGGATCGTCGCTGGTGGCCAACTGGGTGATGATCGCCCTCTTGCTGGTCATCACCCACCACGTGCGGCGCCCCGCCCTGGAGCCGAGTGCCGCGGGCCCCGTCCACTCCCTGGCTGAGGAATCCACCCAGGTCATCGACCTCAACGCCGTCCCTCCCCAGCCCGTGGCGACGGGGGTTCCGGTCGTCGCAGCGCCGAGCGCGGCCGACGAGGTCACCCAGGTCGTCGCGAGGACGGAGGGGCCCTCATGAACGGTCCGATCCGACGGGTGGCGGTCACCGTCATGGTGCTGTTCGCCGCCCTGGTGCTGAACCTCAGCTATTCCTACATCGCACGCCAGTCGGACCTGCTCGACCAGCCGAAGAACCGTCGGGTCACCGACGCCCGGTTCGCCCAGGACCGCGGCCCGATCCTGGCCGGCAAGACCCGCATCGCCGAGACCACGGCGGTGAAGGACCAGTTCAAGTTCCAGCGCAGCTACGGCAGCGGCAAGCTCTACGCCCCGGTGACCGGCTTCTACAGCTACTTCTACGGCTCCTCGGCGCTCGAGAAGTCCTACTCCGCCCAACTCTCGGGGGCCGATGATTCCCAGTTCCTCAACCGTCTGATCAACCTGGCGACCGGCGCCACACCGCGTGGCGGGACGGTCGAGACCACCCTGGACGTCCGCGCCCAGCAGGCCGCCTGGGACGGGCTCGCCGGACGCAAGGGCGCGGTGGTTGCCCTGGACACCAAGACGGGAGCCGTCCGCGCCCTGGTGACCACACCCAGCTACGATCCGAACGATCTGGCGACGCACGATCTGACCGCCTCCCAGCAGGCCTGGAAGAAGCTGCAGGCCGACCCTGACAAGCCGATGGCCAACCGCGCCGCGAAGGAGATCTACCCACCCGGCTCGACCTTCAAGCTGATCACCTCGGCAGCAGCCCTCGAAGGCGGCATGTCTCCAGATTCCACCATCGACGCCAGCAACTACCGGCTGCCCGGTTCCACCGTGGTGATCGCCGGCAACTGCGGGGGGAGCGAGATCACCCTCGCCCAGGCCCTCAAGGTGTCCTGCAACCCCGGCTTCGCGCGACTTGGCGTCGAGATCGGAGACGCCGACCTGCGCGCCCAGGCGGAGAAGTTCGGCTTCGGGACCAGCTTCCTCAGCGACATCGGCGGGGCTGCCAGCAAGTTCCCCGACGAGTTGGACGACGCACAGACCGCGATGAGCGCGATCGGCGAATTCGAGGTGGCCGCCACCCCGCTGCAGATGGCCATGGTGGCTGCTGCGGTCGACAACGACGGCGTGGTGATGCAGCCCTACATCGTGCAACGGGTCCGCAACGCCGACCTGAGCGTCGTCAACGAAACCCGACCCCAGCAGCAGTCGGTGGCGGTCAGTTCGTCGACCGCCGAGCAACTGCGCGCCATGATGCTGGGGGTCGTCCAGTCCGGCACCGGGTGGCGGGCGCAGGTGCCGGGCCTGGAGATCGGCGGCAAGACCGGCACCGCCCACTCCGACAACGAGCGCCGACCGTACGCCTGGTTCACTGCGTACGCCCGGGAACTCCACCTCGCGGTGGGCGTGTTCGTCGAGGACGCCGAGATCGACACCACCGACATCGCCGGTGGGACGGTGGCCGCCCCGGTGGCCAAGGCAGTGTTCGAGGCCATGCGATGACCCCATTCGGTACCTGCGCACTGCGTCGTCCACAATGGACGGGACACCTGCCCCGGGGGACCGTGTGGGACAGGACGGGAAGGACTACCCGATGACTGAGGAGCCGAGGCTGCTGGGCGGCCGCTACGAGCTGGGCAACGTGCTCGGTCGTGGCGGCATGGCCGAGGTGCGCCGAGCGCGCGACCTGCGCCTGGGTCGCGACGTCGCCGTCAAGCAGTTGCGCGTCGACCTGGCCACCGACCCCACGTTTCAAGCCCGCTTCCGTCGCGAGGCCCAGTCCTCCGCCGGGCTGAACCACCCCAACATCGTCTCCGTCTACGACACGGGCGAAGAACCCGACCCCGCCACTGGGGTGTCGGTGCCCTACATCGTGATGGAACTCGTCGAGGGTCACACCCTGCGCGACATCCTGCGCACCGGGCGCCAGATCCAGCCCAGCAAGGCCCTCGAGTTCGCCATGGGTGTGCTGGAGGCGTTGGACTACAGCCACAAGGCCGGGATCGTCCATCGGGACATCAAGCCGGCCAACGTGATGCTCACCCCGAACGGCACGGTCAAGGTGATGGATTTCGGCATCGCGCGAGCCGTCTCCGACACCTCAGCCACCATGACGCAGACCGCCGCGGTGATCGGCACGGCGCAATACCTGTCCCCCGAGCAGGCCCGCGGCGAGACCGTCGATTCCCGCAGCGACATCTACTCCGCCGGCTGCCTGCTGTACGAGTTGCTGGTCGGCCGTCCGCCGTTCCAGGGGGACTCGCCGGTCAGCGTTGCTTACCAGCACGTTCGCGAGGCTCCCGTCCCCGCCAGCCACCTCGACCCGATGGTGTCTCCGGCGATGGACGCCATCGTCCTGAAAGCCCTCGCCAAGGACCCCGCAGACCGGTATCAGACCGCCGCGGCGATGCGCGCCGACATCGGACGGCTGCTGGCGGGCCAGGAGGTTCGGGCCACCCTGCCGCCACCGGTCCCCGCCGGGGCCGGGGAACCTACCGTGGTGCAGACCTCGCCCACCCTGCCACCGCCGGCGTTCGACACCGGAACCCAGCCGGGGGCCAGAGCCCTGGTACCCGAGCCGAGGCGCCGCAAGAGCCTGTGGGCTTTCCTCATCGCCCTCGGCGTCCTCGCCGCCAGCGTGGGGCTGTACTTCCTGTTCAATCCGCTGAACCAGGTCGAGACCGTCGCGGTCCCGCTGGTCGCGGGGCAGCGGGTGGCTGATGCCCGCCAGATCCTGACCGCCGCCGGCCTCGTCCCCCAGGTGTCCACCTGGCAGGGTCCGGACGACGACACGGTCAACCGGGTCACCAAGCAGAGCGTGGTGGCCAACACCAAGGTGCCGGTCGGCACGGAAATCGTCATCGAGGTCAACGTCGGCCCCCAGAAGCAGACCATCCCCAGTGGCCTGGTCGGCCAGCAGTTGAGTGACGTCCAACGGATCCTCACCGATGCCGGTTTCACGTCGGTCAGGCCGGCCGAAGACCCGAACGAGCCCCTGACAGCGGCCCCCAACGAGGTGACCTCGATCAACCCGGTCGAGGGCAACAGCGTGCCGCTGGCCACCGAGATCGTGGTGTTCTACGCCGTCGGCAAGAGCATCGTGCCGAACATGCGCGGCATCACCGAGAAGGAAGCCCGCGACCTCGCCGCGGCGAGCGGGTTCACGAAGGTGAAGGTCACCACGCAGGAGTCCACCGCCACGCCGGGCACGATCATCTCGCAGAGCCCGGGCGTCGGGTCATCGGTGAAGCGGACCACCACGATCAACCTGGTGAAAGCCGTCGCGCCCCCGGTCCCTCCGCCCACGACCGCGCCGCCGACGGACATACCGACCACAGAACCGACGGCGACGGAATCCACGACCCCGTAGGCGTCAGGTGGACTTGGTGGCCATCAACGGCGTCAGCCCAGCCGCGCGCGCCGGGGCGTCGGGGTCCCCGCACACCACGAGCCAGTTCGCGAGCATCTGATAGCCGCCCTCGGTCAGCACCGACTCCGGGTGGAACTGCACGCTCTCCACGGGCAGGGCACGATGCCGCACCGCCATGATCACCCCGGAATCGGTCCAGGCTGACACTTCCAGTTCGTCGGGGACGGTGTCTGGATCCAGCGCCAAGGAGTGGTACCGGGTTGCCGTGATGGCCGGCGGAAGTCCCGCGAAGACCCCCCGTCCGT
Organism: uncultured Propionibacteriaceae bacterium; assembly: GCA_964448385.1. Classification (GTDB taxonomy): domain Bacteria; phylum Actinomycetota; class Actinomycetes; order Propionibacteriales; family Propionibacteriaceae; genus Propionicimonas. The sequence goes on along the minus strand of CAYUWV010000029.1, from coordinate 9,313 downwards.
CGTGATGGACGATCGAAGTCTTGCCGTGCAGCAATTCGGGGGCACGGCCCACCACCCCACCGTAGGCGACGCAGATCGCCTGCAGGCCGAGGCAGACGCCGAAGATCGGCAGCTCTCCGGCGTGACGACGGACCAGGTCGACACACACCCCGGCCGCTTCAGGAGTGCCAGGTCCGGGTGACAGCAGGACGCCGTCGAACCCGGCCGTCCAGTCCGGGGCGTCGAACCGCGGATCGTCGTTGCGCCAGACCTCGACGTCCGCCCCGATCTGGGCCAGGTACTGGACCAGGTTGTAGACGAAGGAGTCGTAGTTGTCGACGACCAGGATGCGCGCCATGCGCCCATTCTGGCTCATCGCGGGGACCGGGCGAACTGGGTGTCCAGGCTGCCGGTGAGCGCGGGCACGGTCAGGTCGTCCCGGCGTTCCTGGCCATACCCCAGTCCGTAGGCGGCCACGTACTGGCGGTAGGTGGCCAGGTAGCTCGACTGCGCCAGCGCGGTCTCCATCCGGAACTGGTCTCCGATCGCCGCGATGACGTACGGCGGGGCGTACGGCACGCCGTGCAGCACCACGGAATTCCCGACGCACTTGATGCCGGTACGGTTCGTGACCCGCTGGCCCTGGATCGCCATGGCCTCGGCGCCACCGGCCCACAACGCGTTGACCACCGCTTGGATGTCCTGTTGGTGGACGATCAGCAGCTCGTCCTCGACCCCGGCAGGCTTGACGCTCAGCGGCGCGTCCTTGAGGGTGACGACGACTGCGGGCCCGTGCACTGGGGTGAAGCCGGTCAGGCGCGCGAGCCGGTCGAGTTCGGTCCCGGTGGTGGTGTCCTGGGACGTGCTCCGCGAGAGCTGGTCAACCTCGTTGCGCAGCGTCGACACCTGCTCGGCCAACTGCCGGTTTCGCCGAGCCTCGGCCTGGAGCAGGCTGATCAGGTCGGTCTGGCGGGTGGGACGCAGGTCGGTGCCGTTGGCAGCCATGGCTCCGGTCGTGATCAGCAATCCGGCGGCAACCCAGGTGAGCCAGCTCAACACCCGTCCGCGCTGGGGGACGAGTCTGCGGCTGCCCCGCGCGCGGCTGACCGCCCGCTTGGCCCGCGTCCATCGGCTCACCACAGCGCAACCCTACGTCAGGGCCATCGGCGCGACGGGGTATCCTTGGCGCGATCAGACGACAGCCCATGGCGAGGAGTGGACGGGTGCCCGAATCGAAGTCCCGCAAGGCCGCGACCGAGAAGCAGAAGCAGGCGGCCAAGGACGCACGGGCGCAGGCACGCGCCGACAAGAAGCGGCTGACCGCGAGCCCGGGCAGCCGACAGTGGGTGGTGCCGACGTTCATCACCGTCGGCCTCCTCGGCGTGATGTGGCTGGTGGTCTACTACATCACCGCGTCCCTGGCGATCACGATCCCGTTGATGACCGACTTGGGCGGCTGGAACGTGCTGATCGGCATGGGCGGCATGGCGGCGGCCTTCGCGCTGGCCACGCTCTGGAAGTAGTACCGGGCAGCTGCGGGCTCAGCCGAGCGGCTTGAGCAGCGGGAACAGGATCGTTTCGCGGATCCCGGCCCCGGTGAGCAGCATCATCAGGCGATCGACGCCCAGCCCCATGCCTCCCATCGGAGGGGCGCCGAACTCCAGGGCGGCGAGGAAGTCCTCGTCCAATTGCATGGCCTCGAGATCCCCCGCCGCCGCCTTCACCGACTGAGCCACGAGGCGCTCGCGCTGGATGACGGGATCGACCAGTTCGGAGAACCCGGTGCCCCGTTCGACACCACCGATGATGAGGTCCCAGGCCTCGATCAGATTCGGGTCGCTGCGATGCTGCCTCGCCAGGGGCTGAGCGATCGGGGGGTAATCGCAGACGAAGGTCGGCTGCAACAGCGTGGGCTCCACGACCTCCCCGAACAGGGTCATCACCATCTTCTGCGCCCCCCAGGCCGGGTCGAACTCGATGCCGCGGGCCTCGGCGAGCCGCTGCAGCCGCGAGGCCTCGGTGTCGGGCGTGATGTCCTCGCCCAGCGCTGCGGCCAAGCTCGGGTACACCGGTTTCCAGGGCCAATCGCCATCCAGGTCGATCTCGCCGGCCGGGGTCTCGATCACGCGCGAGCCGAGCGCGTCGGCCGCGTTCTGCACCAGCCGCTGGGTCAGCAGTGCGATCGAGGTCTGGTCGCCCCACGCCTGGTAGGCCTCCAGCATGGTGAACTCCGCTGAGTGGGACGAGTCGATGCCCTCGTTGCGGAAGATGCGTCCCAGTTCGTAGACCCGGTCGGCCCCGCCGACCATGGCCCGCTTCAGGTGGAGCTCGAGCGCGATGCGCAGCGTCATCGGGATGTCGAACGCGTTCAGGTGGGTGCGGAATGGACGGGCAGATGCCCCGCCGTGGATGAGTTGCAGCACCGGGGTCTCGAGCTCGAGGTACCCCTCGGCGTGCAGGGTCTCCCGGATGCTGCGGGTGACCGCAGCCCGCGTCCGCACCATGTCGCGGGCCTCGGGACGGGCCACCAGATCGGCGTACCGCTGCCGCACCCTGGTTTCTTCACCGAGTTCCTTGTGCAGGGTCGGCAACGGACGCAACGCCTTGCCCGCCAGAAGCCAGGAGCCGGCCAGCACCGACAACTCGCCGCGCTTCGAGGAGATCACCCGGCCGGTCACCGCAACGAAGTCCCCGAGGTCGACGTCGGCCTTCCAGGCCGCCAGCGAATCGGCACCCACTTCAGCGAGCGAGATCATCACCTGCAGCCGGGCCCCGGATTCGTCGAGGGTGAAACCGTCCTGCAGGGTGGCGAAGCAGAGTTTCCCGGTGTTGCGGATGAAGACCACCCGGCCCGCCACGCTGACGACCTCGTCGGTCTCCTCCCCGGCGCTCAACGAGCCCCACGTGGCGTGGACCTGGGCAGCGCTGTGGGTGCGGGGAACGCTGATCGGGTAGGGCGCCACGCCTTCAGCCAGCAGGCGAGCGCGCTTGTCGTGGCGCACCTGCTCCTGCTCGCTCAACGTCGGATGGGCAGCGGTCGGCTCGGTCACCGCACAAGGGTAGCGATTGTGTCAGTCGGCGGGGATCACCTCAACGCGCCCCGCGACCCGGGTGGGCAACGCGAACACCAGGGCGAAGGCGACCGCGGCGAAGCTGACGCTGACTGCCATCGCATTGGCTGCGGCGTCGGTGAAGGCCTGCGGCACCTCGGCGGGGGCACCGATCGCCAACGTCCCGAACAACACCGAGCCGATGACCGCGATACCGCTGGCCGAACCCATCCGCTGCGCGGTGCCGATCACCCCGGAGGCCGCCCCCGCCTCCGCGCGATCCACCGTGGCGACAATGAACTGGGTGTTCGGCGCAATGAAGAGGCCCGACCCGAGCCCGGCGACCAGCAAGGGCACGAGCAGTTCCCAGTTGGTCAGCGACGCTGCCGGGACGAACCGCAGCACCGCCCAGATCGCTGCCAGGCCGAGCGCCACCATGCCCGCGCCCATCACCAGGACCGTCCGGCCGAGACGGTGCGCGAGGTGATCGCTCCGGGACGAGCCGACGATGCTGCCGATGGCGAACGGGATCGAGACCAAGCCGGATTCCAGCGCGGAGTGGCCCAGACCGGCCTGCCACAGGATCGAGATGGTGAAGAAGATGCCGGTGAACGCAGCGAAATAGACCAGCGCCAACACCACACCACCGGTGAAGGCCGGGTGGCTGAACAGGTGCGGGGGCACCAAGGGCGTGGTCCGTCCGACACGCGCCTGGCGCAGCTCCCAGCGGGCGAAGGCCACCAGCAGGAGCACTGCCCCGGCCAGCGAGAACCACGTCCACGTCGGCCAACCCAGATCCTGACCCTCGATCAGGGGCACGAGCAGCGCCACCAGGGACCCGGCCAGCAGGACGAAGCCGAAGGCATCGGTTCCCTTGGCGTCCGCTCCGGCCACCCCCGAGGGCAACAGCAGCAGCGCAGCGACAACCCCGACCGCGCCGAACGGCAGGTTGACGAAGAAGATCGACCGCCACCCGTCGACCGAACCGAGCCACTCGATGAGGACGCCGCCGACCAGTGGGCCCAGCGCGGCGGAGAAGCCGATGGCCGCCCCCATCACGGCAAAGGCCCGCCCGCGGGGTCGGCCCACGAAGGTGAGCTGGATGAGCGCGGTCACTGCCGGGAAGAAGAGGCCCGCGGCCAGGCCTTGGACGACGCGGGCCACGATGAGCTGCTCGCCGCTGCTGGAGAGCCCGCACATCAGGCTGGCCACGGTGAAACCGGCCAGGCCGACGGTGAAGGTCCACTTGTGGCCCCACCGGTCCCCCATGCGGCCGGCGGGGATCAGGACCAGGCCGTAGGCCAGCGCGTAGCCGGAGATGATCCACGACAACGTCGCCTCGTCGGCGTGGATGCTGGTGCGAATCGTCGGCAGCGCGACGTTGACGATGGTCGTGTCCAGCATGCCCATGACGACGCCCAGGATCAGGACAGCCAGGGCGAGCCAGGACCGTCGGGTGGGAGTCGGTGGAGCGGAGGTCGGCGTCTGGAGCGACGTCATGGGTGTCCTTCCGTCGTGCTGGCGCGTCACGGACGACGTGCGAACCGCGGCAATAGTCTCGTCGTGCCAGTCCAACACCGCCGACAGGCCGCGGATTCCAGCTTTCGACGGCTCCTTCGATTTGTTGAGTGAGCACTCACTCATTACAGTGGGGTCAGTGAGCAGAGCCACCCCGATGGCGCCGGACGAGCGCCGCCAGGCCATCATCGACGCCACCCGTCCGCTGTTGTTGGAGCAGGGCCCTGACATCAGCACCCGCGAGATCGCCCGCGCCGCCGGCGTGGCCGAAGGCACCATCTTCCGGGCGTTCGAGACCAAACAGGACCTGATCCACGCCACGATCGAGGCGGCCCTGCGACCGGACGCGGCCCTGGCCGAGCTGTCCAGCCTGCCGGCGGAACAGGACCTGGCCGAACGGGTCAGCGCGGTCCTGGAGGTGCTCCGCGGCGAGATCAGCCGGACGCGCTCGGTGTTCGCGCACTTCACGCGTCCGACCGTGCCGCTCCACCTGCCGACCGGGAGTCGCGCCTGCCCTCCCATCAACCCGCATGCGAGCAAGTTGCGGCTTGCCGAGGCGGCTGCCGCCGCCCTGGATCCCTATGCGGAGGAGTTGGCGGTCCCGACGCTGATCGCCGCGCAGATCCTGTCCGCGCTGGCGTTCGCCACCAGCCTCGGCCTCGCCGATGACAACCCGATCAACCAGTCCAGCGCGCTGGCCGATGTCCTGCTGCACGGCATCGCCAAAGGAGATTCATGATCCGCCTCCTGGCGAAGTACCTTCGCCTCTATCGTCTGCCGCTGATCTGGGTCGTGCTGCTGCAGCTGACCCAGTCGGTGGCGTCCCTGTTCCTGCCCAGCATCAACGCCTTGATCATCGACAACGGCGTCGCCACGGGTGACACCGGCTACATCTGGCGGATGGGTGCGCTGATGCTGGGCGTCTCGGTCGTCCAGATCCTCGCCCAGTTGGGCGCCACCTGGTTCGGAGCCCAGGCAGCCATGGGGTTCGGACGCGACCTGCGCCTGGCGATCTTCAACCGGGCGCTGTCGTTCTCGTCGCGCGAGATGAACAGCTTCGGGGCTCCGACGCTGATCACCCGCAACACCAACGACGTGCAGCAGCTGCAGATGCTGGTGCTGATGACGGCGATCATGATCGTCAGCGCGCCGCTCACCATGGTCGGCGGGGTGTTCATGGCCCTGCGCGAAGACGTCGGCTTGAGCTGGCTGATCCTGGTGGCGGTGATCGTGCTCGGCACCATCATCGGTGGCCTGATCGCGCAGATGACGCCGCTGTTCAAGGCGCAGCAGACCCGCATCGACACCCTCAACCGGGTGCTGCGAGAGCAGATCTCGGGCCTGCGGGTGATCCGGGCGTTCGTCCGCGAACCCACCGAGGCCGTGCGCTTCGACGGGGCCAACCACGACCTCGCCGACACCGCCACGGCGGTCGGCCGACGCATGATGACCCTCTTCCCCTCGGTGATGCTGGTCATGAACCTTTCCAGCGTCGCGGTGATCTGGTTCGGCGGGTTCCGGGTCGCGGACGGCCACCTGGAGGTCGGCCAGCTGACCGCCTACCTGTCCTACCTGATGCAGATCCTGATGAGCGTGATGATGTCGACGATGATGCTGATGATCGCCCCCCGTGCGGCGGTCGCGGCCGGTCGCATCAACGAGGTGCTCGGCACCGAATCCTCCGTGGTGCCACCGGCGGTGCCCGTCACCGCGGTGCGCCGCCACGCCGAAGCCGCCTTCGACGCCGTCAGCTTCGCCTACCCCGGCGCGGAGGCACCGGTGCTGTCGGACATCAGCTTCACCGTCCGGCGCGGCGAAACCACCGCCATCATCGGCTCCACCGGAGCCGGGAAGACCACGCTGGTGAACCTGATCCCCCGCCTGTTCGACGCGTCCTCCGGAACGGTCAGCGTGGACGGCGTGGACGTGCGCGACCTGGATCCGGACCTGCTGTGGAGCCGGATCGGTCTGGTGCCGCAACGTCCCTACCTGTTCAGCGGCACGGTGGCCTCCAACCTGCGCTTGGGCAACCCCGACTCCAGCGACGAGGAACTCTGGCGGGCACTCGACGTGGCCCAAGCCAAGGACTTCGTCGCCAAGATGCCGGACGGCCTGGAATCGGCGATCAGCCAGGGCGGCACCAACGTGTCCGGCGGGCAGCGGCAACGCATCGCCATCGCCCGCGCCCTGGTCCGCCGACCGGAGATCTACCTCTTCGACGACTCCTTCTCGGCCCTCGATGTGGCCACTGACGCCGCGCTCCGGGCGGCTCTGGCCGCGGAGACCGCCGACGCCGCGGTGGTCATCGTCGCCCAGCGGGTGTCCACCATCCGTAACGCCGAGCAGATCGTCGTCCTCGACGACGGACGGATCGTTGGCATCGGCACCCACGAGGAACTGCTCGTCAGGTGCCCGACCTATCTCGAGATCGTGGAGAGCCAGTTCAAGGCAGAGGAGTTGGCGGCATGAGCGCACCGGCGAAGACCGTCACCAAGACCCCCATCAAGGCCAACGAGCGCCCCAAGTACGCCCCACCCCAGCGCACCGGCGGCCCGATGGGCCACGGCACCGGCACTGGCGAGAAGGCAGTGTCGTTCGGCCCTTCCCTGAGGCGGCTGCTCGGCCACCTGCGCCCGGAACGGCTGCTCATCGTCGGCGTCATGGCGATGGTGGTGGTGGCCACCGGACTCATGGCGGTCGGCCCCGCGATCCTCGGCCAGGCGACGAACCTGATCTTCGATGCCCACGTCATCAACCACACCCCGATCGACTTCACGGCGGTCGGCGAGGTGCTCCTGATCGCGCTGGTCGCCTACCTGGTCGCCGGCGTGTTCTCCTGGGGCGCCGGCTGGATCATCAACGGCATCGTGCAGCGCTCGGTGTACCGGATGCGCGCCGAAGTGAGTGACAAGATCGCACGGCTGCCGCTGAAGTACTTCGACGGCCAACCTCGCGGCGAGCTGCTCAGCCGGGTCACCAACGACGTGGACAACGTCTCGCAGTCACTGCAGCAGACACTGTCCCAGGTGCTTACCAACCTGTTCACCCTGATCGGGGTGTTGGTGATGATGTTCTACGTCTCCCCGCTGCTGGCGGTGATCGCCCTGGTGACCATCCCGGTTGCCCTGGTCGTGACCATGCTGATCGGCAAGAGGTCGCAGCAGCTGTTCGCCAAAACCTGGAAGTCGACTGGACAGTTGAACAGCCAAATCGAGGAGGCCTACACCGGTCACGACCTGGTCAAGGTGTTCGGTCGGGGCCGTGAAGTGGCCGCTGCCTTCCAGGCCAAGAACGACGAGCTGTTCGAGGCGTCCTTCGGGGCGCAGTTCATCTCCGGGATCATCATGCCGGTCATGTTCTTCATCGGGAACCTCAACTACGTGGTCATCGCGGTGGTCGGCGGCCTCCAGGTGGCCTCCGGCCAGCTGGGGCTGGGCGCCGTCCAGGCGTTCATCCAGTACTCGCGCTCGTTCACCCAGCCGATCACGCAGCTGGCGTCCATGGCCAACCTGCTGCAGTCGGGCGTGGCCTCGGCCGAGCGCGTCTTCGAGGTACTGGACGCCGACGAGGAACCTGCCGACGAGGACGGCGTCCTCAACCCGGCCGACGGGCGGGTCGCCTTCGAGCACGTCAGCTTCTCCTACGACGCCGCGAAGCCGCTGATCACCGACCTGTCGCTGGTGGCTGAGCCGGGTTCGACGGTGGCCATCGTCGGTCCCACCGGCGCCGGCAAGACCACCCTGGTCAACCTCATCCTGCGGTTCTACGAACTGCAGGGCGGACGGATCACCCTCGACGGCGTGGACATCTCAACTGTGCCGCGGCGCGACCTGCGAGGCCGCATCGGCATGGTGCTGCAGGACGCGTGGCTGTTCGGCGGCACGATCCGCGACAACATCGCCTACGGCAAGCAGGGGGCCACGCAGGCCGAGATCCTCGCCGCAGCCAAGGCGACCTACGTCGACCGCTTCGTCCACTCGCTGCCCGACGGCTATGACACCGTGATCAACGAGGAGGCCTCCAACCTCTCCTCCGGCGAGAAGCAGTTGATCACGATCGCCAGGGCCTTCCTCAGCGACCCGAGCCTGCTGATCCTCGATGAGGCCACCTCATCGGTCGACACCCGCACCGAACTGTTGGTGCAGCGCGCCATGAAGAAGCTGCGCGCGGACCGCACCAGCTTCGTCATCGCGCACCGGCTCTCGACCATCCGCGACGCCGACGTGATCCTGGTGATGGAGGACGGCGCGATCGTCGAGCAGGGCACGCACGCCACGCTGTTGGCCGCGCACGGCCACTACTACCGCCTCTATCAAACGCAGTTCGCCGCGGCCATCACCGAACAGGACGCTGCCTGAGCTGGCAGGTGGCGAGTGGCACCCACCTTCACCTGGTGGCAGTCGTTCCAGCCGTTGCGCGTGGGGGCAGGTTGTCGACGGGGCCAGGCAGGTGGCCTGTGCGGGATGAACGGCCAAGGACACCTGTTCGGGTTCACAACGGGCCCGCGGTGGGCGTGACCTGCAGCCTGACCTGAAGGTGCGTTCCTGAATCTCGGCGTGCCTGTGGTGTCGTTGGCTCTGCTTCTTCCCTTCCGTCCAAGGCCAATCCAGCCCAGCGCCGGCTGCCACTGCCCGCACGCGCGCCTCCCGGCCCGCCCCCCCGGCCCACCTGCGGACATATGAATCGAACACCTATTCTATTTGTTTAGGTCATTCTCATGTTCACAAGGGGTTTCGTGGGGGGTTGTGTGGTTGGATAGAGGCATG
>CAYUWV010000028.1:0-19864 GCA_964448385.1 uncultured Propionibacteriaceae bacterium | reverse complement strand
CGAAGACACCAATGCTGACCAGCACCGCCGCTGCCATTTGCCACCAAGGCGGGGGTGCCGTGCCTACCAGCGAGAACCGGAAGGCCTCCATCAGCCACGACATCGGGTTCGCCAGGAAGAACCACTGGAGGTGGCTGGGCACGGCGCTGAGCGCATAGGCGACCGGGGTGGCGTACAAACCGACCTGCAGCAGCCAGGGAAGCACGTAGGCGACATCCCGGTACTGCACCATGATCGCCGAAGCTGCCAGCCCGAGGCCCAGGCCCAGCAGCAGGATCAGCAGCATCCACACCGGCACCAGCAGGATCGCCCAGCCGGGATTCACCCGGTAGAAGAAGAGCAGCACCACACCCAAGCCCAGCGCGACGGCGAAGTCGACCAGCACGGCCATGATGGTCGACAGCGGCACCAACATGCGGGGGAAGAACACCTTGGCCACCAGCGCCTGGTTGCTGACCAGGGATGAGGCGGATCGGCCAACTACGCCGCTGAACAGGCTCCAGGCAAGCATGCTCAGGTAGGTGAACAAGAAGTAGGGGACGCCGTCGCTGGGCAGTTGGGCGATGTTGCCGAAGATGATCGAGAAGATGCCGGCCGATGCCAGCGGCTGCAGCAGCACCCAGACCACGCCGACAGCGGTCTGGCGGTAGCGCAGCAGGATGTCGCGATGACCGAACTGGTACAGGACGTCGCGCGCTTCCCACAGTTCGCGCCATCGCGGCAGGTTGAACTTCCCTGGCGGGGTGATCACGATGGGATTCACGCGTCGCTCCTTGAGTACTGGAAGTCGGACAGCACCAAGGCACCGGCGACCGCCTCGTCGAAGGCCAGTTCCGTGTAGGGGAGTTCCGGAAGCACCTCGAAGACCGCTGCGGCCTCCCAGGAGTCCAGGATCCCCATCCGGCACAAGTAGACGTCCACCGAGTAACGCCCCGGCCGCAGCCACAGGTCGGACACGGTCAGGGTGATCCGCTGGTCGCGGCCCGGATCGAACCACCCCCCAACCAAGCGGGAATCGCACTTGGTGATCAGCGTGCCGTTGGCGTCGTTGAGGTGGCAGGACACGAAATAGTCGCCGATCGACCCCGGGTTGGCGTCGACATCGACCTCGATGACCTTGTCGTCCAGGCAGTTGTAGTTGGTCTCGGAGACCCGGACACTCCTCGCCCGCACGTCACCGGTCCCTGGCCGACGCACGGCCACACGCTGCTGCTGCGCGAAGGTCTCAAAACTGTCGCGATAGCGGGCGAGTGCGCCCTCAACGGAGCCGTCGTAGTCGACCCGCCCGGCACTCAAGAACAGCGCCCGCGTGCAGAGCGCCGTCACCGTGGCCATCTGATGGCTGACGTAGAGCACGGTGCGCCCGTCCTTGGCGACGTCGCGCATCTTCGCCAACGACTTGCGCTGGAACTCGGCGTCACCCACCGCGAGCACCTCGTCGATGGCCAGGATCTCGGTCTCCAGATGGGCTGCCACCGAGAAGGCCAGCCGCACGTACATGCCGGATGAATAGCGCTTCACCGGCGTCTCAAGGAACTTGGCCACTCCGGAGAAGTCGACGATTTCGTCGAAGCGGCGCTTGATCTCCTGCCGGCGCATCCCCAACAGGGTCCCGTTGAGGTAGATGTTCTCCCGGCCGGTGAGTTCGGGGTGGAAACCGGTGCCGACCTCGAGCAGGCTTCCCACCCTGCCACCGAGCTCGATCCTGCCAGTGGTGGGGGCGGTGATCCTGGTCAGCAGTTTGAGCAGGGTGGACTTGCCGGCCCCGTTGCGCCCGATGATGCCGACCGCTTCACCCCACGGCACCTCGAAATTGACGTCGGCCAGCGCCTCGAACACGTCGAACTGCTGGCGTTGGAACGGGTGTTTCAGCCGATCCACCATCGCCTCGGTGGCCCGGGTGGGTCGATCTCCGCCGCGACTGATCCGGTACGCCTTGGACAGGTTGGCGACCGATATCGCGTTTCCCACGCCCATCCAACCCCTCGCCCCGACGACTCAGGCGCGATCGCTGCCGCCCGCTGACCGTCAGCAGGCTATCACTCACGCCGCGCGGGCCACCGACGCTGCCTCCGAGGTGGGCATAGGGTACCGAGCATGGGGTGGGCACGAAGGAACGGTTCCGGCGCTGCCGCCTCAGTGCCGCTGCAAGTAGTGATCCTCGACCACACCGCGGCGTTGGGTGGCGCTGAACTCGCCCTGCTGCGCCTGTTGGATCAGCTCAGCACCCCCCACCTCCAGGTGCGCACGATCCTCTTCTCGGACGGACCACTGGTCGAGCGCCTGCTCCAGTCCGGCCATCACGTCGAGACATTGCCGTTGACCGAGTCCTTAGCCGCTGCGGAGAGACACGACGCCGGCGGCTCGCTCGGAACGGCAATCCGAAACGGCCTCGCTCTGATCCCTTTCGTGGTGCGGCTGGGTCGTCGGCTGCGCGAGCTGTCACCTGACGTGATCCACACCACCTCACTCAAGGCCGACCTGATCGGGGTGCCGGCGTCGTGGATCGCCCGACGCCCCCTGGTGTGGCACATCCACGACCGGATCAGCCCCGACTACCTGCCACCGACGATGGTTCGGCTGATCCGCTCCCTCGCTCGGCACGCTCCGCGGCACGTCATCGTCAACTCGAAAGCGACCGCCGCCACCCTCCCCGGCGTGGCCCACGTCACGATCGCCTATCCCGGTTTCAGCGCCGACCAGGTCGGGCCCGCCGAGCGCACGGCCCCGTCCTCGCCGGTGGTCGGAATTCTCGGCCGGATCAGCCCGACGAAGGGCCAACTCGAGTTCGTTCGGGCGGCTGCCAGAGTGCTGAGGACCCATCCGCAAGCCAGCTTCCGCCTCATCGGCGCCCCCTTGTTCGGCGAGGATGCCTACGCCGCGAAGGTGCGAGACGAGGTTGAGTCCCTGGGGATCGGCGGGCAGGTGGAGTTCACCGGTTTCGTCGACGACCCAGCGGCTGCCTTGGACGAACTCACCGTGTGCGTGCATGCGTCCGGACAACCCGAGCCCTTCGGGCAGGTGATCGTGGAGGCGATGATTCGGGGAGTACCGGTCATCGCCACCAGAGGCGGTGGAGTCACCGAGATCGTCCAGCCGGACCCGGAGACTGCGCCGCTGGGTTGGCTGGTGCCCCCCCACGACGTCATCGCGTTGGCCGATGCCGTGGTCGAGGCACTCAACAACCCCGCCCTGGCCGAGCAGCGCGCGCAGGCGGCCTTGCTCTCCGCGCTCGAACGCTTCCCCGTTGAGAAGACCGCGGCGGTGGTCAGTGCCGTGTGGCGGTCGGTCTCCGCCACGCCACAGCCCGACAGCTAGGCTGTGCCGGGTGTTGACCGACCCCCTGATGGCCGCTTCGCTGTTGCTCGCCGCTGTCCTGATCCTGAGCGGGGCCGCGAAGCTCCGCGACCCCGACGCTGTGGTCGACTCCTTCCGCACGCTCCGGCTGCCCGCCCAACTCGTCAAGCTGGGCGCTCCCGCGGCGTTGCCCTGGGTCGAAATTGTTCTCGGCGTCGCTCTGCTGGTCACGTCCGGGTGGCTGTACCTGCTGGCGGCTGTGGCCAACCTGCTGCTGTTCGTTGCCTACCTGGTGATCATCGGCCGCGCCGCCCGCTTCGAGGAGAAAGTGGAATGCGGCTGCCTCGGCAAGCTGGGGCTGGGGGTCGTCGGACCCATCACCGTGGCCCGCAACGCACTGCTCGTCGCCACCTCCCTGCTCGCCGTCTTCGACGCGATCGGCGGCCGCAGCGTGGTCTCTCGGACGTGGGACAACCTGGGCTGGTTGGGCATGCTCGCCCTGGCGGTAATGCTCACCGGCTTCATGGTTTACGGCAGCCGCACCAACGAGCCTGCCGCGAGCGCGGCCCTCCCGGCCGTTGCCACAGAGGACGAGTACCAACGCACGGTGATTCCCTACCTGACCCTCACCGACAGCGCCGGGACGGTCAATTCGCTGCGAGAGTTGGCCCTCACGCAGGCACGGTTCCTGGTGTACGTGAACCCCTACTGCGGAGCCTGCGTCCCGGTTCTCGAGGCACTGCCCGGCTTCCGCCTGGCGAACCCGGAACTGGGCGCACAGGCGATCTTCCTCGACGACAACTCGTCGGCCTCCGAGTATGTCCCGGAGACCGTCCGTGAGGACCACTTCATCGACCGCGAGCAGGTCTTCGTCCGCGCGTTCGAACTGTCCTCGCCGGGCGCGGTCCTGCTCGGCGCCGACGGCTTCCTCGCCGGAGGCCCGGTGTCGGGCACGCGCGCGGTACTCGCGCTCATGGCGGACATCACCGCCCAACTCGAAGAGTCCCGCCCGCCGATTTCCGCGGCTGACGCCTCGTCGACCGGGACGGGCGACCCGCAGTGAGCCGGCTTAGGCAAGTTCACGTCATCACCCCGGGAGATCACTATTCACCACGGACGGGTAGTGCCATCCCGACCGTGGTGCATGGACTCTGTGGCGCCTCCCTTGAGGGCGAACCGCGCCCCGCGGTCGTGGTGCGCCGCGACACCTATCCCGACCGCTACAACAGCGCCGACATCATCGAGTTCGACAAGGCCCGGCCAATGAGGCTGCGGAATCCTCGGATCCAGCGCTACCTCGATGGGGGGCTCGGAGCCTTGGGCCTGCCGCGCGTCTTCGCTCGTCATGAACTGGCTCGCACGGTTTGCGACCAGGGTTCATGGGAGCCATCGATCGTATTCGCCCACAACGCTCCCCAGCTTGTCCCCTTGGTCACCGGCAAGCGTCACGTGCCCGTCCTTTACGCCCACAACCACCTGCTCCGCACCTACTCGCGGTGGGAGTCACACAGGGTCCTCGGCAGGGTTGCCTCGATCATTTGTGTGAGTGATGCGCTCGCCGACCAGACGGCGTCGCACCTCCCGCGGAGTCTCCGAGAGCGGATCCGGGTCGTCCGCAACGGCGTCGACTTCGAGTCATTCCATCGGGAGACCCCGCTGCGACGATCCGGCCCATTGAAGGTTGTCTTCCTGGGGCGGATGACTCCTGACAAGGGCGCCAATGTCCTCGTCGATGCCGTGGTGAAGCTCGCCCGCCCGGACATCCATCTGAGTCTGATCGGTTCCAGCGGCTTCAGCGCATCCGACCCACTGACGGCCTTCGAGCGCGAAGTGAGGGCCAGCGCGGCACAGCTGGGAGACCGTGCCGAGCTGCGACCCTTCGTTCGGCGCAGTGAAGTCGCGCACCTGCTGAAGGAGGCGGATGTGGTGGTGGTCCCATCCCGGTGGCCGGACCCGTGCCCGTTGACGGTGCTGGAGGGGATGGCTGCGGGGGCCGCAGTGATCGGATCAGACATCGGTGGGATCCCGGAAACCCTCCGGGGTGTAGGCATCCTCGTGCGGCCAGGTGACAGCAACGATCTAGCCGCCGCAATCGCTGGCCTGGCTGATGACGACAGTCTGCTGCAGAGCACAGCCACGGCCTGCGAAAGCTACGCCCGGGAGCACGACTGGACGACCGCCGCTGCGGCGCTACAGCGGGCTGTGGACGGGGTGATCTGATTGACCACGTCGTCTGGGGCAGTCGGTGGTGCCAGGCCCTTCGTCTCAATGGTGCTGGCCACAAACAACGTCTCCCCCTTCCTCATCGAGGCGCTCGACAGCATGCAGGCCCAGACCTACGAAGCCATGGAGATCGTCGTCGTGGACGACGGTTGCCCGCAGAAAGAAGAGCTCTGCGAGATTCTCGATCGCTTTCCGGGCCTCGTCGTCATACATCAAGAGCCCTCCGGTGTGACTGTCGCGCGCAATGTGGGGGTGAGCCAGGCACGCGGCAGTCTGATCGGATTCTTCGACGATGATGACAGGTACCCCCGCGACTGGGTCGAGAACCATGTCCGGGCGCATACCGCCCGACCCGACGTGGTGCTGACCTACGGCGACGTGCGGAACATCGATGCCGAAGGCCGTGAACTGCAGCTCGATCTCTCGCGTCAGGGGGATATCCATGACATCTTCCGCCGGGATGTCGGAATCATCTGCGGTTCCCTGGTGGTTCGGCGGGACACGTTCATTCGTGTGGGCGGTTTCAACCCGCTGTTCCGGCTGGCTCAAGACCTGGATCTTGTACTCCGGTGCGCCTACGAGGGACCCTTCGGTCACGTTGAGTGTGTCAGGGATTACCGGACACACGGAGCGAACGTGACGCGGCGCCATCGCCAACTGGTGGCTGACCTTGCGGCGATCATCGAGGTCCACCGGGCATCCGCGAGCACGGCGGGTCGCGCTGACCTGGTGAAAGACCTCCGCGTGAGCCGCGCCGCCAACGATCGCTTCGCCTGGTGGAGCGCAGGCAGGGCTGCCCGGTCGAAGCTCCGATCGGGAGACCTCGCGGCCGCCGCAAATGAACTCCAGTGGGCGTTCGGGGTCGCACCCACTGGCCCCCTGAGCTGGCTAGTCAAGCGTCTGCGCACCCAACCTCGCTGAACCCTCTCGGCGCACAGCTCAAGCGCACCGCTCCAGCGCACCGCAGGATTCGCCGTCCGGAAAGACCCACCTGTACCATGATTTGATGCGGCGGACAGGCAGTTGGGAGGAAATGCGCTCACCCCAGATCAAGGACGGGCCGGCCGAGAGGTCGCCAGTGTTCGTTGACGGCACCAGACGCAGGCTCTTCCACGTGCGCGGTGCGGCGTGGTCCTCCAGTCTCGCGGTCGTGGGCTTCATGGGTGCGATGGCCATCGCCTTGGTCCCCAGTCCGCTTGGAGGTCCCTCCCTCTGGAGCGGTCTCAACCCCTCACAGACGACCTCGCCCACCGCCGTGCTGCCGTCTCACGCCCCGACGCCGAAGCCGACCGCGAAGGCAGGGGGCAACGCGGACAGCGTGTTCAGGATTCCCGTGAGACCGTCAACGAGCCCGTCCACCGACGCCCCTGCTGGGAAGTCGCCAGCCGCGAAGCCGAGTAGTTCAGCCAGTGGAGCCAGCACGCAGGGGACGACCGTCTCCATCGCGCCGCCGGCGACGAGCGTCGTCATCGCGCCCGCGGCACCCACCACGACTACCCCGGCCCCAGTCGCCGCCAAGAAGACGCCCCCTGGGCAAGCCAACAAGCCCACCACACCGCCGGGGAAGTCGGCCGACGCTCCCGGGAAGAACAAGTAGGCGTGCGCGGACGCCAACCCCGCCGGGCGGCACCCCCATCGGAGCGTCGGCTCCGCGCCCACTGGTTGCTGCTCGGCACCATGCTGTGCCTGCTTGCGGTCGGCTTGATGACCCAAGCGCCAGCCCGTTTGGGAAGCGAGAACCTGTATAGGGCCATCCCGAGCGGCGACGTTGATGAGGTGCCGCCCGCAATTCTGGACGGTGGTCCTGCGCTGGGTTCGGAGAACGGGGCGATCCGCAGCCATCAGGGGAAGCCCCGCACAATCGTGCTGACGTTCGATGACGGTCCTGACCCCGAGTGGACCCCTCAGATCCTGGACGTGTTGCACAAGTACGGCGTGAACGGGACGTTCTTCGTGCTCGGCAACCAAGCCCTGAAGCATCCTGACCTCCTCCGAGACATTCGGGCCCAGGGAAGCGAACTGGGAGTTCACTCCTTCACCCACGCGAACCTTGACACGGCCGGCCAGTGGCGCTCGCAATTTGAGCTCAGGCTGAGCCAGTTGATCATTGCCGGCGCCACTGGCGAGTCGACCGCGCTGTTCAGGCCCCCGTTCTCCTCGACCGCGATGGCCCTGGACAACCGGTCGTGGCTCACCGTCAAGTCAGCGGCCGAGGACGGCTACGTCACGGTGCTGGTCACCCTCGACGGCCGCGACTGGGCGAGACCTGGGACGGAGGCCATCGTGGCGAACCTGACGCCGTCCGACACCACGGGGCAGGTGCTGCTGCTGCACGACAGCGGTGGCGACCGGTCGCAGACTGTCGCCGCCCTCGATGTCCTCATTCCGAGACTGCAGCAGGAGGGGTATCAGTTCACAACCGCCAGCGACTCCCTCAGCCTGGCGAACGCCTCCGCCCCCGCGCCGCTCACCACGCGGCTGGTCGGCTCGGTCCTCCTCGGGGGGTTGTGGGTGAGCACGTGGCTGGTGTCGGCCGTGACCTTCGCGATGGTCGCCGGGGGCATCATCGCCCTCGGGCGCGCAGTGCTGCTGTTGTTCAGCGCACGACGCCATCGCCGCCTCCACCCGACCGGAAGCGGCAGCGCGCCCGCTGTCGGCCCGGTGAGTGTGCTCGTGCCGGCGTACAACGAGGAGGCGGGGATCGAGGCAGCCGTCCGGTCATTGCTGGCGTCCACGCATCCGGTCCAGGTGGTGGTTGTCGACGACGGATCCACCGACCGGACGTCCGAGATCGTGGCGGCCATGAACCTGCAGCAGGTGAAGCTGATTCGACAGGAGAACGCGGGCAAGCCCGCCGCCCTGAACACCGGACTGAGCGCTGCCGAGCATGAGATTGTGGTCATGGTGGACGGCGACACGATCTTCGAGCCGGAGACCATCTCGAACCTGGTGCGGCCATTCGTCGACCCCGAGGTCGGTGCCGTCTCGGGCAATGCCAAAGTCGCGAACCGCGGCGGGCTGCTCGGCCGGTGGCAACACATCGAATACGTCATCGGCTTCAACATGGATCGACGCTGGTACGACCTCGCCGGCTGCATGCCCACGGTCCCCGGAGCCGTCGGTGCGTTCAGGGCAGCGGCGCTCCGACAAGTTGGCGGTGTCAGCAACGACACGTTGGCCGAGGACACCGACCTGACCATGGCCATGGGACGGGCCGGCTGGCGAATCGTCTACCAGGAGGACGCCCGCGCCTGGACCGAGGCGCCGGCGACCCTTCGAGCGCTGTGGCGGCAGCGCTACCGCTGGTGCTACGGCACCATGCAGGCGATGTGGAAGCACCGCCACGGGGTATTGGATCGTGGCCGGGGGGGCCGCTACTCCAGGCGCGCGCTCGCCTACATGACTGTGTTCCAGGTCCTGATGCCCCTGCTGGCTCCGGCAGTGGACGTGTTCGCGATCTATGGCATTCTGTTCCGGGACCCGGCGCCGACGATTGCCATCTGGCTCGCGTTCCAGGCTCTGGACCTGTTCGTGGCCCAGTACGCCTTCCGGCTCGATCGCGAGAGCCTGCGGGTGCTGTGGGCGCTCCCACTGACCCAGCTCTGCTACCGCCAGCTCATGTACTCGGTGGTCATCCAGTCCCTGGCAACCGCAGTCTCGGGCATCCGCTTGCCCTGGCAGCGCATGGAGCGATACGGGACCTTCTCCGCTCCGGTTCAAGAAACCACCGACCTACCTCATCGGTGAGCCGCCGCGGCGGCCAGCGCTGATCGTCACGGCCACAAGGGACGTCGACAGAGCTAATGGCCGGTGACGGGACGCTGCACCCGTTCGATGACCTCAGCCATCGCCGACACCCGATCCTCCCAGGTCGGCACAGCGGCATCGGCGCCCTCGGGGAACCGCGACCGAGCTGGGAGGGCCTCGCGCACCGCCCGCACAAAAGCCTCAGCCGGGCGCACCTGAACGGACGGATCGGCTGAGTCACGGAATCCCGCCACGGGTGTGCTCACCACCGGCCTGCCCACCGCCCGGTATTCGTACAACTTGATCGGATCCAAGCTGTCGGTGAACGGCGTCACCACGTGCGGCACGATCAGGACGTCGGCGTGCTGCAGGTAGCCGGGCACCACCGAGCGATCTTTGGGCCCCAGCAGGCAGACCCCAGCGGCCTCAAGGCGCGCCAAGTCTTCCGCCGACACCGGCGCGGGACCGACCAGGACGACGCGGCCGTGGCCGTCCAAGCCGCGCGCGGTGGCGCAGCACAACTCGATGTCGATTCGATCGCGGTGGATGGTGCCCAGATAGAGGGCGACCGGCCCGTCCGGCAGGTCAGCAGGTCGCGGTCGTGGGACGCGGTAGGCGCCTACGTCGACCGCATTGGGGATCAGGTTCACCCCCCTCGCCGAACCCTTGGTGGACGCCAAGGATGGGCTGCACACGACGACCTCGGCGCAATGCGCCATCAGGTAGCTCTCGTCGTGGATCAGCCGCTGATGCTCCGCCTCAGAGCGATCAGCCACCACCCAGTCGTCGGTGATGTCATACAGTGCCGGCCAGCCCGTGCTCCGCAGCACCTCGGCTCCGCCAGGATCGTTGACCCACAGAATCGGACGACTGAAGCCGACCTGTCGAGCCCGTCGAGCGACCATTCCGGCGGCGCGACGGTCCGACCAGGGATCGAGCTTCCTGGGGAGCCACTTGGTCGCCTGCAGACGCCACAGCCGACCCTCCCACTCTGGAACTGCCCGAAGCCCCGCGCCCAGACCACCCCGGCGACCTGACGCCAGGGCGTACAGCGGGTCACGGCGGGGCTCAACGAACAGAACCCTCAGGTTGGGCGTTCGCTCAAGCAGCCCGGCGATCAAGTACTGGTTACGCCGCCACACCGCGTCCCAGGACTCCAGCGACATGACCACAAGGTCGGTCATGCCAGCACCCTGCGATACACGGCATCGATGCCTTCCACCTGAGTGGACATGGAAAACCTGGATCGCTGCAAGTGCTGCAATTCGGCTCCGTAGGCGTCCCGGCGGGCCGCGTTCTCTGCCAGCTGGACGAGCTGCGCGCCGGCGCTCACGGCGTCGCCGGCCGGGAACAAGGCCGGATCGCTGGCCAGGCCAACCGTTTCCAAGTGTCCACCGGCGGCTGCCGCCACGACCGGCAAGCCTCGCGCCATCGCCTCCAGAACCGTCAGGCCCAGACCCTCCATCGGGCAAGGGGCCACCAGAATGCTCGCCCGGCGCATCAGGGTGTCCACATCGTCGCGTTGGCCGAGGAACTCCACGCCGGGACCAAGATCGCGAACCGTGGCCTTGAGGCGAGCACGGTCAGCCCCGTCCCCCGCGACCTGCAGCCGCCAGCCCTGCCTGATCAGGCCGCTCTCCCGGAAGGCTTTGAGCGCCACCTCGGTCGCCTTCTCGGCTTCGAGTCGCTGGGCCACGAGGATGATCGGCTCACGCTCAGCCGCTGCCGGGCACTCGGCAACATCGTCCACGCCCGCGTACACCACAACCGCTTCGCCCTCACATCGATCGGCGACGTATCGACTGATGGCCACTTGGGCTCCAATACGTCGCGCCAACAGCGGTGCCACCATCCGGCTGAGCGGCTTGGCACCCCGACGGCCAGCAAAGTGCCGCGTAGCCACGACCGGAGTGCCCCGCACTCGCCAGGCCAGCATTGCGGCCGCCTCGGCCGCGGTCATGTGAACGTGCACGATGTCTGCATCAGCCCATCGGTTGAGGGCTAGCACCGTCTCGATCAACGAGGTGGCGCCGCGGTGCGGCACACCCTGCGGCCGAAGGACTGAACCCATGCCGACCGGATCGCCGCCGATGACGCGCACCTGCAGGCCGGCCCGCGCCTGCGCGGCGGCCAGCCGTGCCACATGCTGTTCGACACCGGCAAACCCGTCCGATCGGATCGCGTGGACGACTCGGATGGCTCCACTCACCGTGAACGCGCTGACAGGATGGTGTCGAACATCGTGAGGTACTCGCGTGCCACGGAACCCCAGTCGTGAGATTGCGCCGACGCTCGGGCCGCTTCGGACAGCTCCCCCGCAGGACGGCTGAGATATCTCACTATTCCCTCTTTGACTGACGTTGCAGTGCGGTCAACGATGAAGCCATTCTCACCCTCCACGATCAGTTCGGGAATCGAACCGACAGGGGTGGCGACGACTGGGAGTCCTGAGGCCAGCGCCTCCAACACCACGAGAGGGTAGGCCTCATAGGCGCTCGGGAAGACAAAGACGTCGCTGGCGTGAAAGAAGGGTCGCGGGTCTGCCTGAGCACCGACATAGTGCACCCGTCCGCTCAGTCCTGAGGCCTTCGCCTGCAGGCGTCCCCTGTCCACCATGTCTTCTGTACCCCCGACGATCACGAGATGAAGGTGGTCCGGTAGCAGGGGCAACGCCTCGAAAATGAGCGGGAGTCCCTTGCGCTCATACTCGTGCCCCACAAACAGGGCGACCACGTCGTCGTCCCGCAAGCCCAACTGCGAGCGGGTCTTCGCTCGGCTCGCCTGGTCCGGCGCGTACCGCGCCAGATCGATGCCATTGCCAATGACGACGGTTCGAGCTCGGACGCGCGGGTAGGTCCTCCGCAAAGCACGGGCCTCCGCCTCGGTCAGATTGACGACCACGCGGTGGATGTCGCTGGCGTAGCGGAAGGCATCACGTGCCAACGTGAACAGGTGGAGCGGATTGCGCACCATCCGGGCTGCTCGATGCCCACGTGAAAGCATCGCCTCGGCAACAATGCCGTGATTGACGTAAACATCCCCGGCGAGGACGTCATTGTGGCAGATCACAACCGTGTCGGAATCCGCCTTGCCCATCATCCGACGAGCCAGCACGGTACCCACCGTCGAGAACCAGATGACCCGACCGGCCAACACCAGGTGCCCTCTGATACCCGAGCCTGCTTGGGGCAGCCACCCGCCGGCCGCCTCGTGCAACGTGAATCGCTGGGTTTCGATCCCGAGTCGTTGCCATTCCCGTTCGAGGTGAAAGGCCACCGCCTCGACTCCCCGGCCAGTTCTTACCTCAGGCACGACCTGGACGATCTTCACAGCGGCTCCTTCACTGCCGTTGCCTTCAGCAGCGCTTCTCCGGACCAGGTTGCGGTCCGAGACGCCGAAAGGGCACCGATGCAAATCCCTGCCACCACCCAGGGAATGGACCCCTGGACGCTGACCCAATACAAGTCCAACTGGGCTTGCATCAGCCGTGACAGGAGAATCGCAAAGGCTAGCGTGCCGTAGGCCGGGTCGAGTCGCCAGAGGATCACGAGCGCACCCAACGTCAGGCAGAGGAAGGCGACGAGGCCGATCACCCCTGCCGAGGCCAGCATCTCGATGATCGCGTTCGGTGGCTGGAAGGCGAGCGGGCCAGAGGGGTCTTTCCAGAACCGCAAGCCGTGACCGAGCCAGGGCGACCGCAGCCAGGCGTCAATCGTTTCCTGGAACCAGGTGATTCTCTGGAACACCGAGTTGAACTGGTTACCCGACTGAACTTGATCCTTGACCAGGGTTCCCACCAGGACCATGGCTGGCACGATGGCGAGCAGAATCAGCTGGGATCGGCGTTCCCCTTGGTTGCGACGCAGCGCCAGAACCACGAGGGCGACGCCCAGCCCGATGATCGCCTGCCGGGACTGGGTCATCATCAGCGCGGCTGCGAAGATCCAGAAGGCGCTGTACGCCAAGCGCTTCGACCACCCCATCCACGGCGGCCGCGCGTAGGCGATGACGGCCGCGAACCCCATCACCGTGCCGACGAAGTTCTTGTGCATGGGGTAGGGCCAACTCGGGTAGAGCGCCGAGAAGTCTCCCTTGGCGTAGTTCAGGATGCCTTGCGCGATCGCCCCGAACGCGAGGACGAGCGCCGCCACCAGCAAGAGGCTCAGGCCCAGTCTGGCATGACCCGAGCGGCCGATAGTCCAGCCGACAATGAGCGACCCGGACACCAAGACCCAGGCGTGGAACCACTCCACGATGTTCGCCTGGAACGGATTGGCGACCACCGTGAGCAGCGTCACGCCTTGATAGAGCGCCGAGAGCCACAGCAGGTTACGAAGCGCGGGGTCAAACGGACGGGGGGTGAACACCAGCGCCAGCAGGGTGGCGACGATCAGGGCGGCGTCCGAGATCGACAAGTCAACCCCCGATCCGCCGATCCGCTGGACCGCCAGCAGCAGGGGCATGGCGATCAGGGGCACCGCGGCGGGCTCGGCGGCGGTGATGCCCAGCGTCAGGACGGCGGCACTGGCCGCCAGTGCAAGCAGGGGCCGGGAGGGCACATTCATCCCGATCACCACAGCGAGCGCTACGGCACAAACGCCTGCCAGGACCAGCGCCAACCATCGGAAGACAGCAGGAGCGTTGAACGTCATGGCATCACCTTGGAGGCCGCTCGAAGAGGTCCGGTGGCGTAGCGCTTGAGTCTGCCCAGGGCTTCATTCCTGCGTTCGCCCCTCAGCACCTGGGAGCGAACCAACGACCCAGCGAGTTGTCCAAGACGCGCCACCTGCCATCCCACTGAGCCGAAGTGTTTGCGCAGATACCGTTCCTGGGATGCATGGAAGTGCCCTTCGCGCCGTTCGGAGTCGGTGCTGGTCGCCCCGCCCATGTGGCTGGCGGTCACGGTCGGGACGACCGCGTGCCGCCAACGCAGCATCGACGCTCGCTTGGCCCAGTCGGTCTCCTCCGCGTAGAGGAAGAAGCTCTCATCGAATTCGCCCACTTGCCGGACGGCTTCGGCACGAAGCAGCAACACCGATCCGATGACGAAATCGACCCGGCTGCGCACTCGCCCGAGCCCGATCGCCTCCACCCAGGTTCCCCACGGCGAGGGAAAGGGCCAGCCCACACGGGCGGGGACTCCGTCCTCGTCGACCTGGGAGGGACCCACGCTGGCCAGATCGGGATCGGCCCTGAGTGCCGTCTGCAAGGCCTGGATGCCTGCGGGCTCGATGCGAGCGTCCGGGTTCAGCAGCAGGACGTCGGCACCGGGGATCAGACGATTTCGGAGCCCCTGGTTGACGCCGAAGGCGAAGCCGCCGTTGTGTCCGGGGTCGAGGTAGCGGCACCCGAGTTCATCGCAGATGGCCCGGATCTCGGCCAGGGACGAGTTGTCGACGACGGTGACCGCCATCCCTCGCAGGGGCTCGAGGGCCGTGCGGACCAGGTGCGGAGCCCCGTAGGCCACGAGCACCACCTCGACCTCTGGAGGGCCGTCCGACAGCGGCTCGTGGCTCATCGCACGGTAGAGCTCGGCCTGGGTTCGGCCCACCTCAAGCCAGTCACACTGGGCAGCGCGCTGCAGGCCCGCAGCGCGCATGTGAACCTGCAGTTCCCGGTCTGAGCCCACCTCGACGAGCGCATGGCGAAGGGCAACCGCGTCGCCGGGGGGCACCAGTCGGCCGGCGCCGGCCACCACATCCGGGAGGGCTCCGGAGTCGCTGGCGACAACCGGAACGCCGCAGGCCATCGCTTCGACCGCAACGCGCCCGAACTGCTCTTTCCAGGACGCGGTGGGCAGAGAGGGCACCGCCAGGACGTCCAGCGACCGGTAGAACGCAGGCAGATCGGCCTGTGACACCGATCCGCACCACGTCACCCGTTCGGCGACTTCCAGGCGGCCTGCCAGTTCTCGCAGCCTCGGCTCGTCCGGCCCCGAACCAGCGATCGAGAGGGTCAATCGGGGTTCGCCGGCGAGGGCCTCGAGCAGCGTGGTGACCCCCTTGTGCGCCTCCAGGCGACCGGCGTAGCCGACCCGGATCGAGCCGTCACTTGGCCGAGGTGGGCCGGGCGCGAAGTGCTGAGTGTCGAGACCCAACGGGATCACCGTCGGCGACCCGGGAAAGCCTTTGCGCTGGCAGATCTGTCCTGCCTCCACGCTGCACACGTTCAGGCCAGCGGCGTGCCGCAGGGCCCAGCGCTCGAGCCACCGGAACGGAATCGGGTAGCGCTTCTCGATGTTCTGGGCGGAATAGAGCGCATAGGGGGCGCGTTGGCGTCTGACGGTGCGCAACAGCAGCACCTCAGCCGCGGCCAACGAGAACGGTTCCTCGTGAATGTCGATCACGTCCCACCGCTGGCCCAGAGCTCGCCACAACGGCAGCGGATCATACACGAACAGTGCCGGGTGACGCCCGATGGTCCCGACGCCGCTGACCGCTTCGCCCGGTTCGGGAACCAGTTCGACGTCGACGCCGCCCTCATTCCAGACCTTCGCGGCGAGTAGGGAAACGTCGTGACCGAGGCCGACCAGCGCCCGTTCCCGAGCCCGCCAAGCGCTCACCACGGCGCTGTGGGAAATCCGAAGCACGCGCATGCTCTGATTCCCCCTCCAGCCCAATGCCCTAACATGGTAGCCCAGGCCACGCGGGGACGCTCTCACACGCCACTGCCTCCGTCAATCACCTGGCCGCGACGACGGGAGAGATGTGCAGTTACGGGACCTTCTCCAAATTCTGCGTGAACGCTGGTTCAGCATGACGGTGTGCGTGCTGCTCGCGGTCGCTGCCAGCGCCGGCATGACGGCGTCCATGATGCCCGTCTACGAGGCACACACCCGCATTTTCCTGTCCTCCTCCAAGGAGGGTTTCGTGATCACCGGCCAGGACCTGGGCACCTTCATGGAACTCCTCGGCTCGCCCGTGATGCAGGACCCGATCCGCGAGACGCTTGGCCTCCCGGAGGGCACAGCGCTGGACATTTCGGCGAGTGTCTCCGAGGACGCACCCATTCTCGACGTGACAGCCCGCGCCCTCACGCCCACCCTGGCGGCCGACATCGCGAACGCTGTTGGCCCCCAATTGGGGAAAATCGGCAGCGCCTATGCACCCCTTTTGGCTGCCTCCGGTGGCCAGGTGAAGTCGACCGTCATTCTGCCCGCCACCCCCCCGGTGTCCCCGAAGTCACCGAACCTGGCCCAGAACCTCGCCCTCGGGCTGTTGAGCGGGCTCGCCCTAGGCCTCGGTGTGGTGCTGCTGCAGCACTTCCTTGACACCAAGGTGCGTAGCGAGGCGGACATTCGCGCTTTGTCAGACCTGCCGATCCTCGGTCGGTTGCGCCGCATCAAGAACCCAGCCTCACTTCCGTTGGTGATGGAGTCCGAACCGCATAGCGTCGCATCGGAGGAGTTCCGCAAGTTGCGGACGAACCTGCAGTTCGTCGACGTGACCACCGGCAGCCAGCACGCGTTCGCCGTCACGTCGGCTGGTCCCAATGAAGGCAAGACGACCGCCGCGATCAATCTGGCCCTGGCGGTCGCCGATTCGGGTCAACGGGTGTTGCTGGTCGACTGCGACCTTCGTCACCCGTCGGTGGCGCGGTTGATGGGCTTGGAGGGCGCCGTCGGGCTCACCACGTTGCTGTTGCGCAGATCAGATGTCGATACCGTGGTTCAGCGGTGGCGCGACACGTCGCTCGATGTGCTGGCGGCGGGTGAGATTCCCCCGAATCCCAGTGAGTTGATTGGATCCGACGCGATGCGGGATCTCTTCGAGGAGTTGGTTCGTCCCTACGACTTCGTGATCGTCGACAGCCCCCCGGTGACGCCGGTCGTGGACCCGGTGTTGATCGACCGGCTGGTCGGTGGCCTGCTGATGGTGGTCACTGTCGGTCGGACCAACAAACGGGACCTGTCAGCGGCGGTCAAGTCCCTGGAGACCGTGGGTGCGACGATCGCTGGAATCACCCTCAACATGGTGCCGGGGTCAGACTCCTACTATGCCTACGCTGAATCCCAGAAGCGATCGAAGCCGCCACGCGTCAAGCGCAGCGGCAAGTCAGCCCCGCAGCGCGTGAAGGAGTCTGTGGACTTGTGACTCCACCGGCCGAGTTCCGCATCCTGACGGTGTGCACGGGGAACATCTGCCGCTCTCCCGCCGCCGAACTGCTGCTGAACCACCATCTCCGTGACCCGCGGATCCGCGCGAGCAGCGCAGGAACCGGGGCCCAGCCCGCGATGCCTATTGACGCCCCCATGGCAGCGCTCCTCGATGCCCGTGGGGTCAGCCCCGCCGGCTTCCACTCGACGTTCCTCACCGCCGCAGACATCCAGCGCGCCGATCTGGTCCTTGGCCTGACGCGCGAGCACCGCAGCCGGGTCGTCACCTTGTCCCCAGGCGCGCTGAACCGCGCCTACACCCTGCGCGAGTTCGCCCGGTTGATTCCGCAGGTGCCTGCCAGTGAGCTGAACGGGGAGACCGATCCGGTCGCGCGACTGCAGCTGCTGACAGCTGCTGCCCGCAGGTACCGCGGGCCGGTCCCGGCAGGCGCCGACGATGTTCCAGATCCGTACGGACGGGGAACCGCGGCAGCCCGGAACGCTTTGGCTGCTATCGAAGTGGCCGTGGCAACCATCGTCGCCGTCGTGGGGGATCCTAAGCGGACGTGAGCGCCTTCGCCATGGTCTTGGCCCATAGCCGTGACCCGCGCGAGGTCGGCGTGCCGTCAACGTTCACGAGCTGGGTCCGGGCCGACGGATCCGACGTGAACGCCAGGTAGACGTCGACTGTCGCGATCTTCTCCGACGAGGCCCACTTTCGGACGGCCTTGGTCACCTTGAGCTGTTGGTCCTCGGCCTGCGGGGGACCCGGGTTCTGGATCACGGCCACGAACACCGCGTCCGGATTCGCCGCCGCGGCGCCCTTACGGATGGCCTGGAGGTACGCGCTGATGGCGTTGGACCCAACGCCGTTGCCGTAGTTGAGGACGACGACGTCCGCAGCGACGTCGATGGCTCGCGCTCGCGCGGCCTCGCTCTTCAAGTCGGGCTCCGGCTGGCTGGCATTGATGAGTGTCAACTGCCGATCCCCGGTGCCCAAGGTCTTTCCGGGCGCCGCCTTCTTTGCGGCGGCATCCCAAGTCGCATAGCTGACCTGGCTCGATGTGGCCAGGTAGTTGCTGGCCCAGATCGACACCCACTCGTCTGCTCCGTCACCCGAGGCATCCCCCAACACCAGCACCGTCGCGCCGTCCTTAGCCTGCAACACGTCGGCGATGCTGGCCAAGTCGGTCCCGATGGCAGTCGCCGTGGGAGATGCGGTGGGGGCGGTCGATGCCGTCGGGGCGGTCGGGCCGGGGGTGGCGGAGACTGTCGCGCCTACCTGGGGCTGCAGCCTGAGCCACGCCATCGCGACGATCGCGGTGGTGGCCACGGCCAGCACAATGACGGTGATGACCTTTGCCGCTGCCGTTGTCACCAGGCGATCCTAGCCGGTAGCTCGCGCCGCAGGCCTCACGACGATTCGCCGGGATTGGGTGAGACGATCACGCCAAGCCCGCGAAGCTCGGCCAGACAGAGCCGGACATCGAGCTCAATGGTGTCGGGCGGCACCCCGTACGCGTCGGCGAGGCGCTCGGTCAGCCCCACCAGCCCGGCCCGCTGAGCCTCAAGCCAGATCGCCGCGGACGTTCCGGTGAGGACGAACAGCGGCCCCTGAGGGAGCTGGGCCACGTACAGCACCCCGTCTTCCTCGACCCAGGCAATCGGTTCAGCGGCCGGCTTGGCGTTCACGCCACCTCCTCGCGACCGCGGCAGCGACTTCGCCCGCTCCGCGGCGTCCCCTGGCGAAGAACTCCTGCACGACTTCACCCGTTGTGGGCTGGCGGCCGAGGAGCGCCGCGAGGTGCTCCACGTTGACCAGTGGCACCCTCAGGATCAGTTTCAGCCTGGCCACCGGGCCACTGGCGGCCAGGATGCGCCCCCACCACTCCTCGGTTCTCGTCCCCGACTGGGACACCGCGCGCCACAGCCGGAACTCCCGTCGGTCCCGGAAACCGTCCAGCTCACCGACGGCGGCCCCAAAGGCGACGTCCGCTTGGAGGTGGCGGGCCAGGCGAACGGTTTCCTCCCGTTCCACCGTGCTCGCACCCTCCCAGACGGTAACGAGGTCTTCGGCCGCGCGACTTGGCATGCCAGATCTGGGAGCGTGCAGCATGAGGACCAGCCGCTGCGACACGATGGAGGGTGTCCACGCAGCCCGGCTGGCAAACGTGGCCTCGAGCCGCCCCTGCCACAGTTCCTCGAAGGCGCTCGCGGCATCCACGCCAAGCCCGGGGATGTGCCGATGCAGATCCAGGTAGCCCCACTGGGGGTGGGTCAGGGTGAGGGCATGGCCAAACGCCGAACCAGTTTCAAACCCGGTCTGAACCGTCCATCCGGAATCCAGGAGCTGGGCGCTCAGGCGGTCAACATGAGCGGGACGGACCACAATGTCCACATCCGTGCTCGCCCGACCCTCGAAGGCGAGCTTCCGATCCAGCGCATAGCCCTTGATGTGCAGGATGTCCGCGCCGACACTGTCCGCCACCTGCTGCACCGCCG
>CAYUWV010000027.1:11481-19987 GCA_964448385.1 uncultured Propionibacteriaceae bacterium | reverse complement strand
CATTGGTGCCCGGCCTTCGCTTTGGTTGTTCGGGGGAGGACGGCTCCCGGACTCAAGTAGTTCTGAGATCTGCCCGTCCGTCTCGGCGGGCGTCGGCGATTCGCGTTCGTCGGCAATTCATCCGGAAACTACTTGATCGCTTCTTCCTTCGATGCCTTTCCCAACGGGTTTTGCTTCGATGGCTTCTGCGTACTTCAGGTGTACGCCCGCCGGGGGCCGTAGGCAAGACCTTGTGTAGAAGAAATACCTGAATCGATTCTGAGTGACGATCCGCAGGCGACCGCCGTGCGCCACATCCGTCCGCTCTCGGCACAGGCTCGTCACCCGGGTCGTTCGAGCGTGACGCGGAGGCCACCGTCTTGGCGATCGACGGCCAGCGATCCGGAGGTGTCGGTCCGATGCACCAGCGAATTCGACTCGGCGAGCAGGCGTAGGGCAGTTGGTGACGGATGGCCATACTCATTGTCCAGCCCGACCCCGATGAGGGCCAGGGGGGCGCCCACGGCTCGAAGGAACTCCGGCGACTGCCGGGCCGATCCGTGGTGCGGCACGATCAACACGTCCGCCGACAAGTCCGCCGTCGCGCGCAGGGCAGCTGACTGGCCAGCAAGCTCAACATCGCCGGTCGTCATCACCGACAGGGCTGGCGTGCGTATCCGGACGACCAGCGAAGCATCATTCTCGGCGCTGGATTCCCCCTCTCCGGCCGACTCCGGCCCCACCGAGGCAGCCGACAGAACCTCCACCTGAGCATCCCCGACCCTCACGATCATGCCCGGGGTGGCGGTGAGCCACGGTGCGGTTGGAGCACCCGCACGGACCGACTCGACGCCACCGGCCGGCTGGCGAGCCGCGCCGGCCAGCACGGCGTCGACCGGCCTGCCGGCCAAGGCCGAACTGCCCCCGACGTGATCGGCGTGGAAGTGAGAGATCACCAGCAGCGGAACCCGCAGCACGCCCAGCCCAGACAGGCAACGATCGAGCGGCCGGGGCTCTGGCCCGGTGTCGACAACGATCGCTTGGCCCGACGCCACCGCGACCACAGTCGCCGACCCCTGGCCGACGTCGCACACCACGACCTGCCAGTCGGCCGGCGGCCAGCCGGGCACGGGGAAGGGACGCAGCATCGCGACGACCAACCCCCAGGCCAACGCCGTGGTTGGCCAACGGCGCCGGAGCACCCGCTCGCCCACCACCAGGGCCGTTAGGCATGCGACGGTGACGATCCCCACCCCCAGTACCGTCACCGGCCAGCGGATGGCGGGCGACGGCAGCGCGGCGCCCAGGTGCGCGATCCAGCACAGCGCCTGGGTCCCCCAGCCCGCGACCCAGGCCAGGACCGCAGCCACGGCGGGGGCGAACGGGGCGACGACCGCGCAGGCCAACCCGACCACCGTCGTCGGCCCCACCAGGGGGCCTGCAGCCAGGTTGGCGAGCACTCCCACCACGCTGATCTGGCCCGACAGCACCGTCACCACGGGCTGGGTGGCCAACTGCGCCGCCAGGGGGACGGCCAGCGACTCGGCCAGCGGGCGTGGCAGCCACCTGGCCATGGCCTCGGTCCAGCGACCGGCCCAGCCGATGATCCCCCCACTGGCGAGTACGGAAAGGACGAAGCCGACCGAACTCGCCAGCCAGGGGTCGATCAGCAGCAGTCCGATGACCGACCAGGACAAGTAGCGCAGCCCCTGTTGCCGGCCGCCCCACCCGAGGGCCGCCAACCCCACGCAGCCCATCGCCGCCGCTCTCAGCACGCTTGGCTCGCTGTGGCACAGCAGGACGAAGGCTGCCACGCCCACCACCGCGATCCCCCGCAACCACCACGCGCGGACACCCAGGCGCCGAGCCAGCCACAGCAGGCTGGCCAACAGCAGGGTCAGGTTCGCCCCGGACACCGCGGTCAGGTGAGTGAGCCCCGTGAGCTGGAAGTCGGCCTTCAACTCATTGGTCAGCAGTGAGGTGTCGCCGACAACGAGGGCCGGCAGCAGCGCAGCTGGCTCGGCCGCGAGACCCGATGCCGCCTCGCGCAGTGAGGCCCGGGTTCGGTGGACCACCAGGGCGACCCAGTCCGGTTCCCCGATCACCTGTGGCGGCTCTCTGGCCCGCCCGACCGCCCCGACCGGTTCGTCTGGCTCGGACGGTTCCAATCGGAGGGTCGCTCGGATCCGGCTGCCGGCAACCACGCCGCGCCACTGCTGCGCGTGTGCTCCGCTGGCGACCAGCCGCACGTGCTGACCCACCAGCCACTGCTGGGCCCGGCCGTCAACGCGATCAACCCGACTGATCGACCACCAGAAGGAACCGTGCCCGCCGTCGGCAACGAAGCTGCCCGGCCCGAGCACGCCCTCGACCGTCACGATCGCTCGCTGAGCGGCCAACTCCGGCAGGGCTCCGACGTGGGTCGCGGCACTCCGAGCCCCGGAGAGCACCGCGGTGGCCAGCACCAGCAGTCCGACTGCCGCAGCCAGCCAGTGCCGACGCCGCAGCGCAAGGACGCCCACCGCGAACCCTGCCCCGAGG
Organism: uncultured Propionibacteriaceae bacterium; assembly: GCA_964448385.1. GTDB lineage: Bacteria > Actinomycetota > Actinomycetes > Propionibacteriales > Propionibacteriaceae > Propionicimonas. The sequence goes on along the minus strand of CAYUWV010000027.1, from coordinate 17,467 downwards.
GCGCACCACAACGGGCCAGGTCTCCCTTGTGCCCCCAGCCACGTTCCCACCCAGACCGCGGTTGCGAGGACCGGCCCACGCAGGTCGTGGGTCGATGCCCCTTCAGGCCCGCTGCTGCAGCTCACACGCGCACGTAGGGGGCGATCTCGGAGAAGGTCTTCGCGCCGATGCCGGAGACCTCCTGAAGCTCCTCGATGCGGGTGAAACGCTCGTGTTCCTCACGCCAGGCAATGATTCGCTGGGCGGTCACCGGGCCCACACCGGGAAGGTCCTCGAGTTGGGTCACTGTGGCGGTATTCAGCGAGACCTTGCCGCCACTCGACCCCGTGCCGGGCGATGACGTCTCGCCGAACCTCACTTCGCTACCTGGCGCACGTTTGCTGCCGATCACCAGCTGGGAACCGTCTGACACCACCGCCGCCAGATTGAGCTCGCCCGGCACTGCTTTGTCCGTCAGGCCTCCGGCCGCCGCGATCCCGTCCTTGACCCGGGCGCCTTCGGGAAGTTCGACGACGCCCGGCCGCCGCACTTCACCGAGGACGTGCACCAGGACCGTTGGTGCGGTGGATCTCGAGGGGGTGGGGGCAACGACCACCGATGGGGTGGCAACCGGGACCACGGGCGTCGACCGCGCCTGCAACACGTTGAAACCTCCCCACAGGCATCCGGTGAGGACGACGAGCGCCACGGCCCCGAGATGGCTCCGAGAGAAGTCCCAGACCACGCGGCCAGCCTCACCCAACCGGGCTGCCATGACCGGCACCTCCTGCCGAGCCTGGTCGTCGGCATTCTCCGACCGGGCTGCTCCGACCGGCCCGGCCCGGTTGGACAACAGCCCCGAAGCAACCTCGTCATCGTCTGCCCAGACCGGCTCGTTCAGGGCTCGGCGGGCGGGCACCTCAGCCAGCAGGGCGGCCAGCCGTTGCCTGACGACGTCACTCAGCACCGGATCGGGGGCGACTCGGGCAGCGTTCATGCCTAGAAGCTTCTGCCGCGGCCTGCGGCCACGCACCAGCGATCCTCACCCCTGTGGAAAACCCACTCTGCGAGACGCGGTTACCCACAGATTTCGGAGCCCCGAAGCCCGCCAGGTAGTCTCGGGGGTCAACGTCTTCCACGACAGGAGCTTCATGGCCATCGACCTCTCCCTCGCCGGATCCGCCAAGCAGCATGGCGGCTGCGGGTGCGGCTGTTCCTCTGACGAGACCCCGGAACTGGTGGCCCAGTCGATTCCCAAGGCGATTCGGCACGGCGCGATCATCGGTGGGCTGACCAGTCTCAAGCCTGGCCGCAAGATCGTCATCTCGTTCAGCCATGACCCACTGCCGCTGTTGACGCAGCTCGATCGTGCAGCGCCGGATGCCGTCGAACTGGCATACCTTGAGCGCGGGCCCGAGGCCTGGCGGCTGGAGTTCACCCGCCGCTGACCGGGTGGGCTGGACGGGCAGCACGCCCGTCCAGCCCAGCGCCGGTCAGGCAGGCACGATGCTGACCAGCTTGGGAGCCCGGACGATCACCTGACGCACCCCTCGTCCGTTCAAAGCCCGTTGCACGCTCTCCTGAGCCAACGCAAGCTCCTGCAACTCCGCCTCGGTCGCGGTGGGCGACACCTCGAGCTTCGCCCGGACCTTGCCCTGCACCTGAACCACGCAGGTCACCGACTCGTTGACCAGCAACGCGGGATCCGCCAGTGGCCACGTGGCGTTGGCAACTGAGGGGGCGTGCCCCAGCAACTCCCACATCTCCTCTGCCACGTACGGGGCGATGGTGCTCAGCGCGACAGTAACCACCTCGACGGCCTCACGGACGGCGGCATCTGCGGCACCCGCGCCGCTGTCGATGGCCTTGCGGCTGGCGTTCACCAACTCCATGATGCGGGCGACGACGACGTTGAAGCGGTGGCTGTCGAGACCCTCGGTCAGATCGGCGATCGAACGGTGAGTGATCCGTCGCAGCGCCACGTCCCCCGTGGTCGGATCTGCCCCCAGCGGCGACGTGACCTCGGTGGCGAGCCGGTAGGCGCGCTGTAGGAACTTCAGAGTCGACCCTGGCGAGACGTCAGCCCAGTCGATGTCGTCCTCCGGTGGCCCGGCGAAGATCACCGTGGTTCGGATCGCGTCCACCCCGAAGGCGTCGATCTGCTTGCCGAGGTCGACGCCGTTGCCCAGCGACTTGCTCATCGCCTTGCCCTGGTTGATGACCTGTCCCTGGTTCATCAGTCGGCTGAACGGTTCGCTGAAGTCGATCAAGCCCAGGTCGTTCAGCACCTTGGTGAAGAACCGCGAGTACAGCAGGTGCAAAATCGCGTGCTCCACGCCGCCGACGTACTGGGCGACTGGCATCCAACGCGCCACGTCGGCCGGGTCGAACGGACCCTCGGTGTAGCCCGGTGAGCAGTAGCGGAAGAAGTACCACGACGAATCCACGAACGTGTCCATGGTGTCGGTGTCGCGGCGCGCGGGCTCACCGCAGCTGGGGCAGGCGACATTGACCCAGTCGATGGCCGAGGCCAGCGGACTGGTGCCCTTCGGCGCCAGGTTGGCTCCGCGCAGGTCGGGCAGTTCAACCGGCAACTGGTCGTCGGGAACTGGGACCTCGCCACACGAGCGGCAGTGGATGATGGGGATCGGGCAGCCCCAGAACCGTTGCCGGCTCAAGAGCCAATCGCGGAGACGGTAGGTGACCGCCGCCTTGCCAGTCCCGGCCGCCTCCAGTCGCGCGCACATGGACGCGATGCCTTCGGCCTTGTTCGGCAGCCCGTTCAACTCCGACGAGTTGACGTAGGTGCCGTCGCCCGGCGTGGCCTTCCCGCTCTCGACCGGATCCGGCAAACCGGTCTCGATGACGACCCGTACCGGCAGGTCGAAGGCTAGGGCGAACTCCAGGTCGCGCTGGTCGTGGGCGGGAACCGCCATGATCGCGCCGGTACCGTACTCGCTGAGCACGTAGTCGGCCGCCCACACCGGCAGGTGCTCTCCGTTCACCGGGTTGGTGGCATAGACCCCCAGGAACACCCCCGTCTTCGGCCGCTCCATCGACTGGCGTTCGATCTCGGTGGACTTCTTGGTCTGCTCCAGGTAAGCCTCGAACGCCGGACGTTGCTCGGGGGCGCACAGTTCGTCGGCGATCGGTGCGTCGGGAGCGACCACAAAGTAGGTCGCGCCGTACAGCGTGTCTGGACGGGTGGTGAACACCGTGATCGGAGACTCACGCCCCTCGACGACGAAGTCGACGTAGGCACCCGAAGAACGACCGATCCAGTTGCGCTGCATGGCGAGCACCCGGTCAGGCCACTTTCCCTCCAGCGCTGCCATGTCGTCGAGAAGCCGCTGGGCGTACTCGGTGATCTTGAAGTACCACTGCGTCAACTTGCGCTTGGTGACGACGGCGCCGCACCGCTCACAGGCACCCTGGACGACCTGCTCATTGGCCAGCACAGTCTGGTCCTGGGGGCACCAGTTGACGAAGCTGTCCTTGCGGTAGGCCAGGCCCTGGCGGTAGAAGCGCAGGAACAGCCACTGCGTCCAGCGGTAGTACTCGGCATCGGAAGTATGCAGCCGTCGGCTCCAGTCGAAACTCAGCCCGTAGCGTCTGAACGATCGGGCCTGCGTCTCGATGTTGGCGTACGTCCAGTCGGCCGGATGCGCATCCCGCGCGATGGCGGCGTTCTCGGCGGGCAGGCCGAACGAGTCCCAGCCGATCGGGTGCATGACGTCATATCCCTTGAGCCGCCAGTACCGCGCGACGACGTCACCCATCACGAACGCCTCAGCGTGGCCCATGTGCAGGTCGCCCGAGGGATACGGGAACATGTCGAGGACGTAGCGTCGCTCCCGGGATCCGTCGTCGCGCGGGCTGAAGGTCCGGTCTGCCTCCCAGAACTCCTGCCAGCGCTGCTGAGCCGCGGCTGCGTCGTACATCGGACGGACACGTTCGGTGGTCACTGCGTTCTCCTCGTCGAAGTGCTACTCCCGGCATGAAAAAGCCCCCGCGAACCATGGCTCGCCAGGGGCCGCCGCGACTCCCGTGCCGGGGCCGCGGCTATCGAAGCAGCAGGACTACACATTGCACGGCGCAAGTCTAGACGATCGGAGGCCAGGCACCTCCCGACACCCCCTCCGGTATCGGTTAGGAGTGCCTTTCCTTGCTTGCGACAAGGCCTTTTATCGTTCACAGTGGTTCCATGACAGTTCGCATCCTTGGCGTGGCCCAGCTGAAGGAGCAGTCCTTGTCATCGAAGCTGAACTGGCTCCGAGCGGGGGTTCTGGGCGCCAACGACGGCATCGTCTCCACCGCCGGACTGGTATTCGGGGTGGCCGGCGCGACGGCCGACCCACAGGCCCTGCTGATCGCTGGACTCGCGGGCCTGGTCGCCGGCGCCCTCTCAATGGCCGGGGGGGAATACGTCTCGGTCAGCAGCCAACGTGATACCGAACTGGCCGCCCTGGCTCAACAGCGTCAGGATGCCAGCGACGACCCCGCGTACGTGCGCACCCAGCTGCGCCAGTATTACGTTGACCAGGGACTCCCTCCGGAACTCGCCGAACAGGTCGCCACCGAGATGGGCGACGACGCCCTCGACCATCACGCGCTCACCAGTCTGGGGATCGACGCCGGCGAGACGGTCTCCCCCTGGGCTGCTGCGCGCGCCTCGATGATCGCCTTCATCGCGGGCGCGGTGATCCCCCTGTTCGCCATGGTGCTGACTCCAACAGCAATCCGGTTGCCCTGCACCCTCGTGGCGGTCTGGTTGGCACTCCTGCTGACTGGTCTTGCCAGCGCACGGCTGGGCGACGCGGCGCCGTGGCGTCCCATGTTGCGCAACCTGATCGTCGGCACCCTCACCATGGGGCTCACGTACGGGGTCGGGATGGTGGTGGGCACGCAGCTCGCCTGACCCGAGGCGCTGCCGACCGCAGCAAGTCCTGACGCAGACCGTCCCAGGCCGAGGGCGGCGCGACCGCCCGAAGCAGATTCCCCAGGATGCTGACCAGGCAGGATTTTGGCACCAACAACTCCGCGCGCTCGAGGCAGATGGTGAGCATGGCCCCGTCGCCGCCCGCCCAACAGGCCACCCCCAAGACACCGAGCGGATGGCCCTGCCAGGTGGGCGGGCACCGCCGGACCACCGCCGTCCACAGCGCCCGGTGGTGCTCGGAGTCGTCCCGGGTGATGGCCAGCACGGCCGCATCGCGCGCGTCAGGATCACCCAGCATGATCGCCAGCCGGGCCGCCTCGTCGTCGTCGATGCCCCGCTCCGGCCGGAAGCTATGGATCGCGTCGCCCATCAGGGCGGGCCAGCGGGTGCGTCGGGTGCCAGCCACCGCGGTCTCCTGGCGCTCGAACACTTCCTGTGCGGCCTGCGCCGCGTCCCCACGAGGGCCGTCAAGGGTGGCAGCAAGTTCTTCGCGAGAGGCGCGGGCCACCAGGCCGTGGTACACCGCTTCGGCGGCGACGCGACTCCCCCAGCCACTCAGCCGGCCCGACGGCCCTTCCGGTCCGTCGCCTTGCCACGTGTCCCCATCCACCAGCGTCAGGCTGCGGGAGAGTGCTTCCGACAACCGGCGATCACAGTCGCCCAACACCCGCCAGCCGAGAGCTCGGTCCGCGGTGTAGGCAATGAGGTGGGCATCGGCGGCAGGGAACCGTTGCCACAGTTTCCCCAGCAGGTCGTCCAGCACGAACGGCTCGCGAGCGTCCGTGAGATCGACCCGTGCGGTGACCTGAACCTGACCCCCTTCGACGACCATCACGACCAACGATTCCTCCGGCCGGAAACCCAGCAGATGGGGAATCATGTCCAACGCCTCAACGATCGAACCCAGCCTGATTCGCGGCACCGCTTTGCTTGTTCTCACCATGCCCTCCCAGTGTCGCGGGAGGCTTGGGCGATGCGTCAGTTCTCCACAGGTTCACCATCCCCCAGCGGATCTGTCCACAGATTCACCGGCGGCGACTCTGGTTGGCCAGCGAGTAGCCTTGTCAC
>CAYUWV010000027.1:7010-11381 GCA_964448385.1 uncultured Propionibacteriaceae bacterium | reverse complement strand
CTGTCCACAGATTCACCGGCGGCGACTCTGGTTGGCCAGCGAGTAGCCTTGTCACCGATGACGCAACCGCCGCAGCCGGGATGGCCCGCGGGCCCTCCTCCTCAGCACCCCGACCAGCAGCCGGGGTGGCAGCCGACGTCGCTCGGTGGCCAGCCGGGCAAGCAGCAGGGACGTGATCCGCGGCAGCCGTTGGGCGCACCGTCGCCCACGTCCAACACGATCAACAGCTACGTTCCGCCGAGGTCCCGGACTCCGTGGCTGATCGGTATCGGCCTCGTCATCGTCGTGGCCGTGATTGCCGCCCTGACCAACCTGCCCGGCACCTGGTTGGCGCCGCAGAGCAGCACCCGTCCCTCAGTCTCACCGTCGGCCAGCACGACTCCCAACGGATTCCCCTTCTCCAGCAAGGACGAGCGGATCACCGGTCGCTGGGAAGTGCTCGACAAGCGCTGGAGTGACGATGGCCTGCACGTCGAGCTGCGCATCGCGGTGGATCGGGGCACCCTGAGCTACTCCTTCCTCGCCTTCGCCAACCAGTCCGCCGAGGTCGTGTACCCCGAGCCGGGCAGCGACGACCCGGCACTCGGCGACGGAACCATCGTGGCGGGCCAGGAACGCACTGGTTGGCTGTACTTCCCCACCCCCCGGGACAACACGACGATCATCCTGGGCGACGGGCTCGGTAGGCAGCTCTCCGCCCTGGTCGTCGAGGCCTGACCGGTCACGCCTCCACCTGGCCCCCACCCGCCACGGGCTAAGGTGTTCGGCGTGAGTCGAGCGCCCGGTGACCCGCTTCGCGTGGGGATCTTCACCGACGACTTCTATCCCCACAGCGGCGGGGTCACCCGATCCATCGAGCAACAAATCGACCACCTGACCGCGCTCGGCCATCACGTGACCCTGTTCGCGCCGCGATTCGAGTTCACCGCCCCCCGCGGCTGCGCCTGGGAAGCACTGGACTACTGGCGGTTTCCTGGCACCCCCAGCTTCTTGTGCTCGGTCCAGGTCGGACGGCGCCTCGCGCGCCGGATCGCCGCCGGGCACCTGCTGGATGTGGTGCATTCCCAGAACGAGCGGGGGTCGATCTACCTGGCCGCCCAGGTGGCCAAGGCGGGCGGCATTCCGCACGTGCACACCTTCCACTCCAACTACGTGGGCACCCACCACACCAGCCCGGCGGTGTCAGGACTCAACTCGCTCACCTATCTTCCCTTGTCCGGCAGGCTGTTGCGGCTGGTTTCCGGACGCAGCCCCAGCGCAGCCCTGAGGTTGCCGCCGTCGCCGGGGGCCGGCGAGGATTCTGGCTTCGCTCGCCGGGACTGGCGGAGCTTGGCCCGCCTGGCGCAGGGAGTCGACGCCTTCACCTCACCGGCGGGGTTCATGATCGAGTGCATCACCGACGCCTCTCCCGAGCTGGCCGAGCGGGGCTACGTCGTCCCGAGCGGGGTCGCCGGCGACTTCCTCGCCGTCACCAGGCGCCGGCCGCAGCAGGCCACCACCCGGTTCGTCAGCTGCGGCAGGCTGGGTGGCGAGAAGCGGGTGGATGCGATCATCCAGGCGTTCGGTGCGCTGGGACGTGATGACGCCGAGCTGGTGATCATCGGTGACGGCCCCGAGCTCAAGGCCCTGCAGCAGCTCGCAGCCACTGTCCGCCACGGTCACATCCACTTCCTCGGTCACGTGGACGAGGTGGCCGATATTGCCCAGCAGCTCGCTGATGCGGACGTCTTCGTGCTCGCCTCGTACCACTTCGACACCCAGGGGATGGTGCTGGCGGAGGCTGCGGCCACCGGCACGCCCATCCTGTACTGCGACGAGCGGCTCAGCATCGGGGTAGGCACTGACAACGCGCTGCTGACCGGGCCCGCCGTGACCGACATCGCCAGGGGTATGGCCGAGTTGATGGACGATCCGACGCGGCGGGCTTCGATGGCGCATGCTTCCCGGACCCTGGCATCGGGCCTCAGCGGCACGGCGATGGCGGAGGCCTACGCAGGCGTCTACCGCAGCGCGCAGCGCGCGTTCGCAAGCCAGAGCTGAGTCGCTGGGCGATCGGCGTGGACTCGCCTACTTCATCCCGGGGACCGGATCGGAGGCCCGGCCACCGGCGGCCACATCCTTGGCTTGGTTGCTGAGGGAGTCCGGATGATGGATCGAGAGGATCACCACGCCACCAACCGCGACCACCCCGGCCAGGAGCATGCCGAAGGCGTCCAACAGTCCGACGCGGGCGCCTTCACCCAACACAGCCATGCCGAACGTGACCGCCACGATCGGGTCGGTGGTGGTCATCGACCCCACCACGATCTCCGCCGGCCCATTGGCGTAGCCCTGCTGCACCATCCAGCCACCCACCACGTAACAGACCAGGAGGAACGGAACCACCGTCCAGAACAGCGGCTGCTGCAAGAAGTCGCCCTGCTTCACCAGCGAGCTGATCACCTTGATCAGCGCCGAGCTGAGGCCGTAGAAGAACGACCCGCCCGAGGCCCACATCAGGCAGCGACGTGAGGCAGGACCGAACCTGCCCAGGGCCCCCAACAGCCCGCCGACCACGAAGACGAGCAGGGACGCCACGATGATCTGGTTCGGCGGCAGGGCGGTGTCAGGGGCGGCGGTGCTCGCCGAGATCAGGGTGAACACCACAATGCCGACGATGGTGAGCGCGACAGCTCCCCAGATCTGGCGAGTGGGCCGGAAGTGGTGGAGTTTGGCTGCCAACAGCACCGACCACGGCACGGCCAGGATGCCGACGGGTTGGACGACCGTGACCGGGGCCATCATCAGCCCAACGATGTGCAGTGAAGCCCCGATGGCGATCAGCGTGAGGCCTGACAGCCAGCGCAGATTGGTGACCAGGCCCCAGAACTGCGACAGGTTCATGGAGCGGTTCTCGGCTTCGGCATCCACCGTCCGTCCCACGGCCAGATGTTGGACGGTGGCACCTCCGGCGAACAGGAAGGAGGCGAACACGACGATTCCGATGGCCAGTGGGATGTTCTGCTGGAACACCGAGAACCCTGGCGCCACAAGCGGTATCAACAGGGTCATCTGGTCCTTCGGTGCCGGGGATGCCCCAGCTTACCGCCGGGGGCCAGCCGGCCCGGCCAGGCCTGGGACCTCATCGTGCCTCTGAGAACCGCACGGCGGCCTTCAGCTGGGCGGCCACGGCAGACCCGAGGTTGAGCGGCCAGCGGTGCATCACGTAGTCGGCCGCCTCGTCGACCCGCAACTGGCGCGACGAATTGCCGGACCGCACCCACAACTCGGTTCCAATGCCCTTGCCGACGCGCAGGTACACCGGACGAGGCGACGGCTGGCAGGAGAGCCGACACACCTGGAGGGTTTCCCCGTCCAAGGCCGGGACTGCCGCGAAGTCGACCGTGACCATCGCGGCCGCGTTCTGTCCCAGCGACGCGGTCAACAGATCCCGCAGCCACAGCTCGTACCGGTCGATGTCTGGGACCTTGAGGGTGGCCAGGTCGGGTTGCAGGCCGATCGGATTGCCAGTGTCGTCAACACCGATCAACAGCGTGCCGCCGTCCGCATTGAGAAACGCACAGACGGTCTTGGCGATGACCTGCTCCATGCGTTCATCCTTGGCCCCGGTGTGCAGGTTGATCCGGGCGGTCGACTTGAACTCGACTTGGGCAGACTCGCCGTGCGCGAGCAGTTCAGGCACGCTCGCCTTCACCGGGCTTTGGAAGTGCGCCGCGACCGCCGCGTATCCGGCGATCCCGACCACGGACATGCCGAGCGCAAGGGCGATCGTGAGCGCGCTCCACAGGTGGCTGTCCGGGCGAATCCAGGAGGCCAGCAGCAACCCCACCGAGGTGCCCAGAATCGAGATGACGATCGATGTCGCCGCACCGAGCTTCGCCCGGCCACGAAGGAGCCACCGTGCGATGGATCCAAAGAACCAGGCGACCAGAAGAACCACGGGCAGCGCCAGCGCGACCGCCCACAGCGGCGTCTCCCCCAATAGGACGGGCTTCATCCCGACTCCTCCCCCGTCTGCTGCGCAGCACGCCAACGATCAAACCAGCTCAGGCCGAGGGCGATACCCGCGGCGACCAGAACGCCCAACCCGGTCATCACCACCCGATCGGAGGCGATCACCACCGGGCTGCCGCCCGATCCGATCAGGACCGCACCGGGGGTCATGAAGGCGACCTGCTTCACGTAGTCTCCCTGCGCCGCATAGGCGGCCATCAGCACCACCGACACCCACATCGCCAGCAGCAGCCCCCACTGCGGCAGTAGCGCGGCCACGGCCAACGCGAGTAGCACTCCCACGAAGGTTCCCAGGACGCGTTCGACCGCGGCCCGCCAGGTCTCGTCCTGGAACGGACGCAGCACCACGGTCAGCGT
>CAYUWV010000027.1:0-6910 GCA_964448385.1 uncultured Propionibacteriaceae bacterium | reverse complement strand
CGACCGCGGCCCGCCAGGTCTCGTCCTGGAACGGACGCAGCACCACGGTCAGCGTCAGTGCCACCCAATAGCCGTGGGGGATCCCGAAGTGGATGACCAGGAAACTGGCGATACCCACTGCCACAGCCATCACCGCGCCGTGCGTCCAGGCGCGCACTGGCGGGACGGGCTCCAGGTGCTCGGGACGGGGCGAGCGACCCAGCAGTGCCACGGCCAGCGCCCCACCCAGGATCATGAACGACCCGACCTGCACCGGTTCCAGGGGCAGCGGCACGGCGACGAAGACCGCCGCCGCAGTCGGAATCCCGGCCAGCAAGCGCGCATCGACCACGGTTGCCGGAACCACCAGCAGGCAGGTCAACGCGACGAACGCGGCCGCCGGCAGCGCCGATCCCTGCAGGCCGGCAGCGACGACCCCGGTGAGGGCCGACGGCACGCCCAACGCACTGGCCTGCAACGGCCTCAGCTTCAAGGCTGGCAACACCAGCGACGAGAACCCCAAGCCCAGGCCAAGGGCAGCAGAAGCCCCCACCAGAACCAGAACGAGAATCAGCGGCACCAACAGCGCCGTGGATACCGTCAGCGCCAGCGCCAGGGTTCGCCGCGGGATCACCCAGCCGGCGCTCAGGGCCACCATGGCAAGACCTTAGCCGGGCCAGTCCAGCCCCCAGCCTGACTCACCAGCCTCCGCCGCCACCGCCGCCGAAGCCGCCGCCACCGCTGAAGCCCGACCCCCCGCTCGATGCCGCAGTGGCGGCCTGCATCGATGAGGACATCTGGCTGGCCAGGCGATCCAGCGAGTTCGCGAAATCCGGGCTCAGCATGGAGCCGTACGTGTAGCCCTGGTACCACGAGGTGGTTGGCTCGTAGCGACCCTGCGCAGCCAGTTCGGCGAAGATCTTCGTCCAGCGCTCTGCGACCCCGAAGACGATGGCGTAGGGCAGGTACCGCGAGAACACGTCAATGCCCTCCTCGAAGCGGATCTGGTCAGCCTCGGCCGTGGTGAGGTACAGCTCGAAGCCCTTGGTCTGCGCGAGCACCGCCGATCCGGTCGCCGTCCGCGCGCCGAAGCGGTTGTTGGCCACCAGGACGCCGGCTCCGACGATCACGAGGGCGAGTCCCAGCAACCCGAAACCGATCAAGCCGAGCAGCAGGCCCAGCCCCACGCCCAGCGCCACGAGCGCGACGCCACCCGCCACGGCGAGCCCTCGCACCAGTGCCGGGCTGCGGGTGAACCACTTCAACTGGCCGGTCACGCGGTTGTACAGCCGCTCGCGGGTGCCGGACAACACGGTCGCGTAGGACTTGTTCTTCAGGTCGTCCATGGTGACCTCGCTGCCCTGGGCGAACAGGCTGGAGAGCAGGTGCGCTTCGTAGTCGGCGAGCTTGTCGGTGCCCTGCAGCTGGACGAAGGTCCAGTCCTTCTTGCCTTGCTGATCGATGCGCAAGTAGCCCCGCACCGCGAGGTCGATGAGCGTCGCCGTGATGTCCACGTTGTTCGCGGTCGAGTCGGTCAGCACCCCCAGTTCACCAGGACGAGCGCCCGGCGGAGGGGTGAACGCAACCGCGACCGGGGCGTCGACCACGCCGCGCCCGACGTTGACCGGTTGGCCGCGGGTGGGAATCACACCGGGGGTCATGCCCAGGTACACCTCGTCGCGGGCCCCACGTCGCGTGCGACGGAGCAGTGCCGCGAGCCCCAGGGCGCTGAGCGCGCCGGTGAGCCCGGCGGTCAGCGGGGTCACCGGGAACATGTTGCCGATGTGGTAGCGCTTCTCAAACCGCGCTTCGGCACCGGTGAACGTCCCCGCAGGGAAGCCGGCCACCACCTGCAGCGGTGTTCCGGGCGACAGGTAGGACTCGCTGAAGTGCGCTGACCTGCCGTCGGGGGCGGCCTCTTCGCAGGGGCTGCTGTACCCGTCGCCGGTCCAGCAGGCGACCCGGCTGACGTCCATAGGCCCGGTGACCGTCACCGCGACGTCGTTCAGCGGCACCTCCCAGCCGTCCCCGACGGCATTCCAGTTGAACTCGTCCAAGCCCGAGCTGGCCTGGTTCGGCGCGATGAGGCCCCTGATGGTGTAGTTGATCGTGTACTGCTGCACGCCGGTGAAGGTCCGGTTCTCGTTGCCAATGCGGATCAGCAAGTTGCCGTCCTGCACTGTGGTGAGGACTTCGGCGTTGGCTCCCGTCGAACTGCTGACCTCGCCGACGGTCACGTCGAGCATCCGCCAGAGATCGGGGTTTTCAACCCGCTGCCGCAGTGGCAAGGTCACATACGGGCCGTGGCCCGGATCATTGCTGAAGTCGAAGGCCAGGTCGATGCGCACCGCCGTGGTGCCGCTGTCGTCCACCGTGGCGCCCACCTCGTAAGCGGTGATCTGCCACGAGGACGGCGTGTCGTCCTCGGCCACCGCGACGGTGGCAGCGGGAAACCCCAGCAGGGCCACGAGGCCCAGCACTAGCGACGCCAGAATCCGTTTCACACCGCGAGGCTACAAGCCCCGCCGGTCACGCGGCACCCCCGACCGGCACCGCCCACTATCCTGAGGCCACCTGGCGAGAGGAGCGGACGGTGGACGGACAAGCCGTTTCGGCTGAACTCCTCGCGGTCATCGTCGCGATGGTCGACGACCAGCCGTGCGTGTTGACCCTCGGCGAGGTGCCCCGACTGCCGGCCGGTCCGCTGATGCCCGGCCACCGCTCCCTACAGGCGGCTACCCGAGCCTGGGTCGAGGAGCAGACCGGACGCCGACTCGGCTATCTGGAGCAGCTGTACACCTTTGTCGACCTCGATGCCGCCCACGCGACCCAGCGCAGCCTGTCGGTGTCCTATCTGGGCCTGACCACTCCGACCTCCGACACCGGCATCGGCGGCTGGCGCGCCTGGTACGAGCTCATGCCATGGGAGGACACCCGACCCGGTACCGACCTGCGCAAGGAATCGATCCAGCCCGCCATCCTGGCGTGGGCGGACGCTGAACCGCGACTGGCCGCGGAACGGCGGCAGCGCTGCGCCATCACGTTCGGCCTGGCGGGGCAACCGTGGCAAACCGATCTGGCCCTGCAGCGCTACGAATTGCTCTACGAAGCGGGCCTCGTCCCGGAATCTCCGGATGCCTGGCGACTGCCCGAGGCTGCGCTGGTGCCGGGAGATCGCATGGTGGGTGATCACCGGCGGGTGCTGGCGACCGGTGTGGCACGGCTCCGGGCGAAGATCCAGTACCGCCCGGTGGTCTTCGAGCTGATGGCTGAGGAGTTCACGCTGCGCCAACTGCAGGACTGTCTGGAGGCGCTGGCCGGCCAGGCTGTCCACACCCAGAACTTTCGACGCCTCGTCGAGCAGCAGGCCCTCGTCGAAGAGACCGGTGCCATGGACGCGTCCACCGGCGGCCGTCCGGCGAGGTTGTACCGGTTCCGCCGCGAGATCCTGCAGCAGCGGCACGCGGCGGGCACCAAGCTCCCGACCATCCGCGGCCGCTGAGCGGCACGTGCCCCGCGGGACCGGCGCCGAGTCAGGCGGAGGTTCTCGGTTGTCTCGACTGTGTCGAGCCCCAACGCCCAGCTTGCGTCGGCTTATGCTCAGATGTAGCATTGCTTTTGCTCAGAAATAGCAAAAGCAAGCCGGCAGCCCCGCCGGAGCTGGGAGATCCCGATGACCGCCGCCCTCATTCCTGCTGAGGCCCTCTACCAGAAGGTGAAGCACGTCATCCCTTCCGTCGAGTGGGCCACCATGGCCGACGACGTGAACGCCATCATGCGACTCAAAGCCGAGCGGAACGCCGTCATTCTGGCCCACAACTACATGACCCCAGAGATCTTCCACGGGGTCTCCGACATCGTCGGCGACTCGCTGGCGCTGGCCCGCGTGGCCACCACCGTCGAGGCGGACGTGATCGTGCTCGCCGGGGTCCACTTCATGGCCGAGACGGCCAAGCTGCTCAACCCGTCCAAGACCGTGCTGATCCCCGACCTGCGCTCCGGGTGTTCCCTCGCGGAGTCGATCACCCCGGCAGACGTCCGCGAACTCCGGCGCCTGCACCCCGGGGTCCCGGTGGTGACGTACGTGAACACCTCAGCAGCAGTGAAGGCCGAGTCGGACATCTGCTGCACCTCGGGCAACGCCGTCGCTGTGATCGAGAGCCTCGGGGTTCCGGAGGTCATCATGATCCCCGACCAGTACCTGGCGGCCAATATCGCCCGTCAGACCGGCGTCAAGGTCATCACCCACCCCGGCGCCTGCGAGGTGCACGAGCGGTTCACTCCGACGGACATCCACCAGATCCGTGTCGACCACCCCGGGGTCACCGTGCTCGCCCACCCCGAATGCCCGCCCGAGGTGGTGGACGTCGCCGACTTCGCCGGATCGACGGCACAGATGCTGAGCTTCGTGGCCAGGGAACGCCCCGCGCGGGTGGCACTGATCACCGAATGCTCCATGAGCGACAACGTGGCGCAGGAATTCCCCGACCTGGAGTTCGTGCGCCCTTGCAACCTCTGCCCGCACATGAAGCGCAACACCTTGGCCAAGATCCGCCACAGCCTCGAGACGATGACTCACCAGGTGACCATCGACGCGGACGTGGCTGACCGCGCGCGGGTGGCCGTGGATCGGATGCTCGCCGTCGGGACGGCACGGCGATGACAACCCGGCAGCGCATCGAAGCCAACGGTCCGATCATCGTGGGCGCCGGTCTGGCCGGACTCACCGCAGCCATAGAACTGTCCCCGTTGCCGTGCGTGGTACTCAGCGCGGGAGAGGTCAGCACCGGGACCTCAACCGGATGGGCGCAGGGCGGCCTCGCTGCCGCGGTGGGCGCCGACGACGATCCCGCCTTGCACGCGGCCGACACCCTGGCAGCTGGCGCCGGGCTGTGCGATCCGGCGGTGGTCAACGCCATCACGGCGGCGGCCCCGGACGCTATTGCCTGGCTCGCCGACCAGGGGGCCAGGTTCGACCGCAACCCTGATGGCACGTTGCGACTCGGTCTTGAGGGTGCCCACAGCCGACGGCGGATCGTCCATGCCCGGGGCGACGGGACGGGGGCCGAACTGCTGCGGACCGTGGTGGATCGGGCCCGGGAATTGCCGTCGGTCTCGTTGTGGGACTACTCCCCCGCTCAGGCGGTGCTCGTCGCCGACGGCCGCGTCCGGGGCGTTCAGGTGGCAACCCCTGCCGGGCCGGTCGAACTACTCAGCGACGTCGTGATCCTGGCAACCGGCGGCATCGGCGGGCTGTTCAGCCACACCACCAACCCGCTCGGATCCCGGGGCCAGGGTCTGGCGCTCGCCTTCAGGGCTGGTGCCCGGCTGCGCGACGTCGAGATGGTTCAGTTCCATCCCACGGCGCTGGACGTGTCGGTGGACCCGATGCCGCTGGTGAGCGAGGCGGTGCGGGGTGAGGGCGCGATCCTGGTCAATGAGAACGGTGAATGGGTCCTGAAGAACCCGCTGGCGGCCCGGGATGTGGTGTCGCGCGCCGAGTGGGCGCAGTTGCAGGCGGGGCACCGGGTCTTCCTTGACGCCCGCACGGAACCGGGGCCGAGGTTCGCCGAGCTGTTCCCGTCCATCCATGCCACGGCCCGCAAGGCAGGGTTGGATCCCGAACGGGACCTGCTGCCGGTCCGGCCTGCGGCGCACTATCACATGGGTGGGGTGCTGGTGGACGCCCACGGACAGACCACCCTGCCGGGACTGTTCGCCGCTGGCGAAGTGGCCTCCACCGGGCTGCACGGGGCCAACCGGCTGGCCAGCAATTCCTTGTTGGAGGCCGTCGTGTGTGGACGTGACGTGGCCCGGCACCTGCGAGAGACCCTCCCGGCCACCCCTGCCCAGGCGCCCGCCCGACCGGTGGCGACGACGCCGACGTGGTCTGTGCCCGCGCCGGATCCGGTGGTCGCCGCCGTCCGGCAGATCGTGAGCCGAGCCGGCGGCGTGCTGCGAACCGGTGCCGAACTTCGGGAAGCCATCGGCGAGCTGGAAGCGACCCGTGACCACGATGCCGCGCTGGTCGGCCTGCTGTTGTTGACGTCAGCGCTGCGCCGCACCGAATCGCGGGGAGGCCACACTCGGCTTGACTGCCCCGCCACCGACCCGGTGGCAGAGCACATCGAGGTCGACAGCGATTCACTGGCACTGGCGGCCGTCCGATGAGGCAACTGCCGCAGCTGGTCATCGAACCGCTGGTCAGGGCCGCGTTGCTGGAGGACCTCGGCAGGGCCGGGGACCTCACCACGGACGCCATCATCGATCCCGACGCGACCGCCGAGGTCGCCCTGGTCTCCCGCGAGCCCGGGGTCGTGGCCGGGTTGGCCTGCGCGGAGCTTGCCTGGCGGCTGGTGGACCCGCGGATCACCATGATCACCGAAATCCCGGACGGTTCCAGAGTCGTGCCAGGTTCCGTGATCGCCCGGGCCATCGGGCCGGCCCGTGGCCTGCTCACCGGGGAACGCGTCGCGCTCAACTTCCTGGGGCACCTGTCCGGGGTGGCCACCGGAACCGCCACGATCGCCGATGCCATCGCCCACACGCGCGCGAAGGTTGCCGACACCCGCAAGACCATTCCGGGGCTCCGTGCCCTGCAGAAGTACGCCGTCGTGGCCGGTGGGGGGTCGAATCATCGCTTCGGCCTCGATGACGCCGTCCTGATCAAGGACAACCACATCGCCGTGGCAGGTGGCGTGACCGAGGCGGTCACCCGGGTCCGCCGCGGGATTGGCCATCTGGTCAAGGTCGAGGTCGAGGTCGACGGGCTGGACCAGTTGCGGGAGCTCCTCGCCGTCGGCGCCGACGCGGTGCTGTTGGACAACATGACCCCCGACCTGCTGGCCGAAGCGGTGCGCCTGGTGGCTGGACGCATGATCACCGAAGCCTCGGGACGGATCACCCCGCTGACGGCCGTCCCGATCGCCGA
>CAYUWV010000026.1:17943-20405 GCA_964448385.1 uncultured Propionibacteriaceae bacterium | reverse complement strand
ACCGTCGAGTTGTCCGGCATCACCGTCCGGCTCGGCGACGGCACCACCGATCTGGTGGTGCTGAGCCAGGGCACCGGCAGCTTCACCCTCAGCGGCACCGGCGCGACGAAGCGCCTGGTCGGCTCGCTGAGCGTCACCGTCGCGGTGACCATCCCCGGCGTGAGCCTCAGCGGGGCCCTGTCGCTGGCGGTCGACACCGGCGCCCCCAGCTTCCGCATCGGCGGGACGGGCGTCGTCCTCACCATCGCCGGACAGCAACTGTCGGGCGACTTCTGGATCAGCCAGTCGGGCGCGGCCACCGCACGGGTGACGTCGATCAGCGCCAGCAATGTCAGCCTCTTCCTGGGCGATCCGGGCAGTAGCCCGGCAACCACCGACGACCGGGGCGTCCGCCTCACCGGCGGCCTGGGCAAGCTGCTGATCACCCGCGCCGGGATCGCCGCCAGCGTGAGCGGCACGTTTGCCCTGGTCGGGATGGACGACCTGCCGCTGACCATCGGCGCGCTCCCGGTCAGCCTCGAGCTCAACACCATGCCGACCGCGGTCAACGACGCCGCGCTGGCGCTCACGTTGCCGGCCGGCAGCTTCCTGCGGCTGCAACTCGGCACCACCGACCTCCCGGTGAGCATCAGCATCGCCGGTCAGTCGCTGCAGGGCGTCTTCGCCTTCGAGAAGGTGCGCTCGGCCGGGGCCGACAAGGTGCTCAACACCACCGACGACGTCACCAGCCTGAAGCTCGCCGCCACCGCGGTCAGCCTGTTCCTGGGGGCGGACGGCGGAACCCCGGCCGACCTCACCGATGACATCGGCGTCCGGCTCAGCGGCGGCAGCGCCCTGCTGCTGATCACCCCCGAGGGCCTCGCCGGCACCATCGCAGCCACCGCGACCCTCAGCCTCGGCGAGGGACTCGGCGGGATCACGGCCACCGTGGCGGTCACCATCAACCAGATGCGCCGGACCGTCTCCGGCAAAGTGATGCCGGTCGCGGTGGCCGAGACCTTCGTCGTCGGCGGGGCCAACCAAACCCTGACCCTGGTCGCCGGCAACTACCTCAGCGTGACCGTCACCGGCCTGGGCCTGACCATCGGCGGCCAGCAACTCGCCACGGACCTGTCGTTCGAGCGCCGGGCCGTGCTCAACGCCGACGGTTCGTTGCCCGCCACGCCGAGCTTCGTCACCACCGTCGCCCTGGCGAACCTCAGCCTGCGGCTCGGCAGCGCCGAGCGTGACGTCGTGGTCGTCAGCCAGGGCAGCGGCAGCTTCACCATCATCGGCGCCAGCGGCGGAGCCAAGGGTGGCGTCGTCGGCCGGCTGGCGGCCACCGTCGCCGTCGACATCCCGGGCGTCGGCTTCAGCGGCACGCTCGCGGTGACCCTCAACACCCTGACCGCCCCTCGCCTGGTCGACGGTGTCAGCGTGGCGCCGGGCATCTCGGTCGCCGGCACCAACATCGTCCTGGAGATCGCCGGCCAGCGCCTCGTGGGCAACGTCGGGTTCGCCAAGAACGCCACCACCAAGGCGATCACCCTGGTCGTCAGCGGCGCCAGCCTCAGCCTGGGGGACGGGACGACCACCCTGGCCACGGTGACCGTGAGCAGTGGTGCGCTGCTGATCACCCCGACCGGGCTGGCCGGTTCGGTGCGGGCCGGGCTGGCCCTGTCGCCGGCCTTGAGCAGCACCTTCTCGCTCGAAGCCGAAGTGCTGCTGCAGATCAACACCACCCCGGCGGCGGTCAACCAGACCCTGAACATCGGCGGCATCGAAGCGACCATCTCGGTGCCGAAGAACACCCTGCGGGTGCAGGTGGGGATGGCCGACCAGCCGGCGAAGGTCACGCTGTTCGGCCAGACGCTGAGCGGCGTCGTGCTGTTCGAGCAGACCCGGACGGCCGCGGGGGCGAAGGTCGTCCGGATGGGCTTCACCGGCGTTTCGCTCTTCCTCGGCGATCCCGGATCGCTGGCGACCACCGCCGACGACGTCGGGGTGCGGTTCAGCAACGGCGCCGGCGTCATCACCATCAGCGGCGGCGGGTTCGCCGGCCAGGTCACCGGCGACATCGCCCTGGCCAACTTGCCAGTCGGGCTCACCGCCCAGCTCAGCCTGCAGGTGAACACCCTGGGCGTCGCGGTCACCCAGACCGTGAGCTTCAGCAACGCCGACGGCACCCCGGGCGCGACCGTGTCGATGGCGCTGCCGAAGGGCCCGTTCCTGCGGCTGGCGGCCAGCAACATCGACCTGGTCATCGGCGGCATCACCATCCACGCTGACGTGGCGTTCGAGCGGTTCGGGCCCACCGGCGCCCAGGTCACCCGGATCGCCTTCGCCAACGCGTCCCTCAGCAGCGGCCAGAGCATCGGCGGCGGCAGCAACCCCGGCCTGAAAGAGGCCAGCGGCGCGCTGGTGATCTTCGGCATCGGCACCGTGACCGCACCCGGCGCCACCACCGCGACCGACGTGAAGAC
>CAYUWV010000026.1:4955-17843 GCA_964448385.1 uncultured Propionibacteriaceae bacterium | reverse complement strand
TCGGCATCGGCACCGTGACCGCACCCGGCGCCACCACCGCGACCGACGTGAAGACCCTCACCGGGGGCGTCGCCGGCTCCCTGACCGGCCGGGTGGCCGGCGCCGCGGGCGGCTCCGTCGGGTTCACGATCAACACCACGGGGGTGCTGGTCAAGCAGTCCATCGTGGTCGGCGATGCCAGCATCGTGCTCAACCTGGCCGCCTCCCCGAAGTTCGCGTTCATCATCCAGAACCTCGATTTCAGCTTCGGCGACATCCTCGAGCTGCGGGCCGGCTCGTTCTCGATCGGGACCGACGGCACCTTCTCTGGCAGCGGCCTGGAGCTGTTCATCGGTCGCGGACCGTCGAAGCTGGCCGACGGCACCACGAATCCGGCCGCGGTGGGCGTGCTGATCCGGAACGCCACGATCGCCTTCGTCAGGGACACCTCCGGGTTCGCGCTCACCGCCACCGGCGCTTTCGCCGTGCTGGGATTGGACGGCCTGAGCGTGTCGGGCACGGTCGGCTTCGCCGTCAACACCGCCAGCACCGCGCTCACCGTCCCCGGCGCGACGACAGCGCTCCTGCCCGGAGCCTTCTCGTTCCAGGCCACGGGGCTGCGGATCTTCGTCGCGAACGTCTTCGAGATCAACGGCAACCTCTCGCTGACCCGCCAACCCGCCGGCGACCTCGACATCGTGATCGCGCCGGCGGCCGTCCTGGTCCAACTGGGGGGCACCAACATCGCCAGCCTGCGCGGCTTCGCGTCCTTCACCCTGGCTGCCACGACGGGCTTCCGGCTGAACAGCTTCAAGGTCGAGGACTTCGCGCTCTTCCCGAGCGCAGCCGCAGCCATCGGTGACGTCACCCCGCCGACCCTGTTCCCGACCGCCGACCTGGTCAGCCCCGTGAAGGGCGCCGTGCTGGCCGCCCCGCCCGCCAGCATCACCGTGGTCTTCAACGACGTGAACCAGGCCGGCCTCAACGCGACCAGCATCCTCGACGTCGCACCCGAATTCACGTTGCTGGTCAACGGCGCGGCCTCAACCGTCACCGTGAACGGGGCGCCGACGTTGGTCTCGGCGAACACCTACCGCTACACCATCAGCAGCGGGGTGCTGCCCGCCAACGGCCTGGTCACCGTCCGCTTCCTGGCGGGGGCGTTCTCCGACAGTCGGGGTGCCACGACCGTGGGTGAGGACGAGCAGTTCGTGCTGTTCACCCCGACGGCCACCCAGTCGAAGCCGGGCCCGATCGCCGTGCTGGCGAGCCCGAGCAACGGCGGCACGATCACGGTCGCCCAGCTGAACGCGCAGCGGTACGTCGACATCACCTACACCAGCCTGGACGGCAACCCGATCAACAAGGCGAGCCTCGAGGTCGCCATCGCGCCGTTCACCATCACCGGCACCGGCGTCGCCGACCTGGAGGTGACCGCCGGCATCCCGACCGTCGTGGGCGGCGCGCCGCTGTTGATCGCCGGACGGGCGGACACCGCCACATCGGTGACCTACCGGTACTTCCTGAAGGACAAGAACCTCACCAACACGGCAGGGCTCTTCACCACCGGCATCGTCACCCTCAGCTTCACCGGCAGCTTCTCCACGAAGAACCCCGCCACGGGCGCACTCAGCCAGAACGCGAGCGGCCAGACCCAGTCGTTCACCATCGATCCCTCCGCGGCGGGGGAGAAGACCACCAACGGTGCCATCGCGCTCGGACCGCTGAGCCTGCAGGGGCCGAGCATCGGCCTGGCCGACTTCGGCTTCGTCGACGGCATGGTCGTGCTCACGATCGCCCTCGGCGTCGACCGGGCCAGCCTGAGCTTCGGCGGCTCGGCCGCGGGCCCGCCCACGACCACCACCGCCACGGCCCAGACCACCAGCGGCGTCACCGTCGACCTGATCGGCGTGCTGGGCACCTTCGACCTCGCCGTGGACGTCTTCGGGCTGCTGAGCGGCAACGTCCGGATCGAACCGACCGGCGCTTGGAGCCTGCGGGTGTCCTCGCTCGAGGCCGTCGTGCCGAACCTGGTGTTCCTGACCGCGACCGGCGTCACGGTGAAGTACGACCCGACGGCGAAACTGCCGGGTCAGGAACTGATCCGGGTGAACACCGCCACCATCAGCCTGCCGCGGTTCGGGGTGACGGGCTCGCTGCGTCCGTACAACCCGGCGACGAAGTCCAACATCTCTTTCAACAACGACCAGACCCTGACGGCCGGGATCGTCCCCGGACTGGTCATCCGCGACAACGGCTTCAGCCTCGGCACGGCGGAACTGGCCTACGGCCTGGCCACCACCGCCAGCGGCCAGCCGGTCGACTCCGGCAACGCCCTGGCCGCGAGTGATCCGAAGCTGAGCTTCGGCGGCATCCTCGAGTTGGACGACATCCGCGTCGGCGTCTCCGGGCTCAGCGTGAACTTCGGCGGCACCGCGACGGTGGCGGGGTTCACCGGGCAGATCTACATCGCCTCCGGTGGGGCGCGGCTGTTCCCGGGCAAGAGCTTCACCGCCGCCATCACCGACCGCAAGACCGCCGACGACAAGCGGCCCGACGGCACCCAGGACGACGAGGCCTTCCGGATCGGCGTCACCTTCAGTGGCGGCAAGGTCGACGCCTTCCAGCTCAGCGTCGACACCCTCTCCATCGTGCTGGGCACCTACGTGACCCTGTCCGCCCGCGACTTCAGGCTCGACACCGGGGCGGCCGGCACCGACAACCTGATGGTGAGCTTCGGCTCGGTGGGTGCCCAGGTGTCGATCGGCTCCCTGGTGATCGCCGGCGAGGGACGCAACTTCGCGTTCACGGGCAATGGCGGCTTCAAGGCGCTGTCAGGCTTCGGGGTCTTCTTGTCGGTCGGTTCGGCCACCGGCGATTCGTTCAAGTGGCCCTCGTTCCTGCCGATCCGGATCGATGCGCTGGGCGTCCAGTGGGACGACCCCGAGAACAACCCCGGCGATTTCGTGCTCACGCTGTCGGCCAGTGTCACCGGCATCCAGGGCCTGGGCGGGTTGACGTTCTCGGGCTCGATCCAGGGCGTCAAGATCAAGCCGTCGCTGTTGGCCGAGGGCAAGTTCCCGATCATCGCCATCGATTCGCTCGGCGTGACCGTCGTGGGCAAGATGTTCGGCGGCGAACTCAACGCCGGGCTGGTGGGCGGCATCCTGCGGCTCGATGCCAACTACGCGATCATCGGCACCTTCGACACCGTCACGCCGGTGGCCCAGCGGGTCTTCTATCTCGGCATCCAGGGCGGCTTCTCGATCGCAGGCCTGGCCGGCTTCACGATTCGGCTGGGGCTCAGCGAACTGGGTCCGCTGCAGGTCTTCATCAACGTCGAGGTGCCAGGCGGCATCCTGCTGGAGCCCATCACCGGCCTCAGCATCAACGACTTCGCCGCCGGGGTCGAGTTCTTCAAGTCACTGCCGTCGTTGGACGACCCGTTCGCGCTGCGCTCCAGCGTCGCGGGGCTGCCCACCACCGAGACCGCGGACACGTGGCTGGTCTCGCTGCAGGCGCAGGTCGCGTTGCAGGCCAGGACGATCGCCGCCAACCCAGGGCTGGGTGGCTTCCTGGCCGCCTTCACCGCCCCGATGGTGATCACCGGCTCGGCGAAGATCTTCTCCCTCTACACCTCGGAGCAGTTGTTCAACGGTCAGGTCATCCTCAAGATCTCCACCGACGGCAAGATCCTCATCATCGGCAAGCTCAACTTCGCCGCCGACAACCTCTCGATCTCCGGCCGGCTGTACCTCGACCTGTCGAAGATCGCCCGCGGGGACGCCACGGTGCTGTTCCTAGCCGACATTCCCGACCAGATCCGGCTGCTGAGCGTCTACGGCAAGCTCAAGATGGGCTTCAAGGATTCCAGCGGCAACGACGTCAGCTTCAGCGTCGTGGACGCTCCGGACCCGGCCGCGACCGGCACGGCTCCCTCGATCAGCCTCGGCGGACCGGCAGGCAACGGCGGCACGGTCGACGGTGGCGCCGCCGGCTCGACGATCGACGTGGTCTTCACCGCCCCCGACGGCGCGTCCCTCGACCTGGCGTCCATCCTGGACACCGGTGACGAGTTCACGATCACGCTCAACGGCACCCCGCTGACGCTGACCAGCGGGACGCCGGTGCCGCTGGTGGCGGTGACCACGGCCACCGGCATCCTGTTCGTCCCGCTGGTCTCCGACGGCACCAAGGTCACGTACTCCTACCTCGACGCCGGGACGACCACGACGGTCACCGTCCTGACCACCGCCGAACTCGCGGCCGCCCACCTGACCGGCGACCTGCTCACCCAGGCCATCCGGGTGGCAGGGATCACGCGTTTCCGCTACACCCTCAGCGCCCCGCTGGGCCTCGGTGTGGTGCAGCTCAGCTTCGCCGCCGACGCGGTCAAGAACGCCGACGTCACCGTGAACGGAGTCACCACCACGGGGGCCGGCAGCGCGGCGCTCGACCAGGCCTTCACCGTCACCGGCGTCAGCGCCACCGTGACCAACCCGACAGCGGGCGCCACGGTGGACGTCAACGTGATCAACGGTCGCGGCTGGAACACCTGGCTCGACGTCACGTTCACCCCGCCCACCGGACGCACCCTCGACCTGGCCTCGCTGCTGGACCTCGGCGCCGAGTTCACCCTCAGCGGGTCTGGCCTCGGCACGGTCGCGCTGGACCCCGGCCGGGCGCCGATCCTGGTCTCCAGCAATCCCGACGGCAGCGTCACCCTCCGCTACTGGGTGACCGGCCTCTTCGCCGCCGCCGGCACCGTCACGGTCACGCCGACCGTTGGCTCGTGGGCGCTCGTGGTCGCCGGCAGTGCGCGGATCACCGTCGGCCAGACCACCCTCACCAGCGGACAGGCCCAGCTGGTCGTCACCCTGACCGCCGGCCTCGACCCCGCGTCCGTCCTCGACGTGCTGGTGGACCTGGACGTGGATGCGGCCGCTGCCGGCATCCAGCTCTACTCCGCCGGCGGCGTCGTGGTGACCCTGGACGCCAGCCGCTCGGTCACGGCCCTCGGCGACGGAACCTACGCCTTCCCGATCACCGTGACCGGCACCGTCACCGGTTCGGTCAGCGTGACGCTCACCGCCGCGGCCGGCCAGGCCTCGCAGACCGTGGACGCCAGCACCACCGGCACCGTCGCCGCCGTCGCGGTCACGCTCCACCCCACCGCGACGAGCTACCTCGACGTGACCTTCAGCCCCAGCGCGGGGACGCTGTTGAACCTGACCTCCATCGACGGCGATGAGATCACCCTGTCCGGCGCCGGACTGGGAACGGCGGCGCTCCTGGGCGGCACGCCACTGTGGCTCTACGGCACCACCTACCGCTACCTGCTCACCGGCTCGTTCAGCGTCGGGGTCGTCACCGTCACGGTCAAGCTGGACGCCTTCACCGACCACTCCGGGCTCTCGCCACCGCTCGGCTCGACCCTGCCCTACAGCTTCACCGTCGTCGGTGCCACCGCAGATGCCGCGGTCTCTGGCCAGACGATCGGCACTGACGTCCTCAACGCGCTGCACTACCTCGAGATCATCTTCCGTGGCTCCAGCGGCTACGGCATCGACACCGCCACGATCAACGGCGGCGAGATCCAGTTCCGGGATGCCCAAGGCACCCTGATCGCACTGGGAGCGCCCGTCCGGGTCGGGGCGAGCGACACCTACCGGTACAGCTTCACCGCCACCCTCGCGGCCGGTCGGTACACCATCAGCTTCATCGCCGGCAGCTTCGCCGACCTCGGTGGCCGCAGCAACGTGGCCGAGACCGAGTTCGTCACCCTCGCCACCCCGACCGCCACCCTCGCAGACCCCGTCAAGGGTCAGGTCCTCGACGCGGGAGTCTTCAACGGACGCGGCTACGTCGACATCACCTTCGCCGACTTCGACGCCGCCGGGGTCGACCCGGCCAGCCTGCTCGATGCCGCCGCGGAGTTCACCCTGAAGATCGGCGCCACCGACCTGACCCTGGACCCGGTTCCCGTCCTGGTCTCCGGCAGCACCTACCGCTACTTCTTCACCGGCGTCCTCACCGCGGCGCCCACCATCAGCTACGTCACCGGCAGCTGGACGAACAGCAACGGCACCTTGTGGAGCGCCGTCGACAATGCCAGCGCCGTCTCGGCAGCTACCGCGGTGGCCGCCGTCTGGATCGACGTCCGCTTCCGCGGAGTCGGGACGGCAGGCCTCGACGTCGCCAGCATCCTGGCCGGCGGGCAGCTCACCTGGTCCGGGGCCGGCAGTGAGCAGCTGACCGGCGAGAGCGTGCTGCAACTCGACGACACCACCTTCCGGTACCTCTACTCCGGGACGCTGACCACCGGGACCGCGACCGTCAGCATCGCGGCCGGCTCCTGGCGGGACGGCGCGGGCAACGTCGGTTCAGCGGCCAGCTCAAGCTTCCGGTTGATCACCCGTGGCAGTTCGTTCTTCATCGAGATCTCCGGTGGGATCCGGCTCGAGGCGGCAGGCCTACTGAGCGAGCCGCTGCTGGACATCAAGGCCGAGGTCATCCTCGAAATCGATCCCGACCGCAAGATGTTCATCCTGACCTTCCTGGGCACGCTGAAGGTCTACGGGCTCGGAACGCTGGGAGCCACGGCCGGACGGTTCATCCTCGACCTGGGCGACCCGAGCACAAAGGTGCCGCAGTTCTGGGGTGTCGCCTCGCTGCAGACCAACTTCTCCGCGCTGCAGCCTTACGGGCTCGATCTGGAGGCCGCCGGGACGCTGCAGGTGAACCTGACCGGCACGACGCACACCGAGACGATCACCTTGCCCGGGGTCGGCAGCGGCGGGACTGACCTGACCGCGACCTACGTGCTGCGTCCCTACACCTTCGGGCTCGAACTGATGGGTCGCGCGGCCGTGCGGGCACCGACCACCACGGTGGAACTGATGGCGATCCAGGGTGGGATCTACCTCTCCATCGAGGGCACCCCGACCCCGTCGGTGCAGGTCTTCATGACCGGCTCGCTGTCCTTCGGCAGCGGCCCCGCGCAGATCACCTACGGCTCGGCCACCGGTGTGCTGTTCATCCGAACCGACATCCTCGGTGGGAACTTCGGCGTCGCCGGCAGCATCACCGTGAGCAGCGGCGGTGGCATCGGGCTGCCGGACGTCGGCGAGATCTTCAGTGTCACCGGCTCCGTGACGGTGATGTTCAACACGACCCGGCACGACCAGACCCTGGTAATCCCGAAGTCGTTCCAGGCCGTGCTGAAGGACCTGCCGGCCGAGATCACCGTCTTCGCCGCGGCGCCCGGGCTGGACGGTGGGCGTCGCGTCGACGCTCCGGCCGGTGGCGAGGTGTACGTCAAGGCCACCGTGATGGCGCAGTTGACCATCGGCGGGGTGCTCAAGCTGAACGGGTACCTGGGGATCACCATGGCCGGCTCTGGCGCGGGGGTCTACCGCAAGGTGGACGGCGCGCTCGGCGGGACCTTCCCCTTCCTGGGATCGGTGACCGGAGTCGTCAACCTGGCTGCCTACGTGGGCGTCGAAACCGGCATCGTCGGACGGATCCAGCTCACCGTGGGCTCCAACGCCATCCCGGGCGTCAACTTCAACGGCCAGTTCCTGCTGGAGATCAACACGTTCACCGCCCCGCGGACCATTCAGACCTTCGGGGTCGAATACCAGACCATCGGCGGCGTCGAGCGCTTCAACGGCTTCAAGCGCGACGCCAACCACAACCTCGTCGTCGAGGACGTCACGTTGTCGACCACCGGTGGCTTCCGGTTGCTGATGGGTGGCGAGGTGAAGCTGCTCTCCACCTTGACGATCAGCGGCGAGGTGCAGCTCGAGGTGAGCACCTCCCAGATCGAGCTGATCATCAACGGCACCATGGATCTCAGCCCGATCGGGACGGTCACGCTCAGCAACACCGGCTTCCGCTTGAATGCGGACGGTCTGGTCGCCCGGTTCGACTTCTCGGTGGGGACCTTGGGCCAGAACATCGGGCTCGGCTTCTCGGCGACGGCCTTCATGGCCATCAACACCACCGGCGCCACCCAGGACTTCAACGGGACCAGCGTCGCGGTCGGCTTCCGGGTGCGGATCGAGGGCAGCATCAACCTGATCGACCTCGCGTCGGGTCAGGGCTCGGTCGACATCACGATCTCGCCCGCCGGCTTCCAGTTGCAGTTCGCCCTCGGATTCACCATCGGCGGCCTCGCCTTCCGGGCCGACGGCGGCGCGGCCGTCGTGGGCGGCGCCAACCCAGGCTTCGCCATGACCCTCAACGTCAGCGCCAAAGCGGACGCCACCGTCTTCAGCATCGACGCCGCCGGCACCCTGCAGCTCAACACCTCGAACGCGACCCTGCTGGGGATCGCGCCGGATTCCTTCCTGCTGCGCCTCACCGGCAGCGTCAGCATTCTCAAGATCATCACCTTCGACGCCGCCCTGCTCGTCGACGTCCGCGGCAACGCCTGGCACCTGACCGCCAGCGCCTCCCTGAAGCTGTTCGGCCTCGTCGGCCTGAGTGGCTCGGTGAGCCTGTGGTCCAACGGCAGCTTCGACGTCAGCCTGCACGGCTACCTGCAGATCGGGTCGGACAGCTTCGGGATCCGCGGTGACTTCAACTTCCGGGTGGCCTCCATCTCGCGCCCCGACGGCACCTACTACTTCTCCCTCAGCGTGTCGGCCGAGGTCAAGGTGCGCGCGTTCGGCTTCACGCTGCTCGGCGTCGGGATCAGCGCCAGCTTCGCCGTGGACACGGCCAACGTCACCAGTGGTGGCCGGGTGAAGGTCGAGCTCGCCATCAACGTCCGGATCAAGTTCCTGTTCTGGACGTTCAGCAAGACCGCCTACTTCACCCTCGGCTACCTGCAGCTGCCGGTGCCGACCTACCTGGCCGGCAATGCCGGCAGCACCCAGGCTGCGGCCCAGTCCTGGTCCGGCGGCACCCTGGTGCTCAACACCGGCGACAGGGCCCAGTTCCGCAACATCGCGGTGCTTGACACCAGTGAGGAATACCGGATCGAACAGGTCGGCACCACTGCCTCCGGCGCCACCATCAAGATCACGGCCTTTGGCCGCAACAACACCTACGCCGGGGTCACCAGCATCGTCGGCAATCTGGGTGGCGGGAACGACCAGCTCTTCGTCGACCCGTCCGTCTCGGTCCCGGTCACCATCGACGCCGGTGGCGACGACGACCTCATCAGCATCGAGGGCTCCGGCACCGCCACCGTGACCGGCGGCGCCGGCGCCGACATCATCACCGCCTCCGGCACCGGCGGCGGCGACCTCTCGGGCGGCGACGGCGACGACGTGCTGCAACACACCGGGACGGGCGCGGTGACCCTGCGCGGCGGCGGCGACAACGACCGACTGCTGGGCAACGGCTACACCGCGGCCATGTACGGCGACGCCGGCAATGACGACCTGGAGGCCTCCCTGGCCGGTACCCGCAACACCGTGATGGACGGCGGCGTAGGTCAGGACAGCCTGCTGGTGACCCTCACCGGTGGCGCCGACACCCTGGGCATCGGCACCGCCAGCCGCAGCGGCCAGGACGCGATCGTGTTCACCCTGGGCGGCGCCAGCCGTACCGCCACCGGTGTCGAAGAGCTGTCGGTCGATGCAGGAGCCGGCGGCGACGCGGTGACCGTCGACGACCTGGCCGGTGACGCCGGCATCACGTCGCTGACCCTGGTCCTGGGGACCGGGAGTGCCGACGCGGTCGTGGTGCGCGGCTCTGCCGGCGCCGACAGCTTCGCCGTGAGCGTGGCGGATCACCCCGCCGCCGACATCGGCACCGAGCTTCGGGTCGTCCGGACGGGTGCCTACACGGTGTGGGTGACCGGTGCCGTCCGTTCCGACGGGGACAGCCTCACCATTGAAGCCGGAGCCGGCAACGACACGATCGACGCGTCAGGGCTCACCACCGACCGCGCGGCGCTGACCCTGCGTGGCGAGGCCGACGCTGACCGGCTGATCGGTTCGCCGTTCGCCGACCGCCTCGACTCCGGCCTGGGCGACGACATCGTGACCGGCGGCGCCGGCCAGGACGTCTTCACCGACGCCGGCGGTACCGACACCATCGTCGAGGACGTGACCCAGGACGTAGGGCTGTACAACAACCTGCTGGTGCTCGGCACGGCGACCGGAACCGACTTCCTGGCCGGTGCCACCGCTGAGGACCTCGGCGCGCAGTTCGAACTCGCCGTGCTGACGGGCACCGGCCTCGCCAACACGTTCCTGATCGGCGACGCTGACGGCCAGGTCGCGGTGGGTTCGGCGGCACGCAGTGCCCAGCCGTGGACGGGAACCGCCACCCTCACCCCGCTGGGCGGCGCTGACCTGATCCGCGTCGAGCTGCGCGGCGCCGGCGGCGCCACCATCACCGTGGCCGCCTCCGAGGGAGACGACACCCTGCAGGTCCTGGGCACCAGCCAGCGTGAGGACGTGGTGGTCAGCAGCGGCCAGCTCAAGGCGCGCACCACCACCGACGCCTGGGTGACGCTGAGCTTCGGTGTCGAGCACGTCCAGATCGACACCCTCGGGGGTGGCGACCGGGTCGCCGTCCGCTCGATCGCGGTCCCGCATCAGATCAACACCGGCTCCGGGGACGACCAGATCGACGTGGGCAGCACCGCCGGCCCGGACAGCTTCGCCGTGACGGACGCCACGTGGGCGGCTGCCAGCGGCACCCTCAACGCCATCGCGGCGCTGCTGACCGTTGACGGCGGTGTCTCCGGGGAGCTTGACGGCAACGACGTGCTGGCCCTCTCCGATGCCGCGGACGTCGTCACCAACACCGGCACCGTGACGAAGACGACCGTGACTGGTCTCGGCATGAGCGCCGGCATCGTGTACCTCGGCCTGGAAGCGCTGCAGCTCACGCTCGGTTCGGGTGGGGACACCCTCATCGTCCGGGGCACCTCGACGCTGACGACCAGCATCGACACGGGTGCCGGACCCGACACCGTCCGGTTCGGTTCCGGCCCGGCCGGCCTCGGCGGCGACCTCACCGGGATCGCCGGTCAGGTCACCGTGAACGGCAACGGCGGCAGCGACACTGTGGTGCTGGACGCGACCGGCTCGAACGCCGACCTGATCGGGACCGTGAGCGCCACCCGGATCACCGGGCTCGGGCTGACCGACTGGATCGACTACCTGACCACGGAGCTGCTGCAGGTGTTCCTGGGCAGCGGCAACGACACGCTGGCCGTCACCGGCACCAGTGCCACCACCCAGATCTGGGGCAACGCCGGGATCGACCGCGTCACCGTGAACCCGGTGCCCGATCCGTCCGCTGCCACCGCCAACGCGCTGCTCGGGTTGCTGCGCATCGACGGCGGCTCCGGCGCCGACGTGACCACCGTCAACCTGTGGGGCAACGGCAACTCGCGCGTCGACGTCGTCGACGACGCCGCCGGCCAGCACAGCGTGACCATCAACGGCACGGGCATCTCGGACACCCTGCTGCTGCGCGCCAACGCCAACGCCGGCCTGGTGGCCCTGCTCTCCGCCCTGGTCTCGGGGCAGTTCACGGCGGCCGAGAAGGTCACTCACGCCGTCGGCATCACCGCGGTCGAGCTCAACACCCTCGGCGGGGACGATCGGGTGGCCCTCGACGACACGGCGGCCGAGTTGACCATCGACCTGGGACTCGGCGGCGACCTGGTGCGGATCGGCCAGCTGTTCACCAGCTACGTCGGCGACGCCGAGTTCCCGATGACCAATGACTTCTCCTCCACCCGCGGTGACCTCTCCAGGGGTGTCAGCCACGAGACGAGCATCGCGGGCAACTCCGGGAACGACATCTTCGAGGTCTTCCACAATCGCGCCAAGCTGTCCCTCAGCGGCGGCGACGACAACGACATCTTCGTGGTGCGCACCTTCGCCAGCTCGGATTCGCTGACCGCCATCAACGCCGGTGCCGGCTCCGACCTCATCCGCTACGCGGTGAACGCCCCGGTCACGGTGGACGGCGGCGGGGGCAACGACCTGGTGATCCTGGTCGGCGACGAGTCGAACAACGTGTTCATCGTCACCGCCAACGGGCTCTACGGCAGTGGCATCACGCTCACCTTCACCGCTGTCGAGCGGGTCAGCCTGTACGGCCAGCAGGGCAACGACATCTTCTACGTGCTCTCGACGGCCGCCGACGTGGCAGTCTCGATCTTCGGCGGACTGGGCAGCGACCAGGTCCTGGTGGCCGGCGGGGCGTCGGCCATCCCCACCCGGTACCTGCCGGCCGGCGTCACGCTGCCTGCCCTCACCACGCTGGCCGACATCGCCGGTGCGCTGACGGTCTTCGGTGGCAACGACCCGGCACCCGAGTACGCCATCGAGCTGGACGCGTACCTGCCGTTCCTGCTGCCCGGTGAGTTCTCCGGCCACCCGCTGCCGGTCACCGCGACCACCGGTGCGGCGATCGAGACCGCCCAGGTGGACGAACTCGTGCTGAACGACTCGGCGAGCCCGAGCAGCCCGGCCGGGACGGTCACCGCCACCACGGTCACCGGCCTCGGCATGGCCGCTGGGGTCAGCTACACCGACCTCGAGGTCCTGGCAGTGGCACTCGGTTCGGGTAACGATCACCTCGTCGTGGAGTCCACCCACTCGGGCACCACCGAGATCGCTGCCGGCGCCGGGACGGACACCGTCATCGTCCGTGCCATCGACGGGCACACCCGGGTGGACGGCGGCACCGAGGACGACACCATCAGCGTCGGCTCTGCGGAGGGGCTGCTCGACCTGCTCGCCGCGACGTTGCTGATCGACGGCGGCCTCGGCAACGACACGGTCACCCTCGACGATTCCGGCGACGGCAACGACAATCTCGGCTGGCTGACGAAGACCACCGTGACCGGGCTGGACATGATCGCCCGGGCAGCGCTCGACGCGGCGGGGCGTCCGCTGGACCTGCTGTACTCGCTCACCCCGCTCGCCG
>CAYUWV010000026.1:0-4855 GCA_964448385.1 uncultured Propionibacteriaceae bacterium | reverse complement strand
CTCGACGCGGCGGGGCGTCCGCTGGACCTGCTGTACTCGCTCACCCCGCTCGCCGGCGTGGCCAGCTTCAGCCTCGCCCTGTCTCAGCTGGTCGGCGGCGTGACCTCGGCGATCGGCCAGCTGACCGTGGCCGTCGGGACGGCGGCCGCGACGCTGGCCGCCAGCCTGCAGGCCCTGCTGTTCCCCGATTCGACGAGCTGCGGCCTGCTGGACGAAACCCCCTGCGCCCCGAGCGTTTACGTGTGGCAGGCAGGTGCCGGCTACCTGATCGGTCTGCGCGGCGAGGTGAACGAGGATCCGGCGAACCCGCGCAGCATCCTGCTGACGGCGAGCGGTGCCGGTTCGGCGATCGATGGCCTGCAGCGGATGGACGGGGTCACCTACGCCGGGGTGGAGACGCTGAACCTCGATCTCGGCCGGGGCGACGACGTGCTCAACGTCCGCGGCACCACCGCGGTGACGAACGTGTCCGCCGGGGCCGGCGACGACCGGCTCTACCTCTCCTCGATCGCGGACGTGCCGCTGGCCGGTCACCCCGACATGCTGGGCGGCGTGCTGGACGACCTGCTGGGCACCCTGAACCTGAGCCTGGGCAGCGGCCACCACACCCTGCTGATCAGCGACGCCAACGCCCTCGCGGGCGACGGCAACGCGCTGATCACCGACCAGGTCGCCGCCGCCCGCCTTCGTGACGCCGCGATCAACGCCGCCGCTGAGATCGCCATCGTCGGGCTAGCCCCGGCGGGCATCAGCTACCGGGCCGCCGCCGACGGTGATCTGGCCGGCGGGGTCCGGATCTGGAGCGGCTACGGTGCCGACACCATCACCATCGACGGGACGTTCCACCGTCCGGGCCTGCGGACGACGACCTGGTTGAACACCGGGCTGGGCAACGACACCGTGACGGTCATCCTGACCGAGGGCGCCGACGGGAACCTCGTCCTCAACACCCAGGGACCGGACCTCGCCAGCCCGTCCGCCGCCGATGACGACGTGGTGGACGCGAGCGGCTCGACCCTCGGGTTGGTCGTCTTCGGCGGTCAGGGCAACGACCGGATCACCACCGGCAGCGGCGCCGACGTGGTCCTCGGCGACCGAGGCCTGGTGCTGTGGTTCGCTGCGGGCGCGCTGCCGGACTTCTCGGTGCTGGCCGACGGCGTGCTGACCGTCGCCGAGTACGCGAGCCTGCTGGCCCTGGCGGTCGGCGCGGCCGGCCATGGCGGCCCCGGCGACTTCTCGCGCAACTCCGAGACGCTGGTCGGGCTCGTGCTCACCACCGATCCCGCTGTCGCCGGCGACGACCTGGTGACGACCGGCGGTGGCGCCGACATCGTGCTGGGCGGCACCGGGGTCGACGTCGTCGACGCCGGAGCCGGCGACGACGTGGCGGTCGGCGACCTCGGCTACCTGGCCCAGACCCGTGAGGGCGGACTGCTGCAACGCCGGATCTCGAGCTGGGGCAACACCTTGGGCGGCAACGACACGCTGCGCGGCGGCGCGGACAGCGACGTGCTGGTCGGCGGGGTGGGCGGCGACCGGGTCGACGGTGGTGCCGGCATCGACCTGCTGTTCGGCGACAACGTCCGGCTCGACCAGAGCTGGACCGTGACGCCGACCGGCTGGAACCCGTCCTTCCTGAGGATCACCCTGCTCGACCATGACGTGCTGGCGCTGGCGGCCGCCGTCCCAGCCTTCGGCAACGACTACCTCGCCGGTGGCGCGGACAACGACGTCATCTTCGGCCAGCTGGGCGACGACACCATCCAGGGTGACGGTTCCATCGACCAAGCGGTCGGGGCGCACCGGGACGCCGGCGGCCAGCTCGTGCTGACGCCGTCAACATTGGCAGCCGACGACGGCGACGACTACATCGAGGCCGGGGGCGGGGCCGACGTGGTGTTCGGCAATGGCGGCAGCGACGACATCATCGGCGGCAGTTCCGCGGTGTTCTCGCTGGCCACGATGCTGGATCGCCCGGACGGCAATGACCTGCTCTTCGGTGGCGCGGGCACGAAGGCCGGGCGGAACGACGACACGGCTGGCAGCCTCGTCGACTCCGACGTCCTGGTGGGCGACAACGGCTACATCCTGCGGGCGGTTCCGGTGGCCGGCGTGCTGGCCGGACTCACCGGGGTGGGCCGCAGTGTCGCGACGTTGCTCGGTGGCCGCGAGCTGCGGGTGGTCGTGCTGCTGGACTACACCGAGGGCGGACCGGGCGCCAGGCCGTGGCTGTTCCTGCGGCTCACCGCCGCGCAGGTGGCCGGCAGTGCGACGGGCCTGCTCGACATCTGGGGCAGTGACGAGCTGCACGGCGAGGCCGGCGACGACGCGCTCTACGGCGGTGGCGGCAATGACGTGCTCTACGGCGACGCCGGCTCCGACAGCATGGTCGGCGGTTGGGGCCATGACTGGATGTCCGGCGGGACGGGCGCCGACGTCATGTTCGGCGACGAAGTCTGGCGCGACGGCGACAACCTCGACGCGGCCCAGCCCGCAGGAGTTGCCTACTCCAGTGACGTGATGTTCGGCGGCTGGGACGACGACGTGATGGATGGCGGTTGGGGCGATGACGCCGTCTCGGGTGCCGAGGCGCTGCGGGTCGCGTGGGCCCGCACCCCGGCCGGCCAGGTCGTCGAGACCGGATGGGATCGCCCGTTCAACGATGGCACCCTGCTCGGTTTCAACACCACGAAGAAGGGCCGCTTCGACCTGTTCGACAGCAAGCGCGCCAAGCGTCGGATCACGCTCTGCCCTGACGGCCGGGTGGATCCGACCTGCGTGACCCAGCTGCCGTGGTTCCTCAACAACGACGCCACCGACGGACGGCCCGGCGCGAGCGGCGTGGCCAGCGACGGCGCGGACGTGGTGATGGGCCGCGCCGGCAACGACTGGATCGTTGGCGGCACCGGCATGGACGTGTTGTGGGGCGGTCGCGACCGGGACGTGGTGCAGGCCGACGACGACCTCAGCACCAACAACGGGGAGAACACCAGCAAGGAAACGATCGCCGACTACGTCGACATCCTGGTGGGCGGTTCCGGGGACGACGAGTACCTGCGGAATTCGGCGAAGGAGAAGATCACCCATACCAACGGCGGTTCCCTGCTGAAGCGGAGCGTCCCGATGGGGTCCTTCGGCGGTCACTACATCACGGTGGCGCTGCCCAAGCCGCTGCTGGCGGGGCTGCTCCGGGTGGCCCTCAACTCCGGCGCGTTGGTTGCCCTGGTGCGGTCGGCCGGGCAGCGGTGGCTGGCTGGGGTCACCGGCTCGACGTACGGGAGTTTCACGACGGTCGTCATCCGCAACGGGGTGACCTACGTCCCGCTGCAGGTGAACTTCCGTTCGACTCCGGATCCGGCTGGGCTGGCCGCCAGCGTGGGCGCCCTGTGGCAGGTGGTGAGTGCGCAGCTCGGTGGCACCACCCCGCCGCTCAGCTTCGTGCTGGTGCCGTGGCAGTCGAGCCCGTTGACGCCGCTGCCCGGGCTGCGGGTGAGTTGCCAGGCCGGCTCGCGGTTCGACATCGCCAGCGGGGCGTGCTTCCCGATCCTGACTGGGGCAGGGGAGAGCGGCGGTGTATGTTCGGCGAGTGACGGCCTTCCGGGTATGGGTTGCCGCCCTGGCGTTGTGCCTAGTCGGTGGTGGCTGTGGCGCGATCCCGCAGCCAACCCCAACGCCCACGCCTACCCCGCCCCCCTGCCAGGCTGCAGTGTCAGCAGTGGCGGCAGCGGTTCAGGCCTACGTGACGGCCTATGGGACCCCGCCGACGACCGCTGCCTCAGCTTCGGCCCCGGCGTCTGGCCAGTCTGAAACGCCTGCGGCAGACCCCCTCGCCGCGGCGTCGGCGGACCTGGATGCCGCCCTTGCCACCGCGCGGGCGGCGCTGGCGAACGGC
This sequence comes from uncultured Propionibacteriaceae bacterium, assembly GCA_964448385.1. Lineage (GTDB taxonomy): Bacteria > Actinomycetota > Actinomycetes > Propionibacteriales > Propionibacteriaceae > Propionicimonas. Next base: position 963 of record CAYUWV010000026.1, on the reverse strand, counting down.
TGCACCCAGCAGGACTTCGTCAGCCAACTCACCGGCGTCCTGACCGCGGTCAAAGCGGACGGGGCGGTGCCCAGCGCCGTGCTGCGCCGGCTGACGGCCAACCTGACCGGGACGGTCGGCACCGCCACCACCGTCGAGGTCGAGCTGGGGGATGACCTGCCCGCGGTCGTGGCCACGGCCGCCCCCGGCGCCACCCTCTACCTGGCGACGGGGGAGTACCGGCTCGACGACACGCTCGTGCTGCTCGACGGGATCACCCTGGCCGGGCGGGGGCGCCGCCAGACGCGGCTGCTCTCCAACGCCGCCGGAGTGTCGGTGCTGGTGATGGCCCCCAGCCTGGTCGGGCTGCGAGCCTTGACCGTGCGGCGTAATCCCTCAGTGCCAGGGACGGTGGTGACCGCCGGCTCGTCCACCACCCTCGCCCTGGAGCAGGTGCAGCTGTCCGGCGCCCGAACCGACGCCGGCCGCCAAGGCGGCGCCGGCCTCGACCTGGCCGGCACGGCTGGTGCAGCCTCGCCCGGGCGCACCACCGTCGAGGTCACCGACTCGGAGTTCTCCGACAACACCTGGGCGGGTATCTCGGTTTCCGCCGGCCATCGGGTCAGCGTGCTCACCAGCACCTTCCGCGACAACGCCGAGTGCGGGGCCTGCTTCCTCGGGACGGCCGAGGGCTCGATCGAGCGAAGCACCTTCCGCGACAACGGGGTCGGCGTCGCGGTGGTCGGGTCATCGGCCGCGGTGATCCGGGGCAACCGTGTCACCGGCGGCGACGTGGGGATCCAGGTCGGCAACACGGCCACCCCGACGATCGACGACAACCGGATCTCGAGCGCCAAGCGGGCTGCGGTGATTTTCACCGACACCGCCGCCGGCGTGGTCCGCAAGACGCGCTGCGTCAAGGTGGACGTGGGCATCGTGCTCTCCGCCAAGGCGCTACCCAGCCTGATGGACAACGACTGCACC
>CAYUWV010000025.1:0-20461 GCA_964448385.1 uncultured Propionibacteriaceae bacterium | reverse complement strand
TCAGGTTGGCCCTGCAGACCCGGGAGCAGCACATCCGCCGGGAGAAGGCCACCTCGAACATCTGCACGGCGCAGGTCCTGCTGGCGGTGGCGGCATCGTGCTACGCGGTGTATCACGGTGGGTCAGGGCTGACGGCCATCGCGGCCGCGATCCACGGCAACGCGCGACGTCTGGCCGGGGCCTTGCGGGCGGCCGGTCACAGCCTCGTTTCCGACCACTTCTTCGACACCCTCGGCGTGGTCACCCCGGGTCGCGCCCGGTCCCTGGTGGCGGCGGCCCGCGAGCGCGGCATTCACCTGCGGCTGGTGGACGACGACGGGGTCGGCATCAGCGTGGGGGAGGACTGCACCCAGGCCGACCTGGCGGCACTCGCCGAGGTGTTCGGCGCAACGCTGGCGACCCAGCCGGTGGGTGACCTGGCCGACCATGCCAGGGATCTGCCGCTGTTGCAGCACCCGGTGTTCTCCGCCTACCACACCGAGACTGAATTCCTGCGCTACGTTCGCACCCTCTCCGATCGTGACTTCGCCCTCGACCGGGGCATGATCCCGCTCGGGTCGTGCACGATGAAGCTCAACCCGGCAGCGGCGATGGAGCCGATCAGCTATCCCGGCTTCGCCGACCTCCACCCCTTCGTGCCCACCGCGGACGCCCAGGGCTTCCTCGAACTGATCGGCGAACTGGAGCGCTGGCTGGTCTCCCTCACCGGCTACGACCGGGTCAGCCTGCAGCCCAATGCGGGCAGCCAGGGCGAGTTCGCAGGGCTGATGGCCATCCGCGGCTACCACCTGGCTCGCGGGGAGGCGCACCGGACGGTGTGCCTGATTCCGTCGTCGGCCCATGGCACCAACGCCGCCTCGGCCGTGATGGCGGGGATGCGGGTGATCGTGGTCGCGACGGGAACCGACGGCTCGGTCGACCTGTCCGACCTGGCAGCCAAGGTGGCGACCCATGCGGGGGAGTTGGCGGCGGTCATGGTGACCTACCCCTCGACCCACGGCGTGTACGAGGACACCATGGAGCAGATCTGCCGCGTGGTCCATGACGCCGGCGGTCAGGTCTACGTCGATGGCGCGAACCTCAACGCCCTGGTCGGCCTGGCGAGCCCGGGACGGTTCGGCGCGGACGTGAGCCACCTGAACCTCCACAAGACCTTCGCCATCCCGCACGGCGGCGGCGGCCCTGGTGTCGGGCCAGTGGCCGTCAAGGAGCACCTGGCGCCGTTCTTGCCCAACCATCCGCTCTGTCCGGACGCCGGGCCGTCGAGTAGCTACGGTCCGATCAGCGCGGCGCCCTACGGCTCTGCCGGGGTGCTTCCGATCACCTACGCGTTCATTGCCCTGATGGGTTCCGACGGGCTGCGCCTGGCCACCCAGACGGCAATCCTGAACGCCAACTACCTCGCCGCGCGCCTGCGGAAGGACTTCCCGATTCTGTACACCGGCGCGGGCGGGCTGGTCGCCCATGAATGCATCGTCGACCTGCGTCCGGTCTCCCACAGCAGCGGGGTCACGGTGGACGACGTGGCCAAACGGCTGATCGACTACGGATTCCACGCTCCCACCATGAGCTTCCCGGTGGCCGGCACCTTGATGGTGGAACCCACCGAATCCGAATCGAAGGCCGAGATTGACCGGTTCTGCGCCGCGATGGCGTCGATTCGGGCGGAGATCGACGAGGTCGAGACGAAGGCGCTGCCGCCTGATGACAACCCGTTATGCCAGGCGCCGCACCCGTTGCAGCGATTGGTCGCCACGCAGTGGAATCACGCCTACTCTCGCGAGCAGGCGGGCTACCCGGCCGGTCAACGGCGTGGGCCGATCGGTTCCGGCGGACGGGACAAATACTGGCCGCCCGTGGGGCGGATCGACCAGGCCTACGGCGACCGGAACCTGGTCTGCACCTGCCCGCCGGTGTCGGCCTATGCCGACGGACTGACACCGGGAGGCGACTGACCATGGTCCAGTGGTGGGAGGAGTTCTCCCGGCGTCCGATGGTCGCCCACCTGATGCGGGCGATCGACCGGTTCAACGTCCGAAGCGGCATGCAACTCGCAGCAGCCATCACCTACTTCTCGGTACTCGCGATCGTCCCGATCCTGATGCTCGCCTTCTCAGGGCTGGGTCTGTTCATCACCGTGATCCGGCCCGAGGAGCTCGTCGCGATCGAGAAGTGGATCTCCGACCGGCTGCAGCCTGACGACCCGTTGGGCGGCCAGTTGACGGCGGTGATCACCGACGCGCTCACCAACTGGGCCTCCATCGGTCTGGTGGGCCTCGGCCTGACGATGTGGATCGGGTCAGGGTGGGTGGGCAACATCAAGCGGGCAATCCGGGTGTTGATGCGCACCGAGGTGGACAACCCGGGCAAGCAACTGATCTGGCCGCTGGATGTGCTCGCCAACTTCGCCGGACTGGTCGGAATGCTGGTCGGTGTCGCCGCCACCTTCGCGGCAGCGACGACTGCCTCCGGCCTCGGTACCCGGGTGGGGGCGTTGGTGGGGCTCAGCGACGGCCGGGGGTGGTCGCTGGTGGTTCGGCTGATCAGCTTTGTGGTCGCGTTGGTGGCCGGCGCCGCGTTCTTCCGGCTGCTGTTCGCCTGGTTCTCGCCGGTCTTCGTGCCAGCCCGGTTGGCCTGGGTCGGCTCAACGCTCGGTGCCGCGGGGCTGCTCGTCCTGCAGGCGCTGACCGGCTACCTGATCAGAATGTTCTCCAGGAACCTCACCGCTCAACTGTTCGGGCCGATCATCATCTTGATGTTGTTCTTGAACCTTTTCGCGACCTTGATCCTGCTGATCGCGGCCTGGCTGGCGACGGCGGTGGTCGTCGAGGCTGAGCCCCAGCCTGTCGTCGAACAGGCGGTGTCAGAACCTCAGGAAACCAGACCAGGGAAGCTCTACGTGTCCAGCACGGTGGCCCAGCGATCTCTGGGGGTCGGGTTGAAGACGGGCTACGCGGTCGGTGCCGCCACCGGCATCGGGATCGGGGCCATCATCGTCGGTGGGTTGAAGGCTCTCTTCGGCAAGCGATCGTGATGCCTGGCGTCTCACAGCGGGGCCGGGTGGCGCCGTTCCATGTGATGGAGGTCGCCAAGGCCGCCAGCCAGCGTCAGGCGAGTCACGGTGATGCGATCTGGTTGTGCGTCGGCCAGCCGGCGACCCCGGCCCCGCTGGCAGTCCGGCAGGCGGCGGTGGCGGCGGTGGTCAACGACGTGCTCGGTTACACCGTTTCGCCGGGCACCGACGAACTCAGGCAGACCGTCGCCACGCACTACCGCACCCGGTACGGAGTGGACGTCGACGCCGACGAGGTGATCATCACCACTGGCTCGTCCGGCGGTTTCGTCCTGCTGCTGCTCGCGGCCTTCGACGCGGGCGCTGCGGTCGCGATGACCCGTCCGGGCTACCCGGCCTACCGCAATGGCCTGCTCAGCCTGGGGTGCCGGGTGATCGACCTCGACGTCGGTCCCGAGACCCGCTTCCAGCCCACCGTGGCGATGCTGGACGCGTTGCCCGAGGTCCCTGCCGGGCTGGTGCTGGCGAGTCCGTCCAACCCGACCTCGACGATCATCGATCCGGCGGAACTGGCTGCCATCGCCGCCTGGTGTGAGGCCAACGACTGTTTGCTGATCAGCGACGAGATCTACCACGGCATCAGTTATGGACGCCGGTGCGCGAGTGCTCGGGAGTTCTCCGACTCGGCCGTGGTGGTGGGCTCGCTGAGCAAGTACCACTCGATGACCGGATGGCGGCTCGGCTGGCTGCTGCTGCCCCCGGCGCTACGCCGGCCGGTCGAGTTGCTGCAGAGCAACCTGGCCATCTGCGCCCCGGCAGTCTCCCAGGCCGCCGCCCTGGCAGCCTTCACTCCCGAGACGACCGCTGAGCTGGACGGGCACGTGGAGCGCTACGCGCGCAATCGCGAGCTGCTGCTCCGACGGCTTCCGGAATTGGGCATCACCAGCTTTGCGCCCCCGGACGGGGCGTTCTATGTCTACTGCGACGTCTCACACCTGACCACTGACTCGCAGGACTGGTGCGCCGACGTCCTGGCCGGCACGGGTGTTGCCATCGCCCCCGGAGTGGACTTCGACCTGGCCGGCGGGCATCGCATGGCCCGGCTGACCTTCTGCGGCGAAACTGACGTGCTCGAAGAAGCACTCGACCGGTTGGCCGCCCACCTCGCGAGGTGAGGACCAACCGGTCGAAGGTGCTGCCGGTGAAGGGCGCCTGATCAGTGCTCGGCGGGTTCTGCCGGGACGGGGGCAGGCTGCCCGATGTCGGCCAGCAGGTCGAGGTACCACTGCTGGGTGATGTCGAAGGGCTTGCCACCGGCGATGCGCTCGAAGGCGATCACACTGAGCACGTCGCCGTTCTCCTCGTCGTGGCCGATGACTCCGGGTTGTCCCTTGAGAGCTGAGTCGACAGCCAGGTCCGTCATGGACTTGATGAGTGCCAGGTCGAAGTCGTTGGCAGCAGCCGAACGGGAGTAGTACCCGGACTTCTGAACCAGCACCTTCTCGGCCTTCAGCATCTGGGCGAACTGCTTGCCGAACCATTCGCCGGGGTTGATCCGCTCGAGTCGGATGTGGCCGAACGCGTCACGGGCGACTTCCTGGCCGGCGCGCTCCATCTCGGCGACGATGTCGGTGATGCCGGCGCCCTCAGAAAGGAAGATGTTGACGCACTTGACGTCGTCCATCACCTTGCTGAGCCGGCCAGCCTCTTCCTCGATGTCGATGACGGCCTCGGGGACGAAGATGGCGTGCACGTCCCAGGCCTTCGAATCGAGACCGATCTCCGGCAGCCACTCGGTCTGGCTCACCCACTCGTGGTACTTGCGGGCCGTGGCGGCCGTCAGCCAACCGCAGTTGCGTCCCATCACCTCGTGAATCAGCAGGATCCGGGTGCCGGCGTTGTGCTCGGCCAGGACGTTCTTGGCGTACCGGGCGCCCATCTCGGCTGCGGTATCGGCGCCGAGGGACTGACGGATCGGCACCACGTCGTTGTCGATGGTCTTCGGCAGGCCCACCACGGTCAGGCCGTAGTCATGCCGGGCAAGGTAGGCGGCCAGATCGGCCGCGGTGGTATTGGTGTCGTCGCCGCCGATGGTGTGCAGCACGTCGACGCCGTCGGCAACGAGCCGGTCTGCCGCCACCTTCAGCGGGTCTTCGCCCTCAGCGACCAGACCGCGCTTGACCAGGTCGGCCGCGTTCGTGAGCTTGACGCGGGAGTTGCCGATCGGGGAACCCCCGAAGGCGTGCAGCAGGCCGGCCTTGGCGCGGACCGTGGGGGTCACGGTCAGGTAATCGCCGGTCAGCAGACCCTGGTAGCCGTTCTTGTAGGCAATGATCTCGATCTCGGGGGCGACTTCGGTGTAACGCTCGATCAGTCCACCGATAGCGGAGGAGAGGCACGGAGCGAACCCGCCAGCGGTGAGCAGGGCAACTTTCTGAACCATGGAGAGAGCATCCAATCACTAGGGGATTGCAGACGAATCCCAGCCTAGCGAGAACCTGCCCCGCGAGGGTGTGGACGACCCAGCCGGACGAGGCCGCGGCACGGCACAATGGTGAGGCCCACCCGGACGCCGTTCCCTCCCTCACCCCAGGACGGTCCTTGATGAAACCTGCTCCGCCCCGCGACCAGCGCGGGCAATCCTTGTCGGTTCTGGTCGCCGTCGTCAGCGTGGCGCTGCTGCTGGTGGCCGGCCTCGTCGTGGACGGCGGGGCGCAGGCGGCCCTGGCGCGTCGGGCCGAAGCGGCTGCCGCGCTGGCGGCCCGCGCCGCGGTGGACGCCACGGCGACCCGGCGCGTCGCCGGAGTGGCGATCAGTGCAGCCGAGGCGGTCGCGGCGGCCCGCGACGTGCTCCGGGCCTACCCTGAGCTCGCCGGCGACATCCGAGTCGTCAACGACCAGGTTGCGGTGCAGACCCGCGGCAGCGTCGCCACCGTCTTCGTGAGCCTGATCGGAATCGATTCGCTGAGCGCTTCGGGAAGCGCGACGGCCGACCTGCGCGCTCGTCAGTAGCTGCTCACCGCGCGACGACGCTGGCCATTCGCCTGACGGCCTCGGTGACCACCTCGGGGGAGGCCGCGAGGTTGATCCGCACCCACTGGGCATGCTCCGCGCCGAAGTTCACCCCGGGGGAGAACGCCACCCGGCCCTGCTCGCGGAACGTGGTGGCAGGGTCGGTCAGGCCCAGGCCGGAACAGTCCACCCACGCCAAGTACGTGCCGACTCCGGGGGAGTAGCGCGCCGCCGGGAGTTGCTCGGCGAGCAGCCGTGCCAGGAGCGCCTTGTTGGCGGCCACCTCGGCGTCGAGTTCGTCCACCCACTGTTGCGCGTGCGTCATCGCGGCAGTGTGGACGATGGCCCCCATCCAACCCATGGCCTGCAACGCCAGTGGCGGAATGGCAGCGAGCACCGCGCTGGTCGCGGCGCCACCGACGATCAGCCCGGCCTTGAAGGCGGCCAGGTTCCAGGCCTTGCCGGCCGAGGTGACGACCAGGGCGTGCTCGCCGCCGGGCACACCGAGCACCGAGGTGAAGCTGACACCGGGATCGACCAGGCAGGCGTGGATCTCGTCGACGATCAGCGAGACACCGGCTGCCACGCAGGCGACCGCGACGCTCGTGAGCTCCTCGGCGGTGTGCACCGTGCCATTGGGATTGTGCGGCGAGCACAGCAGGTAGGCTGCCGGCCGCTCCGCGAGGGCCGCTTCGAGGGCGGGGAGGTCGAGCCGTCCCGCGGGAGTCAAGGGCACTTCGACGATGCGCCGTCCATAGCCGGCGATGACCTGCCTGAACGGCGGATAGATCGGAGGATTGATGATCACGGCGTCACCGGGCTGGGTGCTGGCCATCAGCAGCGCCAGGATGCCGTTCATCACGTCGCCGGTCTGCCGGATCTGGCGGGGGACGTCGAGGTCGAGGCCCCATCGGGTCTGGGCCATGGCGGCGAACGCTTCGGCGTAGCCAAGGCCGCAGGGATAGCCGGTGTCGCCGGCGTCCACCGCCGCGAGCAGCGCCGCACGGACGGCGGGATGCACGGCGGTGTCCATCTCAGCCACCCACAGCGGCAGGATGTCCGGCGCGTAGGTGCGCCACTTCAGGCTGTTTCGCCGGCGCAGCTCAGCTTCGGTGAGGCTCAGAATGGGCATGGATGGCACCTTATCGGTGCGGGGGTCGGCAGGGATCTAGGCTTGCCCCATGGCCCGCTACTTCGATGTCCACCCTGACAATCCCCAGCCGCGAGCCATCGCGCAGGTGGCCGAGATCGTCCGTGGTGGGGGACTGGTGGCGTACCCGACGGATTCCGGGTACGCGCTCGGCTGCCGGCTCGGGAATCGCGAGGGCTTGGAGCGCATTCGCACGTTGCGTGGGCTGACCGACCGTCACCACTTCACGCTGGTGTGCAGCGAGTTCGCCCAGCTCGGCCAGTACGTGCAGATGGACAACGACGTCTTTCGGGCGGTGAAAGCCGCGACGCCGGGCCCCTACACGTTCATCCTCAAGGCCACGCGGGAGGCGCCGAAGGTGATGCTGCACCCGAAGAAGAAGACCGTCGGCGTGCGGATCCCCAAGCACACCACCGCCCTGGCGCTTCTGAAGGAACTCGGCGAACCGCTGATGTCCAGCACGCTCATCCTGCCCGGTGAGGAGTTCCCGATGACCGAGGGCTGGCTGGTCAAGGACGAGTTGGACGCCAGTCTGGACGCGGTCCTGGATTCAGGGGACTGCGGCCTCGAGCCCACGACCATGGTCGAATTCACCGACGAAGGGGCTGAGATCCTCCGCGTTGGGGCGGGGGACCCCAGCCCCTTCGAGGCGTGAGGGTCGGCAGCGTCAGCTCTCGTCCTCGGGATCGACGTACTTCTTGACGGGTGCGTGCTCAAACAGGGTCGCGCTGTAGTCAGGCACTTCATTCTGGAGGGAACGCGCGGTGCGGCGATAGCCGGTCGACGGCGGACGTTTGGGGAACTTCAGCGTGTCGTGGACCACCGGCTGGTACGGAATCGAATTGAGGAGGTGGGCGATCATGTTGATCCGGGCGCGCTTCTTGTCCTCTGAATCCACCACATTCCAGCGCGCTTCCGGGAGGTCGGTGTGGACGAACATCTCGTCCTTGGCGCGGGAATAGTCCTCCCAGCGGGTGAGCGACTCCAAGTCAGTGGGGGAGAGCTTCCAGCGGCGCATCGGGTCGGTCAGCCTCGACTTGAAGCGCTTCTCCTGCTGTCGGTCGGACACCGAGAACCAGTACTTGCGCACGATGATGCCGTCCTCGATGAGCAGGCGTTCGAAGATCGGGCACTGGCGCAGGAAACGTTGGTGCTCCTCAGGGGTGCAGTAGCCCATCACGCGTTCGACCCCGCCGCGGTTGTACCAGGAACGGTCGAAGAGCTTGATCTCCCCGGCAGACGGCAGGAACGGCACATAGCGCTGGAAGTACCACTCTGTCTTCTGTCGCTCGGTGGGTGCCGGAAGGGCAACGATCTGCGCGATGCGGGGGTTGAGGTATTCCGTCACCCGTTTGATGGCACCGCCCTTCCCGGCGGCGTCACGACCCTCGAAGATGACCACAATGCGTTGGCCAGTGGACTTGACCCACTCCTGCATCTCGACCAGTTCGGCCTGCAGCCGGAGCAACTCGGCCTCGTACACGTCCGTAGGTAGCTTGGGCGGCTTCACGTTCGTCATGGGTGCCATCGTGCACCTCTGGGGGCGCTGATGGTGCCGAAACCGTGCAGAGTGACTGCAAGGCTGCCCAGCGGCGGGTCAGGCGAACGTGAGGCTCGCCACCACGGGCGAATGGTCGGAGGCGAGCAAGCCGGTCCACGTGGGAACCCTCGTCCCTCGAACGGTCGCCCAGACCACGCCCGGGCCACTGCGCACCGCCCATGTGTTGACCACCGTTCCCTTCGGCACCCAGACGTAGTCGATGTGCCGGCCGAGGCGACGGATGACCTTCGCGACACTGACTCCATCGACCGAGGCCCCCATCCGATTGAACGAGGAGGCGCCCGGGACATCTGAGGTGTCTCGCGCGGCGATTGACCAGGCGTCCACGACCCCGACGGCGTCCAACTTGGTGAGGTGGTCGGCAAAGACCGGCTTGGTCTCGTCATGGAAGGCGTTGAAATCGCCGGTCACGACGAACGGCGCGGCGAACCGGGGGTTCACGGTGCGCAGCGTGTCGATCAAGCGGTCGATCGAGGCTGAGCGGATTCGCGCGAAGCGCAGTTCCTGGTACGGGTGGGCGTGGACGTTGAACACGAACAGCTGGCGCCCGGTGGGACGATCCCGCAGCTCGGCCCAGGCCACGAAGCGGTCGAGGTGCGACTGCGGCTCGTCCGCACGGGTGATCTGTTCGATTCCGTCCGCGATGACGTCGAAACGACTGGTGCGCACCAGGATGGGCACAGTGCGCTCAGCGTGCAGCCACGTGTACTCGGTGAGCTCGTTCTTCAGGAAGCTGGACGGCAGCGCTGCCCGGCCCTCGTTCTCTTGCAGGCCGACAATGTCGGGGTCTGACAGCCGGATCTTGGTGATGATCGCCGGCGCGCGATCCTGGATCCGCAACTCGGCGGGACTGATCAGCGGATACCACCGGGCATTCGCGTTGGCGGACAGCACGTTGTACGTCATCACCGTCACGGGCAGCGGCTGGGTTGTGGTGCTCGATGGCGGCGATGCGGTGGGCGGCGCGGGCGGCGCCTGGCAAGCGGCGAGGAGGAGTGTCGCCACGATGCCGAACGCCAGGGCGAGCGAAACCCGTCCGCGACGACGCGGAGTCGACGCGGACCGTCGAAGCGGACTCGGGTCCCGCGATAATGACATAATGTTGCTTATCGGACAGAGGGGGAGTGTGGAACTGAAGGGGAGTGCGGGACGGGCTGCCCCGGACCCCCTTCAACCCTAGGTCACGCCTCCGCAGGGTGTGCCGGGGGTCGGCGCTGGCGAAGGGTAGCGTGAACACATGGCAATCGGTTCCATCTCGCCCGAACAGTTCCACGCGGCCGAAGGCGTCGACGACTGGCGGGTGGTCGCGGGTGTGGCCTGGGCACGGTTCGAGACCGGTTCCTTCGGCGTGGGACTGGCGCTGCTGAACGACATCGCCACGTTGGCGGAGACCCAGGGACACCACCCGGACTTGGATCTCGCCTACTCCCACCTCACCGTGCGGGTGTGGACCCATGCGGTCCAGGGCCTTAGCGCGGCCGACATCGCACTTGCCCGCGGCGTTTCCGATCTGGCGGCCCGGCGCGGGATCCGCTCGGTTCCGTTCGACATCGCAACGGGTGAGGATCGCCCGTGAGGCCGGACCTGCGCCAACTGGTGGCGGGCGCCGCGCGGCTCCTCGACGAGGCAGGTGTCCCCTCCCCAGGGCATGACGCCCGCGCCCTGGCCGCGCACGTGTTGGGACTCCCCCGGCTGCATCCCTTGCTTGATAACGATATATCGCCATCGCAGGCGCTCGCCTACGCGGAACTCGTGGATCGCCGCCGGCGGCGCGAGCCACTGCAGCACATCGTCGAGGAGGCCGGCTTCCGCTACCTGATCCTGGCGGTGGAACCGGGAGTGTTCGTGCCACGGCCAGAAACCGAGGTGGTGGCTCAGGTGGCGATCGATGAAGCGGCGCTTCGGGTCGAGCGTGGTGAGAGCCCGCTGGTCGTCGACCTGTGTTGTGGGGCAGGCGGGATCGCCCTGTCGACGGCGACAGAGGTGCCCGGGTGCGCGGTGGTGGCCGTCGACCTGTCCTTGGCTGCGGTGCGGCTCACCCGACGCAACGCGAGGCGGGCCGGGGTGGGGGCCCTGCGGATCGAACAGGGTGATGTTCGCGACGTCGAGTTGCTGGCGGACCTCCACGGGCAGGCGGCGGTGGTGGTGAGCAACCCGCCCTACATCCCGCCGGACGCCGTTCCCATCGAACCCGAGGTCCGCGACCACGACCCTGACCTGGCGCTCTACGGCGGCGGTCCGGACGGGCTGGACCTCCCGAGGGCGGTGGCACAGCTGGCGGCCAGGCTGTTGGCGCCCGGCGGTCTGTTCGTCATGGAACACGCCGATGTCCAGGCGGCTGCCGTCCGAGCCCTCGTCCGTGACGCCGGCTTTGTCGACCCGGTCACCCGGAACGACCTGACCGGACGTCCCCGCGCGGTGGTCGCCCGCCGCAGCTGAGGCTCAGCTCTTCAGAACGGCCTTGAGGGTCAGCGCATGGCCGGCCTGCAGTTCGGCGATCTGGGCGAGGTACAACTCGGCGCAGGCCAGCGCATCGGTGAGGGCTTCGTGCGCGGCATAGTGCGGCAGGCCGTACTGGCCCCGGGCGGCCCAGAGGCGCAGGCTGCCCTTGGGCGGGTCGTCAGCGAAGCCACGCGACAGCAGCCCGAACTGCAGCGCCATGGTGTCGACCACGGCGAAGTGGGCGGCCGCCCCGAAAACCCGCTGGCAGGCGGTGTTCAGGAATCCCGTCTCGATGGCGGCGTGGTGCGCCAGCAGGACACGTCCCGACAGGGCGCCGAGAAGGGCTGCCAGCGCGTCCGGCAGTGGCACACCGGTCGTCAACGCGTCATCGGTCAGCCCGTGGAACCGTGCGCTCTCCCCCACGTCGGTGCTCGGCCGGACCAAGAACTGGCAAGCCCCGCTCAGGGTGATGGCGGGTCCGTCCACCGGCACAAACCCGACGCTCAGGATCTGGTCGCGGGCGGGATCAAGTCCGGTGGTCTCGATGTCGACGGCCAGCAGCCCCGCCTGAGCCAGAGGTGTTGCCGGGACGGGCAGGGGCGTGCGCAAGTAGTCCTGCAGGGGGCCGCTGGGCGCCCGCTTCGCGAGTTTCGTCTGCTGAGCCTGAGTCGATCGTCCGAACCCCCAGCTCATGTCATCACGTGGGTCTGGTAGCGGAAAGCCAGTCCCTGCTGCAGCCGACGGACGATCCCGAACGCATCCCGGAGATGCTTCTTCTCCAGCGACGTGAGGCTGTCGGGGGCCACGTGATTGTCAGGCACCACCCCCTGGGCGACCTGCCGCGCCTGATGCCGCAGCCGGACGTAGGAGATGAACTCGTAGGCGTCGGTCAGATCGTCCAGGGATTCCGTCCCCAGCGTGCCGAGAGCCGCCACAGCCTGCAGCCGTTCGAGCGTGTTCACCGCGGCCACCCCATTGGCCAGCGCATACACCCGAGCCAGTTCGATCACCGCGTGCACGCCGCCGGACTTCAGGTCGAGCGTCGCCTTGTGCTCCCCTTCGCGCTCCAGCACGAAGCCGCGGAAGAACCCGATCGGGGGCTGGCGTTCCACCGCCTGGGCGGCGAGATGACCCAGGAATCGCTGCGCGTTGGGGGTCATGGCCAGCACGGCCGAGCGCAGTTCGTCGGCTAGTTCGGTGCGTCCCGACACCGCACGGGCATCGAAGAAGATCTGGGCATTCAGCACCGCCGTCGACTCCGGCTCGAGGACCCAGGCCCGGAAGTCCCGCTTCCAGGCGGTCAGCCCCTGGCGCCAGCGCGGGTTCGTCGCCATCACGTCGCCCGGGCACCGCGGGAAGCCGCACTGCTCCAGCCCGGCGGTGACGCTCTCAGCCAATGCTGCGAAGTACGGGTCGTGGCTGGCCTGCGCGCTGTCGTCCAGCAGCAGGACGTGGTCCTGGTCGCTGCCCAGTCCATGCTCCTGGCGGGCCTGCGAGCCGAGCACCAGCCAGGCGTACGGGATCGGCGGCGCTCCCAGTTCGGCCTCAGCCAGCTGGAGCAGCCGCCGGGTGGTCGCGTCGCTGATCGCGGTCACCAGGCGATGGATCTCGTCGGCGCTGGCGTCCTGCTCGACAAGCTGGCCGACCAGCCGTGGCACCTTGGCGGTGATCGCCGCCAGACGCTCGGCAGACGGTTGTTTCGCGATGTCCCCCACCAGGAACACGGGGTTGGCCGTCTCGAGTCGCATCAGGTCGCCAGAGGAGACCAGCCCCAGCAGCCGTCCGTTGTCGACCACGGGAAGGTGGTGGACGTTGCGTCCCAGCATCTCGAGCATGGCCTCAAAGGCGAGGCAGGTACTGGGAATCGTGACTGGATCTCGCGTCATGATCTGCTCAATGGGCAGTGAGACGTCGAGGCCCGCGGCGACCACCTTGCTGCGCAGGTCCCGGTCGGTCATGATGCCCACGATCTGGTCAGCGTCGGCCACCAACAGGGCCGATACCCGGTGTTCGGCCATGAGTCGCGCCGCCTGCTGGATGCTGAGTGACGGCTCGGCCGTGATCGGCGCCCGACTCACCAGATCGGCGATGCGGGTCTTCAGGATGATGCGACGGCTGTCGTCTCCCTGGAGTTCGGCGACCGCTCGCTTCATCCGTTCGGGAGGACCCACCCCGAAGAAGTCGGCGACCGCCTGTTGCGTCGCGAGGAGGTGGGTGAAGACGTCGCGGGGCATCACCAGCACCAGCGAGTCCTCGATCGCGACAATGCGGAACTGCGATGGTTGTTGGCTCAGGACCGACGAGGTTCCAAAACTGGTGCCCGGATCCGATCGTTCGACCAGTTCGTTGCCGGCGCGGTAGACGTCCACGGCGCCCGAGCGCAGGATGTAGAGCGAGTTGTTCGGCTGCCCCAGTTCGATGACGACGGAGCCCCGCCGGAAGTAGCGGATGTGGAGGCGGCTCGGCAGGTCGTTCAGCAGTCGCGCCGGGAGCGCGTTGTACGGCGGATGCTCAGCCAGAAAGTCGCGTACCTCGCGGAGTTCCACGTCCATTGCCAGAGTGTGGCATGGACGTGGAACCGGGGAGCGGATGCCAGCAGACAGGCCGCCGGCGAATCGTCGGCCTCAGAAGTTGATCATGTGGCCGGCGATGCCTTCGACAGCCTCCTTGAGCGCCTCGGACAGGCTGGGGTGGGCGTGGATGTTGCGTCCCACCTCGTCGGCGGTCAGGTCCCACTGTTGCGCCAAGGTGAGCTCCGGCAACAACTCGGAGACGTCGGGGCCGACCATGTGGGCGCCCAGGATCTCGTTGTAGCGCGCGTCGGCGACGATCTTGACGAAGCCGGTGGCATCGCCGAGGCCGTGGGCCTTGCCGTTGGCCGAGAACGGGAACTTGGACACCTTGACGTCGTGCCCCTTCTCCTTCGCCTGTGCCTCGGTATAGCCGAAGGAGCCGATCTGGGGCTGGCAGTAGGTCGCCCGCGGAATCATGTCGTAGTTGATCGGCATGGTCTCGGCGCCGGCCATGGTTTCCGCGGCCACGACTCCCTGCGCCTCGGCCGTGTGCGCCAGCATCAGCTTGGCGGTCACGTCACCGATCGCGTAGATGCCGGGCACGTTGGTGCGCATGAAGTCGTCGATGGCGATCGCGCCACGGTCGGTGAGCGCGACGCCGGTGTTCTCGAGGCCGTAGCCGGTGGTCCGCGGCGCGAAGCCGAGCGACTGCAGCACCTGGTCGGCGCGCAACACCTGTGCGGCGCCGCCGGCCGCCGGACTCACCGTGACGTTCACGCCATCGGCGTCTTCTTCGATGCTGTCGACCTTGGTGCTGGTCAGCACCGTGACGCCGAGCTTCTTGTAGGCCTTCAGGAGCTCAGCGGAGACCTCTGGGTCTTCGTTCGGCACCATCCGGTCGAGGTATTCAACGATCGTCACCTTGGCGCCGTAGTTGGCGAGCACGTAGGCGAACTCGGTTCCGATGGCGCCGGCGCCACAGATCACGATCGAGCCGGGCACCCGGTCGGAGAGGATCTGCTCTTCGTAGGTGAACACCCGACCGGTGCGCTGGGTGCCGGGGAGCAGCTTGGTCGTCGCGCCCACGGCGATGATGCAGTGGTCGAACGTGACCGTTTCTTGACCCGAGTCGGTGGCCACCGTGATCGTCTTCGCGTCGACGAAGGAACCCCAGCCGTTGAGCTCGGTGATCTTGTTCTTGCGCATCAGGAAGTGGACGCCCTTGACCATCCGGTCCGAGACGGCGCGGCTGCGCTGGAAAGCCGTGCCGTAGTTGAAGGTGACCTGCCCCTCGATGCCGAAGGTTTTCGCCTCAGCGGTGAACACGTGGGCGAGTTCTGCGTTGCGCAACAGCGCCTTGGTCGGGATGCAACCCACGTTGAGGCACACCCCGCCCCACCACTGCTTTTCGATGACGGCTACTTTCAGTCCCAACTGGGAGGCGCGGATGGCTGCGACATAACCGCCGGGCCCTGCGCCGAGCACGACAACGTCGAAGTGTGTGGTCATGCATCACACTGTAGAACACCGCTGCAGCGTGCGGGAGAACACCGTTGTAGCGTGCGGGTTATGGCACGGATGTGCAGTTCATCTCTCATATGAGATATGGTCAGGGGGTGGCTGACCTTCTTCCTACCAGTATTGGCACCTTGATCCGCGACGCCCGGAAACAACGTGGCCTCACCCAACAACAGCTGGCCGGTGAGCTCGGTACCAGCCAGAGCGCGATCCACCGGATCGAGTCTGGCGGCCAGAACCTGAGCCTCGAAATGATCAACCGGATCGCGGCCGCGTTGGAGAGCCCCTTGATCAGCGCGGGACCGAGTGGGCCCACCCACTTCCGGATCCAGGGCCCCACCACCCTGCATGGCGCGATCGACGTGCGGTCGTCCAAGAACGCTGCGGTCGCGTTGATGTGTGCTGCCCTGATCAACCATGGCCGGACGGTGATCCGCGGCATCGCCCAGATCGAGGAGGTCAACCGGCTGATCGAGGTGCTGACCAGTATCGGCGTCAGTGCCACCTGGTCCGCCGACAAGACCGACCTGGTCATCGTCCGACCCGCCGAGCTGAACCTGCACGGCATGAACGTGGCCGCGGCTCGCCGGACCCGTTCCATCATCATGTTCCTGGGGCCCCTGCTGCACGCGGAGGAGAGCTTCGACCTGCCGTACGCGGGAGGCTGCAACCTGGGCGCCCGGACGGTGACGCCCCACCTGCAGGCCCTGCGTCACTTCGGGCTGCAAGTGAGAACCACGCAGGGCTACTACCACGCCAAGGTGGCTGAGGACCTGAGCGCGACCCGCTCGGTGACGCTCACCGAGCGCGGCGACACTGTCACTGAGAACGTGCTGATGGCGGCCGCCCAGTCCACGGCCCTGACGACGATCCGCAACGCGAGCTCGAACTACATGGTTCAGGACCTGTGCTTCTTCCTCCAGGAACTGGGCGTGGAGATCACCGGGATCGGTACCACCACGTTGCAGGTGCGCGGCAAGGACCGGATCGAGGAGGACATCACCTTCTCGCCCTCGGAAGACCCCATCGAGGCGATGAGCCTGTTGACGGCGGCGATCGTGACCAAGTCGGAACTCACGATTCGACGTTCGCCGATCGAGTTCCTGGAGATCGAACTGGCGATCCTGGAAGAGATGGGTTTGAACTTCGAGCTCTCGCCGGAGTACGCAGCCGTCAACGGGCGGACCCGGCTGGTCGACATCACCGTCAAGCCGTCCGAGTTGCGCGCCTCAGCGGACAAGATCCACCCGCTCCCCTTCCCCGGACTGAACATCGACAACCTGCCGTTCTTCGCCGTCATCGCGGCGGCGGCCAGCGGCCGGACGCTGATCCACGACTGGGTCTACGAGAACCGGGCGATCCACCTGGTCGAGCTGAACAAGCTTGGGGCGGACGTCCAACTGCTCGACCCCCACCGGATCTCCATTAGCGGGCCGACCCGTTGGCGCGGTCAGGAGATCGTCTGCCCACAGGCGCTGCGTCCTGCCGTGTGCCTCCTGCTCGCGGCACTGGCTGCGCGAGGCACCAGCGTGTTGCGTGACGTCTACGTCATCAACCGCGGCTACGAGGACCTCCCCAACCGGTTGAACGCGCTGGGCGCCCACATCGAGGTGTTCAAGGACTGAAGCGGGTCCCTCAACGCACCGTGCGAACCTCGAAGTGGTGCGTCGGGGCGACGATCTGCTCCTGGGCGGCAACCAGCGCCAGTTCGCTGGAGCCGGAATCGGTGGTGTGCTTGAGCACCGAGTAGACCACGTCCGCGGTGCGTCCGAGGGCGACCTGAGTGTCGCCCCCGCTGGCCAGGTACTGGGCCAGGAAGACCGCCGTGGTCAGGTCACCCGACCCGGTGAAGGTCCGCTCAAGCCGCGGTGTGGTGACCTGCCAAGCGCCTGCCGGCGAGACCGCCAGCATCGTGAGCGTCTGCGGATCCGTCCCTTCAATGACGGCACTGGTGACCACCACGACGTCGGGTCCCATCGCCCGCAGCGCATCGGCGGCCGCCAGCACCTCCGACAGCGACGTCGTCTCGCGTCCGGTCAGGAAGTCGAGTTCGAAGTGGTTCGGGGTCACGATCTGGGCCGCGGGGACGACCTGGTCGCGCATGAACTCCGGGATCCCCGGCCGTACGAAGAACCCGCGACCCACGTCCCCCATCACGGGGTCGCAGCAGTAGATCGCGGCCGGGTTGCGCTGCTTCACCAGCGCCACTGTCTTGAGCACCTCGGCGCCGACCGCCTCGGCGCCCTGGTAGCCGGACAGGACGGCGTCCACCGATCCCAGCACGCCGCGCTCGTCGATGCCCCGGATGACGTCGGCCACATCCGAGGCGGCGAGCAGCGGCCCGCGCCAGGCGCCGTAGCCGGTGTGATTCGAGAAATGGACGGTGATGACCGGCCACACCTGGATCCCCAACCGCATCAGCGGAAACGTCGCGGCGCTGTTTCCGACATGCCCGTAGGCGACCGAGGACTGGATCGACAAGATGGTGGTCACCTGGCCCATTGTGGCCAGCCCGCCCAATGCCGGGCCAATCGTGGTGCCGCTGCCGCCATACTTGGGCCCGATGAACCAGTCCCGTCCATACTTCGACACCACCTTCCAGGCGATGGCGCACCGCGGGGGCAGCCTGCCTGCCGGCGGTGCGGAGAACACCCTGGCGGCCTTCACCCGGGCGGTCGAGGTGGGCTATCGGTACCTGGAGACCGACGTCCACGCCAGCAGCGACGGGGTGTTGTTCGCCTTCCACGACGAATTGCTGGATCGCGTCACCGACGCGACCGGGCCGATCGGTGGGCACACCGCACGGCAACTCGCTGAGGTGCGCGTCCACGGGGGTGAGCGGATTCCGACGCTGGCGGAGTTGTTCGAGGCGTTTCCCCTCGCCAGGTTCAACCTGGACCTCAAGGCGCCCGGCGCGGTGGCGCCACTCGCCGAGGCCGTCGTGCGCCACGCGGCGGAATCACGAGTCTGCGTGAGTTCGTTCTCGACGCCACGAATCACCGAGTTCCGGCGGCTGAGCCAGGGTCGGGTGGCCACCGGCTTGAGCCACCGGGGTGTTGCCACCTTTCTGGCGGCGCCCCGGCTCTCCGCGTCCTGGGTGGCCGGTGACGTGCTCCAGGTCCCGCTGCGGTTCTGGGGGGATCGGCTGCCCCTGGTGACCAGGCGACTGATCAGACACGCCCACCGCTGCGGGTTACACGTCCACGTGTGGACGGTGAACGACCCGGTGCTGATGGGCGAACTCATCGATCTTGGCGTGGACGGATTGGTCACCGACCAACTCGAAGCGCTCAAGCTGGTGTTGACCGAACGGGGACTATGGGAGGGAACACGGTGAAGAGCACTCGCCAGCAGCGAGCGTGGTACTGGTACGACTGGGCGAACTCGGCCTTCATCACCACCACGTCGACGGTGATCATCGGTCCGTACCTGACGGCGCTGGCAAATCAGGCCGCCTGCCCCGGGCTGCCATCGGGTGAGGTGTGCGGCGTTCCCGTCCGGCTGCTGGGCTTCTTGCCGGTCCTGCCGGGGGCTGTCGCGCCCTTCGTGGTCACGCTCGCCACCCTGGTTTCGGCCTTCCTGCTCGTGCTCGTCGGGGCCGTGGTCGACCGCTCGGCGGCACCCCACCGCTGGCTGGGAGGCTTCGCCTGGACGGGCGCGACCGCTGCCACCGCCATGTTCTGGCTGCAGGGCGACGCCTGGGCCTTCGGGGCCTGGCTGCTGGTGATCGCAAGCCTGTGCGCGGGGGCCTCGTTCGTGGTCTACGACTCCATCCTTTGCCGAATCGCGACACCCGATGAACGCGACCGGATCTCGAGTCGCGGCTGGGCGTTCGGCTATCTCGGCGGCGGGCTGCTGCTGGCGCTCAACCTCGCCCTGATGAGCAGCTACGCGAGCCTGGGGATCAGCTACTCCCTGGCGATCCGATTGAGCCTGTTGTCCGCGGGCGTGTGGTGGGCGGGGTTCAGCTTCATCCCGGTGTTCGGGCTGCGTAACCTGCCCCGCACCGGCTTGGACGAGCCGCTGGATCGGGCGAACCTGACCCGGCCAGGGCCCTTCGCGCAACTGGCGGCGACCTTCGGCGATCTCAAGCGCTTCCCGAACACGCTGAAGTTCCTGGTCGCCTACCTGTTCTTCAACGACGGCATCCAGACCGTGATCAGCCAGTCGAGCCTGTTCGCCACGGGTGAGTTGCAGATGTCCACCTCGCAGGTGATGACGACCTTCCTGCTCACGCAATTCGTCGCCTTCGGCGGGGCGCTGGGGTTCGGACGCATCGCCACCCGGCTCGGTGCCAAACGGACGGTGCTGCTGGGCTTGGTGATCTGGCTGGTCGTGGTCGTGGTCGCGTTCTTCCTGCCGGCGGGGAACCTGGCCTGGCTGCTGGTACTGGGCTCGGCCATCGGGCTGGTGATGGGCGGCACCCAGGCGCTGTCGCGGTCCCTGTACAGCCAGTTGGTGCCGAAGGCGCGCGAAGCGGAGTACTTCAGCTTCTATCAGGCGATGGAACGAGGCACGAGCTGGCTCGGCACGCTGGTGTTCGGCCTCGTCTTCCAGGTCACCCAGTCGTACCGCTACGCGCTGGTCGCGCTGGTCGCCTTCTTCATTGTGGGAGGCCTGCTGCTGACCCGTGTCAACGTGCGGCAGGGAATCCTGGACGCCGGTAATGAGTTGCCCAAGGTGATGTGATCGGTTGCGTGAGGCGGCTACCGTGGCAGTGGACGACGGATGCACGCACGAGCGAGGGAGCAGCAGATGGCAAGTCGCGCACTACGAGGTTCGGGCCTCGGCTCGAAGAGTCACGCCGACGGGCAGGGGATCGAACTCGCCCCTCGACAGGAGATCGGTTTCGATTGCCCCAAGCAACATCACTTCGTCATCGTGTTCGCCGAGGAGGCCGACCTGCCGACTGAGTGGGAGTGCCCCCGCTGCGGCGAGACGGCCCGACGCTCCGACGGCGTCCAGCCTGAGGTCAAGCCCACCAAGCCACCCCGTACCCACTGGGACATGCTCCGGGAGCGTCGCTCCATCGAAGAGCTGGAAGACCTGCTGGCCGAACGGCTCGACGAGCTGCGCAATCCCGAGGTGTGAATCGGGCTCCACCCGTGGACCAGGCCCGACGAGTGAGGGTCAGGCGTCCAGTTCGCCCCTGATGATGACCGCTTCCGGTGCGGTCGGACCCGAGTCCTCGACGGTCTCACCGCGGATGATCGTGTCGTTCTGCGTCCGGGCCCGGATCAGGGTCACGTCGA
>CAYUWV010000024.1:0-20541 GCA_964448385.1 uncultured Propionibacteriaceae bacterium | reverse complement strand
GCGTGAAGTACTTGGCCAACGAGATGTTCAAGCGCGTCGGTGGCTACGTTTCCGGAATGTTCCTGATCGTCATGCTGGCCACCACCGTCGCCTTCATCTTCCTGAACGCCGTCGGGCTCAGCCTGTACTCCCTGGCCTTGGCTGTCGTCGTCGGGCTGTTCGCCTTCGTGCCGCTGGTGGGAACGACGATCTCGATGATCATCGTCTCCATCGTCGCCTTCTCGATCTCACCGACCACGGGGCTCATCACCCTGCTGTTCTTCCTCGCCTACCAGCAATTCGACGCCTACGTCGTGCAGCCCAGGATCTTCTCTCACTCAGTTCAGGTTCCCGGGGTAATGGTGATCCTTGCGGCCGTGTCGGGTGGTCTGTTGCTGGGGCTGGTCGGCGCGATCTTGGCGATCCCGACCATGGCTGCCCTGCTCCTGCTCTACCGCGAGGTGCTCGTCCCCCATCTGGACCGCACCTGAGCCCAGCTAGAAGAGCCGATCCTCGGCGTTGTCGAGGCCTCGGAGTGCGTCGTAGTCAACCAAGAGGCACTCGATACCCCGGGTACCCGCGAGTACCCTCGCCTGCGGCTTGATCTGCTGGGCGGCGAACACGCCTCGCACGGGGGTGTACCGCGGGTCGTCGTTCATCAGGGCAAGGTAGCGGGTCAACTGCTCCACGCCATCGATCTCGCCGCGTCGCTTCACCTCCACGGCCACGTAGGCACCCCGGGCATCACGGAAGAGCAGGTCCACCGGTCCGATCGGGGTGAGGTACTCGCGCTGAACCAGGCTCCACCCATCGCCGAAGGTGGTCGGATGCTGGGCCAACAACGCTTGCAGGTGGGCTTCGACGCCGTCCTTCACCAACCCCGGGTCGACCCCCAGTTCGTGGGAGCTGTCATGGAACACCGCACCGATGGCAATCTGCAGGGTGTCGCCGGCGGAGTTTCGAACATCCCACACCTGGGTCAGCTCCGAATCGACCCCGACCACCGCTTCGACGTCCTGCGGCGGCGGGCTGGCGGTGAGCGTGCACGGGGCACTCATCCAGTTCAGCGGCTTGTAGGCCCGGTCGTCGGCGTGAACCGACACCGAGCCGTCCGCCTTGACCATGATGAGTCTCGTGGCCATCGGGAGGTGGGCGCTCAGGCGTCCGGCATAGTCCACCTGGCACTGGGCGATCAACAAACGCACCCGGCCAACATAGCCCAGCGGCACGGCTAGGCTGAACTCATGCCCAAGCGACCATCGAAACACCTGCGTCCTGGGCGGCCCTTGTCGAGCGGCGCCTTCGCTCGCCTCGAGGAGCGCGGTGAGTCCGCCTGGATGGTCCAATCGATGCCGGCTGATTCAGCGGCCAAGCCTTACATCTGCCCCGGCTGCCAGAACACCATCACCCCCAGGACCGCACACGTTGTCGCCTGGCCACGGGAAGCGAGCATCGGATCCTCCTCGGCCGTCGAAGAGCGGCGGCACTGGCACACCGCCTGCTGGAACCGGGCTCGGTGATTGATGACACGGTTGCACACCGAGTTGATCGGATCGGGCCGGCCGCGGTTCATCTTCCTCCATGGACTCTTCGGACGCGGACGGAACTGGACGCAGGTCGCCTCCGAGCTGGCGGATTCTGATTTCCCCAGTGTCTTGGTCGACCTGCCCAACCATGCTGGCAGCGGCTGGACGCGGACCTTCGACTACCCGACGATCGCGGACCTGGTCGCCGAGAAGATCGGGGAGCGCCTCGGCTCGGCCGCTCGCCTCATCGTGGTAGGCCATTCCCTGGGGGGCAAGGTCGCGATGCTGCTGGCATTGAAGTACCCCTGGCTGGTGTCCGGTCTCGCCGTGATCGACATCTCGCCAGCCGACTCCGCGGCCGTCGAAGGCTTCATGCCGCTCTTCGAGGCGATGCAGTCCCTCGACCTGAGCAGCCTCCACGATCGCGCCCAGGCCGACGCAGCTCTGGCGCAGAGCGTCCCCGACGCGGATGTCCGGGGATTCCTGCTGCAAAACCTCCGCCGCAAGCCGAGTTGGCACTGGCAACCGAACCTGGAGCTTCTGGGCAACAGCCTGGAGACCATCCGGGCGTGGCCAGACCCCGGTCCAGTCACGTACACCGGGCCCGTCTTCTGGCTCAGCGGCGAGGGCTCCAGCTACGTCCGTCCAGAACATGAGGCGGCGATGCAGGAGCACTTCCCCTACGTCCGGCGGATCGTGGTGGCCAATGCTGGGCACTGGGTCCAAGCCGACAACCCATCCGCCGTGGTCGCGGCGCTGCGGGAGCTCGCGGCCGTGGCCCACTAGATTGGCGGCATGGTCAACCTCACCAGGATCTACACCCGCACGGGCGATGCCGGCACGACGCGGCTCTCGGACATGGCCGAAGTCCCAAAAACCGACCCGAGGATCGAGGCGTACGGGACGACCGATGAAGCCAACACGATCCTGGGCCTCGTCGTCACGCAGCCGGACCTCCCCGAGGGCATCCGCTCGGTACTGCTCCTGATTCAGAACGAGCTCTTCGACGCTGGTGCTGACCTGTCGAACCCCTTGGCCCTGGATCCACCGTACGAGCCGCTACGCATCGTCCAGCCCAGTATCGATCGACTCGAAGCCTGGTGCGACGAGTTCTCTGCGCCCCTGCCTTCCCTGCGGTCCTTCATCCTGCCTGGAGGCACCTTCACCTCAGCCCTGCTCCAGCAGGCCAGAAGCGTGGTCCGGCGCGCTGAGCGGGCGGCCTGGCGGGCAGTGGAGACCTATGGGACTGATCCCGCCGGCCCGACGACGCCCGGCGGCGTGAACCTGTTGGCCATCACCTATCTGAACCGGCTCAGCGACCTACTCTTCATCCTGGCGAGGGCAACCACCCAGGAGGCAGGTGAAACCCTGTGGGTGCCGGGCAGGGACCGGGAGACCCACGACCCATCGGCCACGGCGCAGCGCGCCCGCATCGTCAGCCAGCAGGCCGGAGCGGCACGGAGCCCCGAAACCCCTGACCCGGAGGTGCGGCCTCCAGCCAGCTGAGCAGGCCCGTCAGCGAATCCGTCGCCATCGACAACTCCCAGGATCCGACCCCCACCGTCTCGAGCCTGATGATGCGCTGGTCATCGAAGAGCAGCACGGACTCAATCTGGGTGGGCGTCCGCTGATCGCCGGCCTTCGTCTGGGCTCGGGGGAAGGTGAGCCGCGGCCGCAGCGCAGGCGAGAAGGCGGAGAACCACTCCAGCGTGTCCTCGCTGTAACGCGCGACTCCGAGCACCCAACCGGTGCCCGGAGTCGTTGTCCGCAGGCGCAGGCTACAGTCGAACACGCCGCCTCGGCGCGCCAGCCAACGACGCCGGACGATGAGCCAGCAGATCGGCAGCACCAGAAAGACGATCACGACGAGGGCCACCAGCCAGGTAGCGAGCAGCCAATCCATCGTCGTGATTCCGTGGCGCCGGGTTCAGGCCTGTTGGTTCGCCAGTTTGGCGGCCTTCACCTGGGCCTGTGCGCGCCTGAAGTGCTGCATGGTTTCCTCGTCGACCTCGCCCTGGTTGAGCCTGCGTTCGGCTGCCGCCAACTCATGCTCGGCTTCGTTGAGGTCGATCTCATGCGCGACCCTGGCGTATTGGCTGAGCAGCGCGACACGGTTGTCCGCCACCGAGACAAAACCTTCGTCGACCGCAAGGATTTCGCGCCGTCCGTCCACCGTGAGCACTTCGGCAGCACACGGCACCATCGCCGCCAAGAACGGCTCGTGGTTGGGGAGGATGCCCACATCGCCTTCCGTCGTGCGCACGATCACCGACAGGGCATCGCCCTCCCAGGCGACTCCTGCGGCGGCGACGACCTCGACGCGGACGCGGTCAGCCATCGTCAGTTTTCCTTCTGGATCTTCGCCCAGTTCTCCAAGACCATGTCCATGCCGCCCACATTGAAGAACGCCTGTTCGGCGATGTGGTCGACCTCACCCTCACAGATCATCTTGAAGGACGAGATCGTGTCGGCCAACGGGACGGTGGAGCCGGGCACGTTGGTGAACTTCTCGGCCATGTAGGTGTTCTGGCTGAGGAACTGCTGGATCCGGCGGGCTCGAGCCACGATGATCCGGTCTTCTTCGCTCAACTCGTCGACACCGAGGATGGCGATGATGTCCTGCAGCTCTTTGTTGCGCTGCAGGATTTGCTTCACCCGCACGGCGGTGTCGTAGTGCTCCTGCCCGATGAACTGCGGGTCGAGAATCCGGCTTGAAGAACTCAGCGGGTCCACGGCCGGGTACAGGCCACGGGAGGCGATCTCGCGGCTCAGTTCGGTGGTGGCGTCCAAGTGGGCGAAGGTGGTGGCCGGCGCCGGGTCGGTGTAGTCGTCGGCCGGCACGTAGATCGCCTGCATCGACGTGATCGAGTGCCCACGAGTCGAGGTGATGCGCTCCTGGAGTTGACCCATCTCGTCTGCCAGGTTCGGCTGGTACCCCACTGCCGAGGGCATCCGTCCGAGCAGAGTCGACACCTCGGACCCGGCTTGGGTGAACCGGAAGATATTGTCGATGAAGAGCAGGACGTCCTGGTTCTGCACGTCCCGGAAGTACTCGGCCATCGTCAGCGCCGACAGCGCCACCCGCAACCGGGTGCCCGGCGGTTCGTCCATCTGGCCGAAAACGAGGGCGGTGTCCTTGAACACACCGGCTTCGATCATCTCGTGGATCAGGTCGTTACCCTCGCGGGTACGCTCGCCGACGCCGGCGAAGACCGAGGTGCCACCGAAGTCGTGGGCGATCCGGTAGATCATCTCCTGGATCAGCACCGTCTTGCCCACGCCGGCGCCACCGAACAGGCCGATCTTGCCGCCCTGCACGTAGGGGGTGAGCAGGTCCAGCACCTTGATGCCGGTCTCCAGCATCTGGGTACGAGGCTCGAGGGCATCGAACTTCGGGGCTTGGCGGTGGATCGGCCAGCGCTCGGCGATCTCAATCCCGGAGATGTCCTCGTTGAGACACTCGCCGGTCACGTTCCAGACCCGACCTTTGGTGACATCACCCACGGGAACGGAGATCGGCGCCCCAGTGTCGCGGACGACGGTACCGCGTCGCATGCCGTCAGTGGGCTTCAGCGAGATGGCGCGAACGATATTGTCGCCGACGTGCAGGGCCACCTCTGCCGTGATGGTGCGGGTGCCTTCGTCGCCCTCGATGTCGATCAGCAGCGCGTTGTAGATGCCCGGCATCTGGTCGGCGGCGAATTCAATGTCCACCACGGGTCCGATGACTCTGGCGACCCGGCCGACCCCTGTGGTCGCCTCGGCCTGTGGGGTGTCGATGGTGACGGTCATGTCAGTCCTTCTCGCTGCCTAGTTCTGCTCGGCGAGCGCGCTTGCGCCGCCGACGATTTCGCTGATTTCCTGGGTGATCTCGGCCTGACGGGCCTGATTCGCCTCGCGGGTGAGGCGCTCGATCAGTTGCTGCGCGTTGTCGGTCGCCGACTTCATGGCGCGCTGCTGGCTGGCGAGTTGGGACGCCGCCGACTGCAGCAGGTAGAACCAGATCCGGCTGCGAAGGTAGAGCGGCAGCAACTGGTCCAGCACCGTCTCGGGATCGGGCTCGAACTCGTAGAGCGGAACCAAGTCGTGCTCGCCGACGTCCCTGACGCCCGCGACAACCTCCAAGGGAAGCAGTCGGCGGACCCTAGGCGTTTGGCTGATCATGGACTCCATCCGGGTGTACACGGCATAGATGGCGTCCACCCCGCCCTCTTCGGTGGGCAAGAGGAAGTCCGCCACCAACTGATCGGCGATCTCCACCGCACGATCGTAAGTCGGGGCATCAGAGAACCCGTCCCAGCTCGCCTGGATGGGCAGGCCACGGAAGTTGACGTAGTTGATGCCCTTTCTTCCGACGATGTACCGAACGGGTTCGGTACCCTCGTCGCGCATCCGCTGAACCACCCGGGCAGCCGTCTTGATGGCATTGGAGGAGTAGGCGCCGTTCATACCCCGGTCGGAGGTGATGAAGAACACCGCTGCGCGCTTGACGTGCGTCTGGTCCATCTCCTTGGTCAGCGGATGGTCGAGGCGGGAGTACTCCGCCACCGCGGAGACTGCCCGGTTCAGCTCGCGGGTGAAGGGCAGGGCGCGCGCTGCGGCCTGCTGCGCCTTGATGACACGCGAGGAGGCGATCAACTCCATCGCTTTGGTGATCTTCTTGGTCGCGGTCACCGACTGTCGTCGCTGACGAAGCTCCCGAAGGCTGGCCGCCATCGCTCAGCGCCTCTTGCTCACGACAATTTGCTCGTGCTCCACATCCTTGTTCTCAATCGCCACAGTCGGCGGGTCCCCCACCACCAGTGGGTGTCCGTCGCCCGTGGTGAAGGTGAGCTTGAAGTTGTCGATGGCCCTTCCGACGGCGGTGGCGGTGTCGTCGTCCCACGCGCCCGTCGTTGCGATCGTCGAAATGATGCTGGTGTTGTGCTTGATGTACTCCAGCAACTCACTCTCGAAACGGAGCACATCTGAGACCGGCACGTCGTCGAGGTAGCCATTCGTCCCAGCCCAGACGCTGATGACCTGGTCCGCGACCGGGAACGGTCGGTACTGCGGCTGACGCAACAACTCGACCAGCCGCTGCCCGCGGTCCAACTGCCGACGCGACACGGCGTCCAGATCCGAGGCGAACATCGCGAAGGCCTGCATGTCGCGGAACTGGGCCAAGCCGATCTTGAGCGTGCCGGCCACCTTCTTCATGGCCTTGATCTGTGCGTCGCCCCCGACTCGAGAGACGGAGATGCCGACGTCGATCGCCGGACGCTGGTTGGCGTTGAACAGGTCCGATTGCAGGAAGATCTGACCATCGGTGATGGAGATCACGTTGGTCGGAATGTAGGCAGAAACGTCGTTGGCCTTGGTTTCGATGATCGGCAGGCCCGTCATCGAGCCTGCCCCCAACTCGTCCGACAGCTTCGCGCAGCGCTCCAGCAGGCGGCTGTGCAGGTAGAAGACGTCACCGGGGTAGGCCTCGCGTCCCGGGGGACGACGCAGCAGCAACGACATCGAACGGTAGGCCTCCGCCTGCTTGGTCAGGTCGTCGAAAACGATCAGGACGTGTTTGCCCGCGTACATCCAGTGCTGGCCGATGGCCGAGCCGGTGTAGGGCGCGATGTACTTGTAGCCAGCGGGGTCGGAGGCGGGTGAATGCACGATCGTCGTGTACTCCATCGCCCCGGCATCCTCAAGCACCGAGTGCAGTGAGGCGATGGTGGAACCCTTCTGGCCAATGGCGACGTAGATGCAGCGGACCTGCTGTTTGGGGTCACCGGTCGCCCACGCGGCGCGCTGGTTGATGATGGTGTCAATGGCGATCGCGGTCTTGCCGGTCTTGCGGTCGCCGATGATCAACTGACGCTGGCCGCGGCCGATCGGGGTCATCGCGTCGATGGCCTTGATGCCGGTCTGCAGGGGTTCCTTGACGCTCTGGCGGTCCATCACGCCGGCGGCCTGGAGTTCTAGGGCGCGCTGACCGTCGATGTTCTTGAGGTCGCCCAGGCCGTCGATCGGAATGCCCATGGCATCGACCACACGGCCGAGGTAGCCGTCGCCCACCGGTACGCTCAGCACCGCGCCAGTGCGCTTCACCGTGGAGTTCTCCGCGATCCCCTCGGATTCGCCCAACACCACGACGCCGATTTCACGGACGTCGAGGTTCAACGCAATGCCCAGAG
Organism: uncultured Propionibacteriaceae bacterium; assembly: GCA_964448385.1. GTDB lineage: Bacteria > Actinomycetota > Actinomycetes > Propionibacteriales > Propionibacteriaceae > Propionicimonas. The sequence continues at coordinate 12,863 of CAYUWV010000024.1, read as the reverse complement.
TGCCATTTTCGAATTCCAGCAATTCGTTCGCCATCGCCGAAGGGAGACCTTCTACACGCGCGATGCCGTCTCCGGAGGTGACCACCTTGCCGACCTCATCGCGAGTGGCGGTCTCGGGGTTGAAGTTGGACACAAAACGGTCGAGCGCATCCCGGATCTCTTCGGGACGAATCGTCAGTTCGGCCATCTACGCACCTTTGTCTCTCGTAGTCGTTCGGGTGGTCGGGGATCCCGACCGGAGTATGTCGGGTTAGTTCAGTTGTCGCTCGGCTGAAGCCAGCCGGTTGGAAACGGTGCCGTCGATCACTTCGTCCCCCACCTGGACGCGGACGCCCCCCATCACTGCAGGATCAACGACGACCTGCAAGACGACTTCTCGTCCGACCTGGGTACTCAGCGCCTTCTTCAACCGTTGTGCCTGCTCCTCGGTCAGGGGGCGGGCAACGGTGACCCTGGCGATGGCACGCTGCCGTGCCTCGGCGGCTCGAGTCAGATAGGCCTCGATGGTGAGGTCGAAGGTCCGGTACTCCGCAGCGACCGCACGACGCGCCAGCGCCAAGGAGGTGGGCAGCACTCTGCTCCCCAGCAGATCGGACACGATCTGCTGCCGGTCGGCCAGCGGCGCCGAGCGATCGGCGATCGCCGTCCGCAACGCCGGGTCGGCGTCCACGATCCGGGCGAACCGGAACAACTCGTCTTCCAGCACGTCGAGTTGCCCGGCGCTCTGGGCGAGGCCAATCAAGGTACGAACAGCTTGACGCTCCAGGGCGGCACCAAGCCCGGCACCGCTTCCCCAGTTCAGCCCTGCGGCCGCAGCAACCACCGTGGTGGCCGGCTGCGACACCCTCCCGGTCAGCACGCCGGCGGCCAGACTCCGCCGCGCCGAGTCCGGCGCCGTCGGATCCGACATCGCATTGCGCAGGGATGCCTGGGCGCTGAGCAGGTCCACCACCGCGAACAACTCGTCAGCAAGCGCAGGGCTCAGTTCCTGGGCGTCCAGGGAACCGTCCAGCTCTGACAGGCGGGCGTTCGTGGCCGCGTTCATACCGATTCCGTCTCCGTCTGGGCCTCGAGGTCGGCGATGAAGCGCTCCACGCTCCGACGGGCCCGCTCATCGTCCTCGAGCGATTCGCCGACGATCCGCCCGGCCAGCTGGGTGGCCAGGCCACCGACCTCGGCGCGCAACTGATGCACCACCTGGGCCCGTTCAGCTTCGATCTGGGCCTTGGCCGTCGCGATCATCCGCGCAGATTCTGCCTGCGCATGCTCCTTGATCTCGGCAGCAATGCTGGCTGCTTGATTCTTGGCCTCGTCGCGGATTCGTCCGGCCTCCTCGCGAGCGGTGGCAAGCTGCGCCCGGTACTCGGCCAGCGCTGCCGCCGCCTCGTGCTGGGCTGCCTCGGCCTTCTCGATCCCGCCGGTGATGGCGTCGGTCCGCTCGGCGTAGGTCTTCTCGAAGACCGGCACAACCTTGGTCTGGACGACGAACCAGACCACGAGGAACAACACGATCCCGACGAGGATTTCACTCGGATGCTCAGGCAGCAGCGGTCCGAGGTCGAGCCCTTCGAGAGGCAGCATGGCTGCGATCACAGTACGAAGGCCAGGGCGATGCCGATGATGGCCAGCGCCTCAACCACGGCAAAGCCGATCCAAGCGGTACCCATCATGGCGCCGCGGGCCTCGGGCTGCCGGGCGGTGCCGTTGATGACGGAGGCGAAGATCCACGCCACGCCAAGCGCCGGGCCGAGGGTTGCCAACGCGTAACCGATCATGTTGATCGAGCCGTTGATGGTGATCTCCAGGATGGGGAGCATGTGCGGTTCCTTTCGGATGGGTTGAAGAGCTCTCGCGGATCGTGGGTGTGTCAGTGCTCTTCGGCGATGGCCGAGGAGACGTATTGGGCGGTCAGGACAGTGAAGATGTAGGCCTGTAGGGCTCCGACGAGCAACTCCAGGGCGAAGATGGCGAAGCTGAAGATGATCGATGCGCCGCCGGCCACCATGTAGAGGGGAATACCGGACTGCAACAGCATGCCGCCACCGACGACGAACACCATGATCACGAGGTGCCCTGCGAAGAGGTTGGCAAAAAGACGGAGGGCCAGCGTGATCGGGCGGGCGATGAAGTTCGAGATGAACTCGAGCGGGATGATGAGGAACCACAGCGGCCACGGCACGCCTGCGGGCAGCGTCATCCGCTTCATGTAGTTGAAGAACCCGTACTTCGAGATCCCGGCGGCGTTGTACAGGATGAACGTCAGCGCCGCGAGGCCGTAGGGGTAGCCGATCTTGGAGAAGGTCGGGAACATGAACAGGAAGAATTCCCCGAAGAGGTTATTCACGAAGATGAAGCTGAACAGGGCGACGAGGTACGGCAGGAACCTGCGGTAGTCGTGACCCAGGATGTCGCGGGCAATGGTGTTGCGCAGCAAGTTGTACAGCTGCTCGCCCAGGAACTGCTTCTTGCCCGGGACCAGCTTCTGTCCGCGGGCCATCCAGAGCCAGAAACCGATCACCAAGGCGGCCCCGATGACGGCTTGGACGGCATGATTGTTCACCCAGTCAGGGAGAACGCCCGGCCACATGGGGCGAGAGTCGAAGCTGTGGACGCCCGGTGGCCATCCTGAGTGCTCTTCGCCACCACCCTCCATGGGAACCAGCAGCGGGATCAGGCCCAGCATGGATCCTCCTGTCTGATGGTCACTCTGACCTACCGTATTTCACGATCACCAGATAGATGCTCGCGATCACGCCGACGATCAGACCGGTGGGCAACCACCACGATGTCTGAAGCCAGCGGTCCAACACCCAGCCAAGACCGCCATAGAAGAGGAGGCCCGAGATCAGGATGCTGATGATGCGGAGACCCTGATCCATTCCGCCCTGTTCCCCCATAGCACTTGGGACTCTAGCAGCCATCGGAGTCTGTGCTCAGTTGTTCGGACCAGTTTTGGAAGGGCTGCTCTCGGTTGAATCGTAAATCGGGAATCGGAGTCGAGAGTAGACCCGGAACACCCCGGCCAACCAGCCGATGACAACGCCGATCGTCGTTGCGACCACGGCTGTGGGGTCCATCTGGCCGAACCGCTCGGCGTTGTCCAGCACCAGGATCAGGACGATGCCCAGCAAGCTCACCCGAATCGCGTAGGACGCCAAGGCCGCGAACATCACCCGCTTGGCCGGGGCGTCCGCCACCATCACCTGAACGGCCTGGCCGATGGTGAAGAAGGCGAGCACCACCACACCGGCAATCGCCGCCGAAACGCCGGCCGCCGTGCCGCGCGCCATGAGGAAGGCGCCCACACTGAGCAGGGCGGCCAGGTGCCCGCCGACAACCCCGCCGACCAGCAGGCGCCTGGCGCGAACGTTGTTCGGGCTTGGTTCGCTACTCATGCCCGACCTTGACCCGCGTCGCCCTGCGGGCCCGCCACGGCACGCCCCAGGTCAGCGCGGCGGCCAACAGCACTCCGGCGGCGAGACCGCCGATGACCGCAGGGGAGGGATAGAGCCCGACCAGCACCACGCCGAAGGCCACCAGTGCCGACCACAGCCACAACAGGCTGACCGCGTGGCGGTGGGGATGCCCCAGGTTGAGCATCCGGTGGTGCAGGTGCTGCTTGTCGGGGTGGTACCACATCTGCCCGCGGAACGTCCGGCGCACGTAGGCCAGCACCAGGTCCAGCAGGGGGAAACCGAGCACGGCGAACGGCAGCAGCACCGGTAGGTAGGCCGCCACGACGCCGGCCCCCGAAGCGTCCAGCCGAGAGGGATCGAGTTGCCCGGTGAGGCTGATCACTGACGTCGCCATCAAGAATCCGAGCAGCATCGCCCCGGAGTCCCCCATGAACATCCGAGCCTTGTGGATGTTGTAGGGCAGAAAGCCGAGGCAGATTCCGACGGTAGCCACCGTGACCAGGCTGGAAGTGGTGGCCCGAACCAGCTCGAGCTCATAGGACAGCAGGTAGGCGTAGAGGAAGAAGGCCCCAGAACCGATCGCGACCACTCCGGCCGCCAGCCCGTCCAGGCCGTCGATCAGGTTGATGGCGTTGACCGCCACGAAGATGAGCAGCACCGTCAGGGCGATGCTCGCGCTCTCGTCCAAGGAGACGATCGTGTCCGGCAGCGGGATCCAATAGACCTTGACGCCGTTCATCACGGCGACCCCCGCCGCCAGCAGCTGGCCGGCGATCTTGGCGAGGGCGCTCAGTTCGACCATGTCGTCGATCACGCCGACGGCACAGATGAGGGTACCCGCGAGCAGCACGGCGCCCGCGTCATGCCGGACGATCTCGAAGTCGCCGAGCCAGGGCAACTGGGTCGCCACCAGGAAAGCCGCTCCCAACCCGAACAGCATTGAGATGCCACCGAAGTACGGGATGGGCTTGGTGTGGACGTCCCGGTCACGCACCATCGCCACCGCGTTGAACCGGAAAGCAAGGCGCCGGCACAGCCCGCTGAGCAGGTAGGTCACCCCTGCGGCGACGAGCAGTACCAGCAGGTATTCACGCACCGGCTCAGCCCTCCATGGCGTTCGCTGCCTCGGGCGGCCCAGCCGGCTCAGGCGCGTCGGCCAGGCCGGGAAGGACCGTGGCGAGTTCCGCACGCGAGATCCGTCCCTCGCGCAGGATCCGTGGCGTGTCCCCGGACAGGTCGACGACCGTCGAGGGGATCGAGCCACTGCAGGCACCCGCGTCGAGGTAGACACTCACCGAGTCACCCAGCTGAGCCTGCGCCTCAGGAATCGAACAGGCAGCTGGCTGACCACTCACGTTCGCACTGCTGACAGCCAGCGGTCCGGTGGCGCGCAAGAGCTCGCGAGCGAAAGCGTGGTCCGGCACGCGGACCGCGATGGTGTCGCCCCGGTCGCCAAGGTCCATCCTCAGATGCGGGTGGGACGTCACCACGAGCGTGAGGGCCCCTGGCCAGAAGGCCTCGGCCAACGCCTCCACGTCGCCCAGCGGTCCGCCAGCCAGCGAGCGCAGCATCGCCGGCTCAGCGAGCAGCACCGGCGGGGGCATGTCCCGGCCGCGGCGCTTGGCCTCCAGCAAGGAGCGGACGGCCGGCGCCGACAGCGCATTCGCGCCGATCCCGTAGACAGTGTCGGTGGGCAGCACGATGCACTCCCCCGCGGCGATGGCCGCCATCGCCGCGCTGATGGCCGCGACCCAGTCCACGCGGACGTCGATCACCTCGCTCATGCCACCATCCTGCCAGTTGCCCCCTCAGCTGATCGCGCCGAGGCGCTCGGCGAGGTCGGCGGCCTGCAGCGCCTCGATGACTGCACTGAGATCGCCGGCCAACACATGGTCGAGGTTGTAGGCCTTGAATCCGATGCGATGATCGGCGATTCGGTTCTCCGGATAGTTGTAGGTGCGGATCCGCTCGGAACGGTCCACCGTCCGCACCTGGGTCTTTCGCGCAGCGGAGGCGGCACTGGCGGCGTCCTCCTCGGCCTTGGCGACCAGGCGTGCCCGCAGCATCCGCAGGGCCTGCTCCTTGTTCTGCAGCTGGGACCGTTCGTTCTGGCAGGACACCACGATGCCAGTGGGAAGATGGGTGATTCGAACGGCAGAGTCGGTGGTGTTCACCCCCTGGCCCCCGGGGCCGGAGGAGCGATAGACGTCAATCCGCAGGTCCTCATCATTGATCTCGACCGCCGCGGCGTCCTCCACGTCCGGCATCACCAGCACACCGGCGGCGGAGGTGTGGACGCGGCCCTGCGATTCGGTCACCGGTACGCGCTGCACCCGGTGCACGCCGCCCTCAAACTTCATGACCCCGTACGGCATCGAATCGGGATCCGCCTGAGAGGTGGCCTTGACGGCGATAGTGACGCTCTTGTAGCCACCGAGGTCGGTCACCTGGGCGTCCAAGACCTCGACCTTCCAGGCCCGGGTTTCGGCGTACCTGGTGTACATCCGCAACAGGTCGGCGGCGAACAGGGCGGATTCCTCGCCACCCTCGCCCGACTTGATCTCGATCAGGCAGTCTGACGAATCGTTGGGGTCACGCGGGGCCAAGAGCTTCGTCAACCGCTCGGTGACCTCGTCGAGGGCGGCTTGCAAGGTGATCGCCTCCGCGGCGAAGCCCTCGTCCTCGGCCGCCAACTCGACCGCGGCCGAGAGATCGGCCTGCAGCGCGTCGTAGCTTTCCAGGCCTTTGACGATCGGGGTCAGTTCTGCGTAACGCCGACCGATCCGGCGGGAGCGTGCCAGGTCCGCGTGAATCGATGGGTCGGAGAGTTGCCGTTCCAGGTCAGCGAACTCCGCCCGCAGTGAGTCGGCCGCCTCGAACATCTCTCCTCCTGGATCGCCCACGGTGCTGCCTGGCACAACAGCGCCGGGGCACCAGTACTCCTGGTCCCCCGGCGCTGTGGAAAGCTACTTGCCGGTCTTCTTGGCGTAGCGCTTTTCGAAGCGGGCAACGCGGCCGCCGGTGTCGAGGATCTTCTGCTTGCCGGTGTAGAACGGATGGCAGGCCGCGCAAACCTCGGCGTGGATCTGGCCGCTCTTCGCAGTGCTGCGGGTGGTGAAGGTGTTGCCGCAGGTACAGGTGACCTGGGTCTCCTTGTAGTCGGGGTGGATCCCTTGCTTCATCGTTGTCTCCTCGTGACGGGCCGGGTCGCTGATGTGTGGTGGGCTGGATGGACCCGTGCGTGAACCGGCACCGACCTCCCATTCTGACTCAGTCCGCCGCGTATTCCAAACCGGGCGCAGGGCGTCGAGGGGTCGCTGAGCTGGGCGTCGGCGAGCACCGCCAGCCGGGCTGAGTCAGGAGGCCGATTGATCGTTCGGCACCACCGCTCGGCGATTACTCCGGATTCGGGGTGGTCTTGGAGATCAGCATCAGGAACTCGCGGTTACTGGTGGTCTTGCGCATCCGGTTCAGCAGCATCTCCAGGCCCTGCTGGGGGTCCTGAGAGGACAACACCCGGCGCAGCTTCCAGATGATCGCCAACTCCTCGCGGCCGAGCAGCATCTCTTCGCGACGGGTGCCGGAAGCAACCGGGTCGATGGCCGGGAAGATCCGCTTGTCAGCGAGTTCGCGACGAAGCCGCAACTCCATGTTGCCGGTTCCCTTGAACTCTTCGAAGATCACCTCGTCCATCTTCGAACCGGTCTCGATCAAGGCCGTGGCGAGGATGGTCAGCGAGCCGCCGTTCTCGATGTTGCGAGCGGCACCGAAGAACTTCTTGGGCGGGTAGAGGGCTGCGGAATCAACACCGCCAGACAGGATCCGGCCAGAAGCCGGCGCCGCAAGGTTGTACGCCCGCCCGAGTCTGGTGATGCCGTCCAGCAGCACGACCACGTCGCGACCCATTTCGACCAGGCGTTTGGCCCGCTCGATGGCCAGTTCCGAGATGGTGGTGTGGTCGTCCGCGGGACGGTCGAAGGTGGACGCGATCACCTCACCGGTAACGGTCCGCTCGAAGTCGGTGACTTCCTCGGGCCGCTCGTCCACCAGGACCACCATGAGGTGAACCTCGGGATGATTGGCGGTGATCGCGTTGGCGATCGCCTGCATCACGAGCGTCTTTCCAGCCTTCGGCGGCGACACGATCAGGCCGCGCTGGCCCTTGCCAACCGGGGCGACCAGATCAATGATCCGACCGGTCATGTTCAAGGGGGTGGTTTCGAGCTTGAAACGCTCGTTGGGGTACAGCGGGGTCAGCTTGGCGAACTCGGGGCGGTCCTTAGCCTTCTCCGGCACATCGGCGTTGATCGTGTCGATGCGGACGAGGGGGTTGAACTTCTCGCGACGTTCCCCGTCCTTCGACGCGCGGATCGCGCCGGTGACGATGTCGCCCTTGCGCAGGCCGTACTTGCGCACCATCGACAGCGACACGTAAGCGTCGTTCGATCCTGGCAGGTAGCCGCTGGTGCGCACGAAGGCGTAGTTGTCCAGCACGTCCAGGATTCCCGAGATGTCGACGACGACGTCATCCTCGGAGACCACCGGCTCGGCTTCCATCCGATCCAGCCCGACACCAACGGAGCGCCCGGTGCTGGTCGGCCGACGGTTCTGGCGGTCCCGGTTGCGGCGGCGGCGTCCCCGTCGTCCCTGGCCGAAGTCGTCATCGGCACTGTCCCGATCAAGTCGCTGCTGGCGCTGTTGGGGTTCGACGATGACGGGTGGCGATTCCACGACCTCGGTGGGTGCCTGAGCGTTGGTCTGGCCACCGTCGCGACGGCGACGATTGCGCCCACCCCCCTCGGCGCGCAACGCCTCCAAGCGGGAGGCGACGTCGTCACCGGAGCCTGCTTCGTCCGGGCGCTCAGGCGCCGTGGCGGGTTGGGCGGGTTCGGGCTGGGACGACGTGGGTTCGGCTTGGGGTGTGGGAAGGCCCGCCTCCGCTGGAGCGGCCCGGCGGCTGCGCCGTGCTGGCGGGGCGTCGCCGACAGCCATGGCGACGGCGGGCGCCGGCCCCTTCTGGGCGCTCTGGATCGCCTCGACCAGCGCGCCCTTGCGCAGGCCGGAGGCACCCTTGATGCCGAGGGATGACGCCAGGTGCTTCAGGTCCGGCAGCAGCATCTTCTCGAGGCCGCCGCTGCGTGTTGTTGAAGCCGACGTCGGATTGATCGTGTCGGTCACGAATTTCCTTTCGGAATGTTCCAGAGCCCGGCAGTCAGCCACGGGGAATGTGGGTGCACGTGCGTGGGACAGTGTCTGATCCAGATCCCAGAAGTCGAACCTCAAAGTTGGGGATCGACTCTTCGACGGAGACCCCGTCACGCCCGATCTGTGGAGCGTTGCGCACCATGGCGACGCTGCAACGATAGCACCGCCGCTCGCGGGACGCTCAATCCAACGCGCTCAGCGCAGACCTGAAGGCTTCGCGCAACTCGTCGTAGGTGTGGGCGACCGGGAACTGCGGGAAGTCCGCCACGACGTTGACCGGGGGGTTGATCAGGATGCCCGCTTCAGCCTCACTGAGCATTCCGGTGTCGTTGTAGGAATCACCCGCCGCCACCACCCGGTAGTTCAGACTGTGGAATGCCTTGACCGCCGCTCGCTTCGAATCCTCTTGGCGCAGCCGATAACCGACGATGCGGTCATCGACCACCTCGAGCCGGTGGCAGAGCAGGGCTGGGTAGCCCAGCTGAGCCATCAACGGCATGGCGAACTCATAGAAGGTGTCGGACAAGATGACCACCTGGGCCCGCCGGCGCAGCCAGTCGAGGAAGTCGGCGGCACCCGGCAGGGGGCCCATACCACGAATCACCTTCTGGATCATGGGCAGGCCGATGCCATTGGCGTCCAGGATCGCCAGGCGATGCCGCATCAGTTCGCCGTAGTCTGGCAGATCCCGCGTCGTCAGCCGGAGTTCCTCAATGCCGGTGCGCTGGGCGACGTTGATCCAAATCTCCGGAACCAGCACGCCCTCGAGATCCAGGCAGGCGAGGTGCATCAGGCCGCCTCCACCCGCATCAGTTTCACGCCTCGTTCGACGTGCGGCATCGCCTCGAGATCAGCCAGTGTCGCCAGTAGTTGCGCATGGGTGGCCGCGTGGGTCATCACGCCCAGATGGGCGCGTGATTCGACGACGTCGCCGTCCTGACGGACGGCCTTCAGCGAAATGCCGTTGGCGGCGAAGCTCGCGGCAACCTGAGCCAGCACCCCGGGCTCGTCCCGGACGACCAGGGAGACGTAATAGCGCGAGGAGACCTGGGAGGCCGGCGTGATCCCGCGCGCCGAGTAGATCGACTCCCCCGGTCCCAAGGCGCCGCGAGCCCGGTTGCGGGCGGCGGTCACCAAGTCACCCAGAACGGCCGACGCTGTGGGCGAGCCTCCAGCGCCGGGTCCCATGAACATCAGGCGACCGGCGTACCGCGATTCGATGACCACCGCGTTGTTGGCCCCCGGGATCGCGGCGAGCGGATGGCTCAACGGCACCATGGTCGGGTGCACGCCGACAGCGATGGTGCCGTCAGCGCTCAACGCGCAGTTGGCTAGGAGCTTGATCACGCACCCCATGTCTTGGGCAGCGGCGATGTCCTCGGGTGAGATGGCGGTGATGCCCTCACGATCCACGTCGGAGAGGCGGACGCGGGTGTGGAAAGCCAACGACGCCAGGATCGCAGCTTTCGCCGCAGCATCGAAGCCCTCGACGTCCGCGGTGGGGTCTGCCTCGGCGAACCCCAGCGCCTGCGCTTCGGCGAGAACTTCGGCGAACCCCGCGGCGTCGGTGTGCATCTTGTCGAGGATGAAGTTCGTGGTGCCGTTCACGATGCCTTTCACCGCGGTCACCTCGTCGCCGACCAACGATTCACGCAGTGGACGGATGATCGGGATGGCCCCCGCCACGGCTGCTTCGTAATAGACGTCGACCCCGGCAGCTTCGGCAGCCGCGTAGATGGTCCCGCCGTCCTCGGCGAGCAGGGCCTTGTTCGCGGTCACCACGGAGGCGCCAGCTGCGATCGCAGCGAGGATCAGGCTCCGGGCAGGCTCGATGCCGCCCACCACCTCGATCACCACATCAAGGTCACCCCGACTCACCAGCGAACGTGCGTCGGTGGTGAACAGAGCTGCATCAATGCCCGGGCGTTGCTTCGTCGCATCACGCACGGCGATGCCCACGAGCTCAAGCGGACGGCCAACCCGGGCGCGGAAGTCCTCGGAATGGGTGATCAGCAGCCTGGCCACCTGAGAGCCCACCACGCCGCAGCCGAGCAGCGCGACCTTGAGCGGGGCTGATGTCGTCATCGCATCCTTCATTCGCCAGCGCCGGCGTCGAGGGCCAGCAGATCGTCCAGGGTTTCGCGGCGGATCAGGGTCGTGATCCGACCGTCCCGCACGGAGACGACCGGGGGCCGCGGAGTGTGATTGTAGTTGCTCGCCATCGATCGGCTGTACGCCCCCGAAGCGGGCACCGCCAGGAGGTCGCCAGGCCGGACGTCCGCAGGGAGGAATTCGTCGCGCACCAGGATGTCGCCCCCCTCGCAGTGGAGGCCCACGACCCGGGACACCACCGGCTCGGCTTGAGACGCCCGCGAAGCCAGCGCCGCCGAGTACTCCGCCGCATAGAGCGCCGGACGGATGTTGTCGCTCATGCCGCCGTCCACCGAAATGTAGCGACGCGTCAACCCCCCGCCGATCTGGACTGACTTCACAGTGCCGACGCGGTACAGCGCGAGGCCGGCCGGCCCCACGATCGCCCGGCCCGGTTCGATGGAGATAGCAGGCTCGGTCAGCCCCGCAACGCGGCACTCGTGGGCGATGATCTGACGCAGGCCGATGGCGAGCTCCTCGGCTGACGCGGGATCGTCCTCCTTGGTGTAAGCGATGCCAAAGCCGCCACCCAGGTCGAGTTCCCGCAGTTCGACACCGGTGGCCTCTTTGAACTGTGCCAGCAGTTGCAGGGTGCGCCTGGCGGCAACTTCAAAGCCGTTGGTGTCGAAGATCTGCGATCCGATGTGGGAATGGATCCCCAGCAGGTTCAGCCGCGGGCTGCGGAAACAGCGCACCAGCGCGACCAAGGCTTGGCCGTTGAGGATCGAGAAGCCGAACTTCTGGTCCTCATGCGCGGTGGCGATGTACTCGTGGGTGTGCGCCTCAACGCCAGTGGTCACCCGAACCATCACCTGGGCAGTGACGTCCAATTCCGCGCAGAGCCGCTCGAGTCGGGCGATCTCGTCCGCCGAGTCGACGACGATCCGTCCGACGCCTGCGGTCAGGCCCAGGCGTAGTTCGGGAATGCTCTTGTTGTTGCCGTGCATGGCAATGGTGACGGGATCGACACCGGCGCGCAGGGCAACGGTGAGTTCTCCGAGCGAGCAGACATCAAGGTTGAGTCCCTCCTCGGCGATCCAGCGGGCGACCGTTGTGCACAGGAACGACTTGCCGGCGTAGTAGACCGTCCAGCCGCGGAAAGCCTCGCGCCACGCGCTGGCGCGTTCCCGCAAGTCGACCTCGTCAATCACGTAAGCCGGAGTGCCTACCTCGTCGGCGAGATCCGTGACACGAATGCCCGCCACCGATATCACACCGTCCGACTCCCGAGTGACCCCCGAACTCCACAGCTTGGCGGTCAAGGCGTTCACGTCATCCGGACGGGTCAACCACATCGGTGCGTGAGACGTGGCGTCGGCGTGGATCGAGCCCGCGACGTGCATGTGGGTCATGCCCGGTACTGTGCCAGAGGTTGCGCTCCGTCAGCCATCCGAGCCTCGCCATGGGACCTCCGGCAGCGCCGGGCAGACCAGATCAGCCGGACTTTGCTACAGTTGCCGAGGCTCAGGGCAATCCCCGAGCCTGGCCCCCGTAGCTCAGGGGATAGAGCACCGCCCTCCGGAGGCGGGAGCGCGCGTTCGAATCGCGCCGGGGGCGCCACGCACGGCCCGTGGTCAGACAGCAGTCCTGACTACGGGCCTTCGTTCTGGTGACGATGCTCGGGAGTAGCTCGGGTCGCACGACCCTGTCATCGACCCCAACGCGATCCCAGGTTCTCGACCCTGGAACGTTCAAAGGCCGCGCCGGGTGAGTAGCATGCGAGAAGCCGACAAAGCAGCGTGCACAAGGAAGAAGACGATTGTGGCTCTGACGCCCCAGGACGTGACACCAGGCGAACCCGCGACCGACTTCGGAGCTAATGACTGGCTCATCGAAGAACTGCACCAGCAGTACCTCGCTGATCGCGACTCGGTGGATGCCTCGTGGGCGGCGTACTTCGAAGGCCTCGGCGGCAGTGCGGCGACACCCGATGCTGGCGTTGACCTGACACCCCCAGAACCGAGCCCCAGCACGGTTCTCCCCGGGCTTTCGCCCAGCGAAGGCCAACCCGTCGTCCCTGAATCCGCGGTCGCTGCACCCGTCGTCCCTGAATCCGCGGTCGCTGCACCCGTCGTCGCTGAACCCGTGGTG
>CAYUWV010000023.1:6469-20952 GCA_964448385.1 uncultured Propionibacteriaceae bacterium | reverse complement strand
CGCGTGGTGCGCAGCAACGTCCTGCTGCAGCGCACGTTGGGCGCCGAGATCGTCCTCGTCGCACCCCCGACCCTGTTGCCCCCCGGGGTCGAATCCTGGGGCTGCCAGGTGACCAGCGACTTCGACAGCGTGGTCGACAGCGTTGATGTGGCGATGATGCTCCGAGTGCAACGTGAGCGCATGGCCGGGGGCTTCTTCCCCACGGCCAGGGAGTACGCCGAGGGCTACGGCCTCACCCTGGAGCGCCTCGAGCGGCTCAAGCCCGGTGCCGCCATCTGCCATCCCGGGCCGATGAACCGCGGCGTGGAGATCTCCAGCGAAGCCGCGGATGCGGCGAACTCACTCGTGCTCGACCAGGTCGCGGCCGGCGTCGCTGTGCGGATGAGCGTGCTCTACCACCTGCTCGGTGGATCGGACGAAGGGGAGATCGCGTGACACCGCTGCTCATCACCGGAGCCGCCACCGCCGACGGCACCCGAGGCGACCTCTACGTCGTGGACGGCGTCTTCCGTGACCCGGCGTCAGCCGGAGTTGGCGTCCAGCGCATCGATGCCGACGGCTTGCTCGCCCTGCCTGGCCTGGTCGATCTGCACACCCACCTGCGCGAACCGGGCCGAGAGGACGCCGAGACCGTCGACTCCGGGACGCGCGCTGCGGCGCGCGGCGGCTTCACCTGCGTGCACGCCATGGCGAACACCGATCCTGTCACCGACACCGCCGAGGCCGCCGAGTACGTCGCCAGCCTCGGCGAACGGGACGGGCATTGCCAGGTCGTGCCGGTCGGGGCTGTGACCAAGGGTCTCGCCGGCGCGGAACTGGCCGAACTTGGCCTGATGGCAGCATCGAAGGCCCACGTCCGGCTGTTCTCCGACGACGGTCGTTGCGTGTCGGACTCGCTGCTGATGCGTCGCGCCCTGACCTACGTGAAGCCGTTCGGCGGGGTGATCGCGCAGCATTCCCAGGATCCGCGACTCGCCGGGCCGGGAGCCTGCTGTCACGAGTCGGAGATCTCCGGCCGGCTTGGCCTGCAGGGCTGGCCGTCGCAGGCGGAGTCGGTCATCGTCGCGCGCGACGTGCAACTGGCTGAGCTCACCAGTTCGCGGCTCCACGTCTGCCACGTGTCCACCGCGGAGAGCATCGAGGTGATCCGGTGGGCCAAGCGTCGCGGGATCAAAGTGACGGCTGAGGCGACCCCCCACCACCTGCTGCTCGACACCCCGCTGGTCGAGGGCTACGACACCACGTTCAAGGTGAACCCGCCGCTGCGAACCGCCGAACACCTCGAGGCCCTACGGGAGGCACTGGCGGACGGCACAGTCGACACGGTAGGCACCGACCACGCCCCGCACGCCCGGCAGGACAAGGACCATCCCTTCGACATCGCGCTGCCCGGCATGCTGGGCCTCGAACAGGCCTTGGCCGTGGTGATGGAAGTCATGGTCAACACCGGACGGATGGACTGGCCGACGCTGGTGGAGCGGATGTCCACCACTCCCGCGCGCCTTGCTCAGCTGGCGGGCCAGGGCCGTCCGATCAGCGTCGGGGAACCGGCGAACCTGGTGCTGGTGGATCCCGCCGCGCGCGCTGTCGTGGACCGGGACGCGTCGGCCTCCCGCTCCCGCAACAACCCCTACCACGGCCGAAACCTGCCGGATCCGGTGGTCGCGACGATCTGGCGAGGCTCCATCACCTACCGGCGCTGACCCGGGGAGGCCCACCGGCGCTGGTCGCCACACGGCCTTGGTCACGACCATGGATCGTTTCACGACTAGACTGCGGCCCAACCGAGCGAACGGGGTCGTCAATGACCAGGCAACGCGCGAGTGTGAAGGACGTCGCCCAACGGGCCGGCGTCTCGGTGGGAACCGTCTCCAACGTCCTGAATCGACCCGAGACTGTCACGGAACGGACCAGGCAACGCGTCGAGGCAGCCATGGCCGAACTGAACTTCATGCGAAACGCGTCCGCCCGGCAACTGCGCGCCGGGGTCTCCACCACAGTGGGTGCGATCCTGACGGATCTCCGCAACCCCTTCTACACCGAGATTGCTCGTGGCATCGAGGACCGGTTGGCGCTGGACGGGCACACCCTCATGGTGTGCAGCACCGATGAGGACCCGCAGCGTGAGGCACGGTTCGTGCGGCAGTTCGCCGAGCAGGGAGTTCGCGGCCTCCTGCTGACCCCCATCCCGTCGACAGCGGAGCGACTGCGTGAACTCGCAACGTTCGGCATCCCCTCGGTGTTGATCGACTCGCGCAGCGACGACCACGCGTCGGTCTGCGGCGACCATGTGGCTGGCGGACGGCTGGCCCTGCAGCACCTGTTGGAGCGTGGCCACCGCCACATCGTCTTTCTGAGCGCGGACAAGCACCTGCAGCAGTCGCAGCACCGGCTGCGCGGGGCAACCGAGGCCATTGCGGCCTTCGGTCTCGACCCTGCGGAGGTCCTGCGGGTGGTCAACCTGCCACAACCCACGGCCATCGAGGGCGAACGCGCCATTCTCAGCCAACTCGACGGCCCTGAACCCAGGCCCACTGCCGCGTTCTGCATCAACGACATCGTGGCGCTCGGCGCGATCCGAGCATTGCGGACGCGGGGCATCCGCATCCCCCAGGAGGTGGCGGTGGTGGGGTACGACGACCTGTACTGGGCTTCGGAACTCATGACTCCACTCACGTCCGTGCGGCAGCCGATGCGGCAGATCGGCTGGGCAGCGGCAGATCTGCTGCTGACCGACCCCAACGGGACGACCCAGACGGTGTTCCCGCCGGACCTGATCGTCCGCAAGTCCTCGGACTACCAGCGTCCGTCCGCTTGAGGGCTCAGTTCAGCGGCACCGCGGGCCAGACCGCTGCCCCCTGAGCGATTTCCTCGGGGATAGGGACGGGCCGTCCGGTCGCGTCCCCGCAGACCAGAACCGTCTGAGCCCTACCCACCACCGTGCCCGGCGCCAGCGGATCCTCGACTTGGGCGACCAGCGTCATCGAGGTGCGGCCGAGCGAGGCGTAAGCGGTCCGAACCAGGTAGGGCTCGAGCCGATGGGTGATCTGGCCGCGGTACTCCACGTCCTGGCGCACGACCATCCACCTGAGATCCGCCGCGGCAGCATGGTGCATCCGGGTGAGTTCGGGGTATCCCGGGTTCATCCGGATCCGGGCCTCGGCGAGGTAGTCGAAGAGCTTGACGTTGTTGACGTGGCCGTAGGAGTCCAGATCCGACCAGCGGACGGACAACTCGTGGCTGTGCGCGGCCTCCCCCACCCGGAACTGTGCCAGTGGCCGGAGCGGCTCGCTGTCCTGCTGCCGGCTGGCGAACCAGCCGCGCTCCTGGGTCGTCAGCCGTCGCGGGCGATTGGCGGCGAAATCGAAGACGCACATGCCCGTCCGCGCCCGGGCCATGACCGCCCCCGCCTGACGGACCTCGTAGGCGACCCCGTACCGTGCGGCACCGACCTCACAGACACTCACCTCGACTGCCACGGGTTCCACCGTGTATTCGATGGGACGCAGGAACTCGACGGCGTGGGAGACCACCACAGCCGAGGTGCCGAGCAGGTGTGCGTTGACGCCGGAGAGCAGGAAGGCCACGCGGGCCTCTTGGAGATAATCGATGACGAGGGCGTTGTTCACATGCCCTTGGGCATCAAGATCCACCCACCGCAGCGGAACCTCGGCGACGAAGCTACTCACTCGGCTTCGTTCGCTTCGTCGGGGTAGAGCCCATCCACCACGTCGGCGAACCGCTGCGCCACGATGGTCCGGCGAACCTTCATGTTGGGAGTCACGCCACCGTCGTCCACGCTGAACTCGGTGGGCAGGATCGCGAACCGCTTCACGGTTTCCCACCGCTCAAGCTTGGCGTTGGCGGAGTTCATGAACCGCTCAATGGTGCGCCGGAAGTCGGGATGCTGGGTGAGTTCTTCGTGACTGAGGTCGCTCAGGTTGTGCCGCGCAGCCCACTTCGCGAGATTGTCGCGGTCCATGGTGAGCAGCGCCGAGATGTACTTGCGCCCATCGCCGACCGCGACGGCCTGCGAGACGTACGGAATGGTCGCCGAGATCACCGTCTCGACCTTCACGGGGGCGACGTACTTACCCCCGGAGGTCTTCATGAGGTCCTTCTTGCGGTCCGTGATGGTGAGGTAACCGTCGGAATCGAGCTTCCCGATGTCGCCGGTGTGGAACCAGCCGTCGACGATGGCCTCGGCGGTCTGTTCCGGGTCGTTGTGGTACCCGCGCATCACCCCGGGGCCCTTGATGAGCACTTCCCCGTCGGCGGCGATGCGGATCTCGGTGCCCGGGAGCGCCGGGCCCACCGTCCCGAACCTTGGCTTGGCGGGCAGGTTGACCGAGGCCACCGCGCTGGTCTCGGTGAGGCCGTAGCCCTCCACGACCAGCAGTCCAGCCGAATAGAACCACGCCTGCACCTGGGCGCTGAGTTTCGCCGAGCCGGAGACGAAGAACCTGATGTTGCCGCCCACCCTGTCCTTGAGTTTGCTGAAGACCAGACGATCGGCAAGCTGGTAGGCGACCCTCATCGCCGGCGGCATGGGCCGACCGGCGAGGCGGTACTCGCGACTGGCCCGGCCGACCGCGAAGGCCCAGCGGGCGATTCGTCCCTTCACGCCCCCGCTGGGGGAGGCAAGCATGACAGCCGCGCGGACCTTCTCGAAGATGCGCGGGGCGCCGCACATGAAGTCAGGCTTGACCTCGCCAAGGCCGGGGACGATCCGGTCGACCCGGCCATCCACCGCGGAGGCGAACCCGATGGCGAGTTGGACGGCCACCAGAGCCTTGCCGAACACGTGCGAGAGCGGCAGCCAGAGGTACTGCACGGAGTCTTGGTCGATGATGTCCAAGGTGTCGACCGCGTACCCCTCGTACGCCCAGCTGCGATGGACGAGTTCGACGCCCTTGGGCAACCCGGTCGTTCCCGAGGTGTAGATCAGGGTCGCCAGGGTGTCACCGGTGACGGCTGCAGCAGCCTGGTCAAGCTCCTGGGGATTGTCCTGCAGCGCCGCAACTCCCCGCCGAGTGAACTCAGCCCACGACAACACGCGCTCACCGTCGCCGTCGCCGTCCATCAGGATCACCCGGTGCACCGCAGCGCCGGCACCCTGGCTGGATGTCAGTTTGTCGGCCTGGACGTCGTTCTCGGCGAACATGATCACAGCACCGGAATGGCTCACGATGTAGTCGAAGTCGGCGCCCTGGGTGTTCGGGTAGATCGTTGTGGTGGCGCCACCAGCGAGATTGATGGCCAGGTCCGCGAGGATCCACTCGATGCGGGTGCTGGCAGCGATCACGACTCGCTGCTCGTGTTGCAGTCCGAGCGACAGCAGGCCGGCCGCGAGCACCTGAACCCGGCGCTGCGTCTCCTGCCAGTCGATCGAGGTCCATGAGCCGTCCGGAGCCGGAAAGCGGAATGCCTCCTTCGACGGAGTCAGCCCGGCGCGCCAGGCGAGGACGCCACCCACGGTGGTCGGCTTTCCGGACAGAAGTTCATCAACCACGGACATTCTGATGGCCTCCATGCGCGTCATTGATGACAGGTGATGGCAGTCTAGGTGTGCCGGACTGGCGACGGGTAGGAGTGGCCCCGGAATCCCCGGCGGCCTGCTGACCGGGGACCGAGATCAAGCCAACCCCGACCGTGGACCACCCAGCCACACCCCCCACCGGCCAATCAAGTTGAATCCTAAACTTGTTGGCGATAAACTGGGTGCGTGGGGAACCTTCCAGAACGCATGATGACCGAGCCGAGATGGCTGAGCGCCGAACAACAGCTGATTTGGCGCGCCTTTCTGGACGGGATCGCCCACATCAACCAGCGACTGGAAGACGAACTGCGTCCGTTCGGCCTGGATCTCGGCGAATACGAGATCCTGGTCCGGCTTTCCGAGTCGCCTGAGCACCAGTTGCGGATGTCCGACCTAGCCGCGCAGGCACGCCAGTCCCGCTCCCGGCTCACCCACACGATCAGCCGGATGGAACGCAAGGGGTTCGTGTGCCGAACGGCCTGCCCGTCCGATCGCCGAGGGGTGATCGCGGTCATGACCCCCGCCGGTTACCGCTTGCTGAAGCTGGCAGCCCCCTTCCATGTCGAGTCGGTCAGGCGGACGCTGGTCGACCCCATCTCCCCCGGCGATTTCGAGTGTCTGGGGCGCGCGATGCGCTCCGTTCTCGACGCGGCGAGCTGAGTCGCCCACGCGGGCGACTGCGACGAAGCGTCCGCCCGTTCGGCTGGCATACTTGAGCCGCCTGTGGAGTGCGACCGAGCGCACCCGTACGGCCCCTCGCACACCGAACGGAAGAACCTCATGCCTGAATTCGTGTTCACCATGCACAACGTGCGCAAGAAGCTGGGCGAGAAGCTCGTGCTCGACAACGTGACGCTGTCGTTCTTCGAAGGCGCCAAGATCGGAGTCGTCGGCCCCAACGGGGCCGGCAAGTCGACCATGCTCAGGCTGATGGCCGGCATGCTGCGCCCCGACAACGGCGACGCCATGCTCGCCAAGGGTAAGAGCGTGGGCATCCTGATGCAGGAGCCACCGCTGACCGAGGACAAGACGGTGCTCGAGAACATCGAGGAGGCGGTCGCCGAGACCAAGGGGCTGCTGGACCGGTTCAACGAGATCTCCGACGAACTCGGCGGTCCAGACCCGGACTACGATGCGTTGCTCGCCGAGATGGGCCGGTTGCAGGACGAGCTCGACCACCGGCAGGCCTGGGATCTGGACGCCCAACTCGAGCAGGCGATGGACGCCCTGCAGTGCCCGCCGGGCGACTCGCCGGTGGACATCCTGTCCGGTGGCGAGCGGCGCCGCGTCGCCCTGTGCAAGCTGCTGCTGCAGCAGCCCGACCTGTTGCTGCTGGACGAGCCGACCAACCACTTGGACGCCGAGAGCGTCAACTGGCTCGAGGGTCACCTCAAGAGCTACCCCGGAGCCGTCCTGGCGGTCACCCACGACCGGTACTTCCTCGACAACGTCGCGCAGTGGATCTGCGAGATCGACCGCGGCCAGTTGCATCCGTACGAGGGCAACTACTCCACCTACCTGGAGACGAAGAAGTCGCGCCTGCAGATCGAGGGGAAGAAGGACGCCAAGCGCGCCAAGATCCTGGAGCGGGAGCTGGAGTGGGTGCGGTCGAACCCGAAGGCCCGTCAGGCCAAGAGCCGGGCGCGTCTGTCCCGCTACGAGGAGCTCGCGGCCGAGGCCGAGCGGAATCGCGCGGTGGACCTCGCCGAGATCAACATTCCGCCAGGCCCGCGCCTGGGTGCCAATGTGCTCGAGGCCGCGAAGCTCACCAAGGGCTTCGGCGACCGGGTGCTGATCGACCACCTGAGCTTCACGCTCCCCCGCGCCGGCATCGTCGGGATCATCGGGCCGAACGGAGTCGGTAAGACCACCCTGTTCAAGATGCTCATCGGTGAGGAGCAGCCCGATTCCGGCGTGCTGAAGGTCGGCGAGACGGTCAAGTTCTCTTACGTCGACCAGAGCCGGGCCGGAATCGCGGCATCGAAGAACGTCTGGGAGGTCGTATCCGACGGCTTGGACCACATCAAGGTGGCCAGCTTCGAGATGCCATCGCGGGCCTACGTGGCTTCGTTCGGCTTCAAGGGACCGGACCAGCAGAAGCTCGCCGGCGTGCTGTCCGGCGGCGAACGCAACCGGTTGAACCTCGCCCTCACCCTCAAGATGGGCGGCAACGTGCTGCTGCTGGACGAGCCCACGAACGACCTGGACGTTGAGACCCTGCAGTCACTCGAAGACGCGCTGCTGGACTTCCCCGGCTGTGCCGTGGTGATCTCCCACGACCGGTGGTTCCTGGACCGCGTGGCCACCCACATCCTGGCTTGGGAGGGCACCGACGCGGACGAGGCGAACTGGTTCTGGTACGAGGGCAACTACGCCGACTACGAAGAGAACAAGGTGGCGCGGCTCGGGGTGGAAGCCGCTCGTCCGCACCGGACCGCTCACCGCAGGTTGACCCGCGACTGAGCCTGCCCCGCCTGGCCGGGGGGAGCGGCTTCCCGGGAGGGGCATCGAAGCCACCCCCGGGGACGAATCGGCGCTCAGCCGGCAAGGGTCTCCGGGAGTTTCAGATCGGCGAACTCGTCGTCCCGATCGTCCGGTTCCCGGTCGGACTCGACCGGCTCGCTGCGCTCGGTGGGCTCCGGTGCTCGCCGCACGCGGTGGTACTTCGCCGTCCCGTGCGCCAGATCGTGTCCCACGCTGCTGGCTTCGATGCAGAGCTGCTCGTGTTCGACGCCGTCGCCGTCCACCCAACTCTTGGTGCGCAGCCGGCCGACGACCACGACGGGATCACCCTTGGTCAGGCTGCACTTCACGTGCTCCGCCAGGGCACGCGTGCAACTCACGCTGACCCAGGTGGTGTCGGCGTCTCCCCATTCCCCGGATCGCAGGATCCTCGGCGTACAGGCCATCCGAAAGTTGGCGAAGGCCACATTCGAGTTGACCGGTCGGTATTCGACCTCACTGCCCACCCGGCCCGTCATCCACAGTTGCGCTTCCATGTCGTCCTCCCTCAATGCTGGATGACTCAAGCTTCTTCACCGCGAGACAGACTCGTTCAACCGACACCGCCGGCTGTGGACACCCGAAGCCCCTGTGGAAAACCTCGGCCGTGAGCCAACCACCGGCACGAAACCGAACCGGCCGCGCCGGCTCAGTGACCGTGCAATGCCACCCTGGCGCCCGCGACCGCCCGCGCGAAGCGATCTAGCTCGTCCTGCACCGGCTGGATGACCTCACTCGCCGCGACCTCGGCGATCGCTGCCTGCAGCGCCTTCTGTGCCGCGCGAGCTTTCCAGCCTGCCCCGAGGCCCACCAGCACGCGTCCGAGCACAGCGAGCACCAAGCCACCGGCCACTCCGCCGATCACCAGCCAGGTGTGCACAGGCACCTGGAACCACGTCACCGCAGGCAGCGGCGGGAGGCCCAACCAGGCCATGGCAGGACCAATGAAAGCCCAGCCGAGCCCGCCGATCACCGCCAGCATCAGCACCCACTGGAGAACCCGGAACAGGTTCCACCACCACGTGCCCTCTCCTGTCTTCAAGTCCGTCGATGCGACAGCAGCGTCCAATCGATCGGCAAGACCTCCCTGGTTCGTGGCCGCCGCGCGACGAATCGCATCCGCCCAAGCCACGGGCAGTCCGGCAGAGGCGGAATCGGTGATGCCACGAAGGGCGCGCTCGAGGTGCGCCCGCTGCACCGCCCCTGCCCTGGGCAGCGAGGTGCGGTTGGTCTGAGTGGGGCTGTGCTGGCCGGACTCCAGATCCAGCCGCAGCTTCTTCAGCGGGTCAGGACGGATGGAGGCCAACCACGACACGAACGGCCACCCGGTAGCGCTGCTGCCCCGCTTGACCCACGCACGCCGCACCCCGTCCACCACGACTGGAACCCCTGCCGCGTCCGCCAGCGCCGTGACCAGGTGATCCGCGGCGCCCTTTCGCAGCCGCGCCACACCGGCATCACCCAACTCGTCGGCCAGGCGAGTGGCCACCACGTCCACGTCGGTCCCGAGCCGTTTCACCGTCGCCCGCTTGGCCGTCACAACACCGTGGAGCAGGTCGCGAAGCTCCGGCATGCCGGTCCCCTGCAGCGCGGACACCGGCATGACTGATGTCGCGTGAAGACCCTCCACGTCGAGCAGCCTCCGCAGGTCGGTGACACAGCTCGCCAGGCCGCTCGGCGTCAGCCGGTCGGCCTGGTTCAGGACGACCATCATCACCTCGGCGTACCGAGACAAGGGTTTCAGGTAACGGTCGTGCAGGGCCGCATCGGCGTACTTCTGCGGGTCAACCACCCAGATCAGCGCGTCGACCAGTTCGACCAGCCGATCGACGGTCACCCGGTGCGTCAGCTCGGTGGAGTCGTGGTCAGGCAGGTCGATCAGCACCAACTTCGAGAACCTGCCGTCGATGTCGGCGATCAGATGGCGCCGCGGCACGTCGAGCCAGTCGAGGAGTTCGTTCGGGAGAGTGGTACCCCACGCCACCGCCATGGCCCGCGACGTGGTCGGGCGACGAACCGCTACCTGCGCAAGCTCAGTCTGGGTGATCGCGTTGAACAGGCTCGACTTGCCCGAACCGGTTGCGCCGGCGAGGGCGACCACCGTGTAGTCGCCGCTGAAGGCCACCCGCTCGCCTGCGCGCCGGACGACGGCCCGCGCGGCCTGGACGATCTCGGCGTCCAGGCGTCCGTCCGCGGCGTCCGCTGCCTCGGCGAGACCGGCGAGCCGGACGCCCAGCGCTGACTCGGAGGCTTTCATCGGTCGACCTCAGGATCGAGCACGACGCCGTCGACGGGCTGCCTGGCCGGCTCGCCCGCGGTGAGAGATCGTGGCCGCTCGCCCATCGGCAGTTCCACTCCGACCACTGCCGGAGCCAAGGCTGCGGACACGACCCCCGGCCGCACCCGCTCCACGTCGGCGACGGCCTCGGCAACCAAGCCTGCTTGCTCGGCCCGGGTGTCGATGGCGTCCACCGCGGCGAGGTAGCGGGCCAACTCGCGGGCCAGCAGGGTCTCGACGTGGGCGTCCAGATCGGACTTCGCCTGCTTGGCAAGGCGACGGACGGCGTCTTCGCCGAAGATCGCTTCCAGCAGCCGCTGCGCGAGCACCGCCGTGCCGCCGGCAACCCCCAGTTCGGCCCCGACCAACCCACCGGTCTGCGAGAACACCAAGATCATCAGCGCGACCCCGACACCGTTGACCCCCAGGGCCCAGAACCTGGCCGCAGACCGCTTCGACGCCCCGACTGAGCTGACCAACTCCATCACATCGGTCTGCCAGTTTCGGATCGCCTGCGGCACGCCGGCATCGAATTCCGGCGACGCCTTGGCGAGATCCGCTGTCGCCGTCGACACCACCTGCCGGCCGGCGGGATGGGACTGCCAAGCCGAGTACGTGCGGCGAGCGGCCGCCTCACCTTCTTCGCGGATCAGCACTTCCAGACCGGATTCCACTGCCATCCTGACGTCAACGGCCTGCTTCGGCTCGCCCCGAACCACCGCCATCAGCCGGTCACGGAACGACCCGATCTTCTGTTCGACAGCTCGGAAGAACTCCCCCGTCCCGACGAAGTCATGCCAGCGGGCCAGCACCTCACCGCGCAGCAGGGTGCCGTCGGCGGTCTGCACCGAGATCGTACGCACGGCTTCGGCGAACGATCCCTCGGCGTCGCTGCGCAACGTCTCACTGGCGCTGGCCTGTGCGCCGATCGCCTCGATGACGCCGCCGCACAGTCCGACCAGGGAAGCGATGGCCCCGTCCAGGGTCTGCAGCACCACTGCGTTGCGACTGACGGCATCGTCTGCCAGGTCGGCGAGCCAGCCCCGAATCGGCGCAACCGCGGAGGCGGGCAGCAGGCCGTCCGCATCGACTTGGGTCTCCGGCACGGCAAACAGCGGCGAGTTGGCCAGGCCGCGCTGCACCATCATCTGTCCCAAGTGCGCCGGCACTTCGCCCATCGCGGCCGGCGGCACACGATCGAGCACCACCGCGACGACGGCCTGGCGTTCCGCCGCCGACCGCAGGTAGTCCCACGGGACAGCGTCCGCGTACCGGGCGGCCGAGGTGACGAACAGCCACAGGTCGGCTGCTGCCAGCAGTTGCCGGGCAAGGGCACGATTCTCCGCGACCACAGAATCGACGTCCGGGGCATCCAGCATCGCCAGTCCGCGCGGCAGCGTCGGCTCCGGCACCACGTGGAGGGTGCGGGCGTCGGTCACGACGTTGGTACTGCGGGCGAGTCCAGGCAGGATTCGATCGGAGGCGAACCAGGCGGCATCGTCGGGATGATGAATCAGCACGGGCGCCCTGGTGGTCGGACGGATCACGCCGGGGGCGCTCACCACCCGTCCGATCACCGAGTTGACCAGCGTCGACTTCCCGGCGCCCGTCGACCCGCCGACCACTGCGAGCAGCGGGGCGTCCAGACGGTCCAGCCGCGGCAAGACGTAGTCGTCCAGTTGTCCCACCGCACCGCGCACCTGGGCGGCGATCTCATCACGTCCCGGTAGCTTGAGCGGGAAGCGCACGCCGGCCAAGGCGTCACGGAGGCTGGACAGGTGCTCTGAGAGTTCCTCAGCACCCACGGCGACTCCTAGCCTCCCGGCGGCCCCCAGGTGGGGTCCACGGCCGAATAACGGTGTGATCCTACTGGTGTCGAGTTCCCCTGCGATGCGCCTGGGTCGGCGAGTCCGCCAGCTGGGGGGTTCCCGGACGACGGGATCGGGGCCGGGGCACGCCGGCGAAGCCGGGGCAGGCTCAGCTTCATCCCGCGCGGATCACCGATCCCGACCGTCCGCAGCGCGCCGATCCCCTCGACGAGTTCCTTGGCGCGAAGGGCGGCTGTCGCATCGACCACACCCTTCACCTCGGCGTCACGAAGATAAGCGAGTTCCGTCATCGAACGCTGCAGCGACAGGGTCGCGACGAACACGGTCCAGCCGCGGGTGATCGCCACCAGCAGGGCGCGCCACCGTGACCGCTGCCGCGCAAAGACCGAGGGGTCGCCTGGCTCGAGCCACCCCATCTGCACATAGTCAGCGAGGCGCACCCGGATCAACTGCCCCTGCTTCAGCACTTGCCGCACCACGTAGATCACGGCGGAGAAGACCATCGGCACCGCGACCAAGAAGTAGATCAACAGCTGACCGGTTCCTGAGGTGAGCGTGGCCTGCGAGTTGAAAACCATGTGCAGCAGCGCGGCCATGCCGTAGCCGGCGAGCGGAGCCAGCACGCGAACGACCTTGCTGTGGGTCCGCAAGGCCACCGCCACCCCGATGGCGGTCATCATCGTGAACAGGGGGTGCCCGAAGGCCGTCTTGAAGCCTCGAAGCCAGACGAGCTCGGCGATGGCCGCGTCTGCGTCCCCGACCTCGATGGTCTGCGAGGAATATACGATCGCCCGGGCGTAGTAAAGGATGTTCTCGGTGAAGGCGAACCCGGCTGCCGACAGCCCGCCCATCACGATGAGCGACACCTTGGAGACGAACCGGTAGCGGGCCAGGATCGCAAGCCAGAACAGCACGGTGGCCTTGGCGGCCTCTTCCACGAACGGGGCGACGAAGACCGCTGCCCGGGCGCTGGTGGCAGGGTCGAAGTTGCCGGTCACCGCCATCTGCATGGCCGCCCAGGAGTTCACGAGGTAGGACACGTAGGTGGCCACGCTGGCACCCCACCCCAAGGACAGGAACCACACGACCCAACGTTGCGGACGGAAGCGGTCCGCGGCTAGGAACACCACGATCCAGAAGGCCAGGGTCGAGGTTGCGTACCAAGCCGCCTGGCGAATGGCGCTGGGGTTGACCCCAGGGACGATTCCGTCGTTCACCTCCCTGTCCGCGGTGACGTCGAAATACAGCGCCGCCAGACACGCGGCGAACACGACGGTCATGCCGACCGCCAGCCACGTCCACCATGAGGTCAGGACACGCCTAGGGATCGGGAGTTGTTCCCTGGCCGGGTCGGGCAGCTGATTGAGACGGCGTGCCCTGACGGCCGGGATGGAAGTCACGCCGCCAAGAGTACAAGCGCGCGACGACCACGCCGCGTTGCTTGTGCAGCATCAGACTGAACCGTACAGTTTGATCGTGACGACCCCGAGCCTTCGCCGAGCGTCCGCCAAACGAGAGCAGATCCTCACCGCGGCGACACGGCTGTTCGTGCGGCACGGTTACACAGCCACCTCGATGGACGCCGTGGTGGCAGAAGCCGGTGTCAGCAAGCAGACCCTCTACCGCTACTTCCCGAGCAAGGCCGATCTGCTGTCCGCGTTCATCACGACCGAACTGGCACCCCAGGAGGTCTTCTCGGCCTCTCCCCCCGAACCGCACACGGGTGAGGAACTGCGCCGGGCCTTTGTCCAGCTCGCCCAGAGCGTGACCGGTCGACTGCTGCAACCCCACATCACCGCCGCGCTGCGCCTGGTGATCAGCGAGGCCGTCCGGATCACCGAACTGCGGGACCTGGTGCGTTCCGCCTTGCCAGGCCAGTTGCTGGAGGTAGCGACCAGGCAGATCACCCGTGCCGATTCACTCGGGCTGGTCAACGCACCGCGGCCAGATCTCAGCGCCCGACTGTTCGTCGGGTCGATCTTCAGCTACGTGGCTCTCGACGGCTTCCTGCGCGTCGCTCCGCTCGCACCGCCGCCCCTGGCGGACCTGGAATTCCTGGTCGACGCGTTCCTGTCCACCGTGGCGGTGGAGCCATGAACCGCCTGCTTGTTGGTGCCCTCAGCCTGGCTCTGCTGCTGTCCGGCGTCGGCTGTTCGGCGCCGAGCCCGGGCCTGCGCGTCCAGGCACGGGTGGAAGAGGACGTCGTCACCGTGGCCGTCCCGGCGCTCGTGGTGCCCACGGTCAACGTCAACGCCGGCTTCCTCGAAGCGGACTCACCGAAGGCCACCACTGCTCTCCAGCAACTCGGATCCTTCCCTGGGGTGGCGTCGGTGGC
>CAYUWV010000023.1:3855-6369 GCA_964448385.1 uncultured Propionibacteriaceae bacterium | reverse complement strand
AGGCCACCACTGCTCTCCAGCAACTCGGATCCTTCCCTGGGGTGGCGTCGGTGGCAGTCGGTGAGGGTGACACAGTGGCTGTCGGCGAGGAATTGGCCCGGCTCGACGACGCGATGCTCGCAGCTGGGGTCAAGTCCGCCCAGGCGGATGCCGCGGCGGCCACAGCGCAGATCGGGGTCGTGGACGCCGGGATCGACAAGACCTACGACAAGGATGCCGAGATCGCCGACAAGCGAGGCGACGTGCACGATGCCATCGATCAGCTCAAGGACACCCGGACCACACTGAAGGCCAATCGCAAGACACTCCTAGCGCAGCGTGACAAGCTCGACGACCAACTGGACGAAGCCAAGAAGGCTTTGCTACTGCTGCCGCCCGAAGGCACGACTCCCTGGCCACCCGGAGTCCCCACCCGGGAGGCGGTCGAGGCGGGCATCCAAGCCCTCAAGGCCGGGCTGAAGCAGATGGACGCCGCCCTGAAGCAGATGAAGACAGGACTGGGCAAGCTCGACGAGGGCCTGCAGAAGGCCAATGAGGGGCTCGACAAGCTCGACGACGCGACCGACTCCGTGTCCGACGCTCGAGCCCAGCTCATCCGGCTTCGCCGTCTCGTCGTGGTGGCGGCCGACCTGTCGGATGTCGTGGTGGCCATCGCCAAAGCACACCGCGGCGAGGGCACGGTGACCTCTCCGGCAAATGGCGTGGTCACCCGGGTCGCCACGGTGGGCCAGCACCTTTCGCCGGGGGCCGCGCTGGTGACTCTCCGCCGCTCGGGGTACCCCACGATGACCACGTGGCTCTCGCCCACCCAGGCGGCAGCGGTCTGCCTGGGCGACCCGGCCACCGTCCAGGCCGACTGGATGAACCCGGGCGCCTCCGTCCAGGCCAGGGTGACCCGGATCGCAAGCCGCGCCGATTTCCCGCCCACGTCGCAGGCAACGGACGAGGTCCACCTGACGCGCGCGTTCGCCGTCTGGCTGACCAGCTACGTTGCCCTGCCCGCGGGGACCCCCGTCACCGTGACCATCCGGCCCTGCGGGGAGATCCCATGACCCTGCCGTTGCAGTCCCCGTCCCAACCAAGAATCGAAGGTGAGCACCGTGGCCGAAGGTAGGCACAAGCGACCGCCCGCACCGGTCATCGCGATTGTCCTGCTGCTGATCGGCGGCGGCACCTGGTGGTGGTGGTCGACCAACCAAACGGTCGCGGTCGACGACACCCTGCGCGCCAGCGGATCCGCCGAATCCCGCGAATACCAGATCACCCCAGCCCTCACTGGCCGGGTGACTGCGGTGAAAGTCGCCGAAGGTGACACCGTCAAGGCCGGGGCCCAACTCGTCCGACTCGACACCAAGGCCCTCACCCTGCAGCTCAACCAGGCCAAGCAGGGCGTCAAAGCCGCCGAAGCTGCGGTGACCAACGCCAAGAATGACGAGGATGCCACCAACGCCGACGTCAAGGCAGCGCAGGCGCGGCTGGCCCAGGCGAAGGCCGCGGTGGGCCTCGCGGGAGTTCAACTCAGTTACGCCGTGGTCAAGGCTCCCCGCGCCGGGACCATCGTCAGCCTCACCACCAACGTCGGCCAGAACGCTGCACCCGGACGCACCATCGTGACCATGACCGACCCCGCGGACGTTTTCGTGCGGGTCTTCGTTCCGGAACCCCGGATCGGCCAGGTCAGCGTGGGCCAGGAGGTGACCGTGAGCAGCGATTCCACGTCCGACATCACCGGCAGGGTCACGTTCATCGCCAGCACGGCGGAATTCACCCCCAACACCGTGCAGACCGAGGACCAGCGCGTCAACCTCGTCTTCGAGGTCCGGGTCCAACTGGACGACACCAGCCAGATCAAGGCCGGCATGCCCGCGGACGTGTCGTTCGGCTGAGCATGCCTTTCCCCGACACCAGCCCCGAACCGGCGGCGATCCACGTCCGAGGCCTGACCAGGACGTTCGGCGCCGTCACGGCGGTTGACGCCCTCGACCTGGACGTCCCCGCGGGTGCCATCTTCGGCCTGCTCGGGCCGGACGGTGCCGGGAAGTCGTCTCTGATCCGGATGCTGGCCACCGTGTTGGCACCCGATTCGGGCATGGCTCGAGTCTTCGGCCAATCGGTCGACAAGCACCCGGGTGCCATCACCGGCCGAATCGGTTACATGTCCCAGCAGTTCTCGATGTATCCGGATCTGACCGTGGCGGAGAATCTCGAGTTCTTCGCCCGGCTCCGCGGCGTGCCGAGAGCCACCCGTCGCGAACGAGCCGCGCGACTACTCACCAGTATGGGGTTGGCGGGCTTTACCGCACGACAGGCCCGAAAGCTGTCCGGCGGCATGAAACAGAAGCTGATGCTCGCCTCGACCTTGATGCACGAACCGGACCTGCTGCTGCTCGACGAACCCACGACCGGGGTCGATCCGGTCTCCCGCCGCGAGTTCTGGCGAATCCTCGCCGACATCCACGCCCTGGGCAAGACCGTGCTGGTGGCCACCCCCTACATGGACGAGGCGGAGCGCTG
>CAYUWV010000023.1:0-3755 GCA_964448385.1 uncultured Propionibacteriaceae bacterium | reverse complement strand
CCCTGGGCAAGACCGTGCTGGTGGCCACCCCCTACATGGACGAGGCGGAGCGCTGCACGCATATCGGCTTCCTCGACTCCGGGGTGATGCGCCACGCCGGAACGCCGGAGGACCTCAAGGCGTCCGTGCCGGGCACCCTGTTCGAGGTCATGGCCGAGGATCCGCGCGCCGCGATGGCGGCGCTGGAGGGCCGTCCGGGAGTCGCCTCCACGCATCTGCTCGGGGACACCGTCCGGGTGCTGCTGGTTGAGGGCGCAACGGTCAGCCTCGACCGGGCGCTGGCCGAGGCCGAGGTCACCGCTGTGGTC
The DNA here is from genome assembly GCA_964448385.1 of uncultured Propionibacteriaceae bacterium. Lineage (GTDB taxonomy): Bacteria > Actinomycetota > Actinomycetes > Propionibacteriales > Propionibacteriaceae > Propionicimonas. The sequence continues at coordinate 3,447 of CAYUWV010000023.1, read as the reverse complement.
CGTCCGATCGCGATGGACATGGAATCGGTCTTCGCCTACCTGGCCGATCTTCGCGCCCCGATCCCGGTACCGGTGACCCCATGAGGGCCTCGCTGGACCGGATCGGCGCCATCACCGCGAAGGAGTTCAAGCACCTGGCACGCGACCCTCGCGCGCTGGCACTGGTGCTCCTGCTGCCGATTGTGCAGTTGCTGCTGTTCGCGTACGCCATCAGCTTCGACGTGCAACACGTCCCGACCGTCGTGATCGACCAGGACCGAACCCCCGCCAGCGCCGACTACCTACGCAACTACGAGGGCTCGACCTTCTTCTCGGTCGTCGGCCACGCTGACAGCGTGGCCGACGTGACCGCCGCCTTCGACCGCAACCTGGCCCGCGTGGCAGTCGTCATTCCGGCCGGATTCGGACGACAACTCGCCTCTGGGGCCAAGGGGCAGGTGGCAGTTCTCGTCGACGGCAGCGAACCGAACTCCGCCCGGGTGGCCGAGGCCTACACCAAGGCGCTCAACGTGCTCTACGACCAGAAGGTCGCCGCGGCCTGGGCCGACACCCAGGGTCTGGACCTCGCCGCGCTGGGCTCGCTCCAGCCTCAGATCCGCACCTGGTACAACCCTGAGCGGCAGTCGTCGGACTTCTTGATCCCCGGGCTCATGGTGGTCATCATCATGATCGTCACCGTGCAGCAGACCGCTGTCACCTTGGTCCGCGAGCGTGACCAGGGCACCGGCGAGCAGATGGCAGTCAGCCCCCTGCGGCGCGGTGAACTGATGATCGGCAAGCTCCTCCCCTGGACGATCCTGGCGTTCTTGGACGTGGTCGCCATCATCGCGGTCGGGATCGGTTTGCTGGGCGTCCCGCTGCGCGGCGATCCCGTGGTGCTCGGCGTGGCGGCCGCCCTTTTCGTGTTCTCCTGCCTGGGCATGGGGCTGGTGATCTCGGCCCTGGCGCCGAGCGTGGACACCGCCAACATCACAGCACTCCTGATCGCCTTCCTGCCGTCGTTCCTGCTGTCAGGCTTCGCGTTCGCCCTCGACCAGATCCCGGTCGTGCTGCAGTGGGTCGCCTCAGCATTCCCGGCGCGCTACATGGTGACGGTCTCGCGGGCCGTCTTCCTGAAAGGCGCCGGCTGGTCCGAAGCCTTGCCTGAAGTGCTTTCGCTGGCTGTCTACGCGCTGGTCGTGCTGACACTGGCCACCGTCCTGCATTCCAGGAGGTCACGATGAGCCTCAAGCGCATCCGGCTGCTGATCTGGAAGGAGTTCAAGCAACTTCGTCGGGATCCGATGCTGCTGCGGATGCTCATGCTGATGCCGGTGGCCCAGCTCGTGCTGTTCGGGTACGTCGTCGCCGCCGACGTCAAGGACCTCGCCACGGCCGTGGTCGATCTTGATCGCACCGCGACCTCACGCGTCATCACCGATGCGTTCCGTGGCTCGGGCTACTTCACGATCACCGCCCGTCCGGCCAGCGAGGCCGAGCTGCAGCCCTTGCTCGACCGGGGGACGATCCGGGTGGCCGTCGTCATCCCGGAGGGCACCCAGACCCGGCTGCAAGGCGGTGAAGCCACCTCGGTCGGCATCGTCGTGGACGGATCCGACTCCCAGATCTCCTCGGTGGCCAGCGGTTATGCCGGCCAGGTCATAGCCGGGTTGAACACCGAGCGCATGGCGCAACAGGCTGGCACCCTCTCGCGGCCGGGCATCGACGCGCGAGTCAGGGTGCAGTTCAACCCCACCCTCGACCCCATCAACACGATGATCCCCGGGCTGGTCGCGGCGATCCTGATGATCTCGCTGATGGCGATCATGTCCCAGGCCGTCGTGCGGGAACGCGAATCGGGCACGCTGGAACAGATGTTCGTCACCCCCATCCGTCCCACGGAGTACCTGGTCGGCAAGGTCACCCCGTACGCCCTGCTCGCCTGCGTCCAGATGGGCATCGTGGCCGCCGTCGGCATGCTGTGGTTCGGGGTGCCGTTCTACGGCGACGTGTGGGTGGTTCTGCTCGGGCTGGGGCTGTTCATGATGACCTCCATCGGCCTTGGCCTGCTGGTGTCCCTGGTCTCCAAGACCAGGCATCAGGCGCAACAGGCGGTGATGTTCTTGATGATCCCGATGATGATCCTGTCCGGTTTCGTCTTCCCGATCGAGTCGATGCCTGAGGCGATCCAGCCCTTCACCGCCCTGATCCCGTTCACCCACGCGCTGGTCGTGCTGAAGGGCGCCTTCGTCAAGGGCAGCGACCTCGCTTCCCTGGCCGAGCCCATGTTGGCGCTCAGCGTCTTCGCGGTCCTCATCTTCGGCTCGGCGGTGCTGGCGACCCGGCGCCGGCTGACGGATTAGGCGCGCCATGGCCAGAAACCAGCAGGAGCCAGGGAACGCACCGGACCCGTCGGCCGCCGTCAGCATCCGCGGGCTGGTGAAGACCTTCGGCGACTTCACCGCCGTGAACGGCATCGACGTGGACGTCCCCCGAGGCCAGGTCTTCGGGTTTCTCGGCCCCAACGGGTCGGGGAAGACCACCACCATCCGGATCCTCACCGGCAGCCTGGCACCCACGCACGGACGGGCGCTGGTGCTCGGCGAAGATGTGGCCGCGCACCCCGAACGGGTTCGGCCGCGGATCGGCTACATGTCACAGAAGTTCTCGCTCTTCGAGGACCTCACCGTGGCGGAGAACCTGACCTTCTATGCCGGGGTGTACAACCTGACCCCCGCGCAGTTCGCCGAGCGACGCGAATACATCGTCGACATGGCGGGCCTCAGTGGGCGCGAGAACGAGCTCACCCGCAACCTGTCGGTCGGCTGGCGACAGCGGCTGGCGCTCGGAACCGCCACCATCCACCAACCGGAGCTGGTGTTTCTCGATGAGCCCACCTCCGGGGTCGATCCCGTCGCCCGCCGCCAGTTCTGGGATCTGCTCTACGAACTCGCGGGACGAGGGATCACGCTGTTCGTCACCACGCACTACATGGACGAGGCCACGCACTGCAACCGGCTGGCCTTCATCTACGGCGGCTCCATCATCGCCGCAGGCAGCCCCGCCGAGCTGCGTGCCGCCCACGGCGAGAGTGCGTCCCTGGAGGATGTCTTCGTCGAGCTCGTCGAACGGCAGCGCGACACCGAGTGATCCTCAACAATGACCCCATGATGCTGCCCGAACTGCCGGCACCCGACCTCGATGACGTGACGATCCCCGCGGTGGTGAGCGAGTTGGCCGCCGGGCGTCCCGTCCGTCCCGTGTCGTGCAACGAGGCCGGTGTGGTGACCTTCACCATTGGCGACGGTGCGGAGTTCATCGCCCACGGCCGGCCGAGCCGGGAATTTCGGCCCGCTGACGAGGCCGCGCGATTGACGTGGGTGTCGGCCTACGTGACCGTGCCCGGCGTGCTGGGTCACGGGGAGGACGTCGACGGCTTCCGCTGGCTCCACCTGACTGGCCTGCCTGG
>CAYUWV010000022.1:20103-21503 GCA_964448385.1 uncultured Propionibacteriaceae bacterium | reverse complement strand
GGCTGCACCCTGGAGTGCTACCTGCACGGGTCGCGGTTCGACCTCCGCACCGGCCAGCCGCTGGAACTGCCCGCACTGGTGCCCGTCCCCGTCTACGCCGTCCGAATTGACGGTGACGACGTCCTGATTGACCCTGACCAACCGATCGCAACCCAGGAGCCGTAACGCCTATGTCCACATTGACCATCACCGATCTGCACGTTGAGGTCGAGACCGAGAATGGGCCGAAGGAGATCCTCAAGGGTGTCAACCTCACCGTCCGCAGCGGCGAGGTGCACGCCATCATGGGCCCCAACGGTTCGGGCAAGTCGACCCTGGCGTACTCGATCGCCGGGCACCCGAAGTACAAGATCACGTCCGGCTCGGTCGATCTCGATGGGGTCGAACTCAGTGAGCTGAGCGTCGACGCCCGCGCCAAAGCCGGCCTGTTCCTCGCGATGCAGTACCCCATCGAGGTGCCAGGGGTCTCGGTTGCCAACTTCCTGCGAACCGCCAAGACCGCGCTGTCCGGAGAGGCGCCCAAGGTGCGTACCTGGGTCAAGGAGGTCAATGCGGCCATGGATCGCCTTGGCCTCGACCACAGCTTCGCGGCCCGCTCCCTGAACGAGGGATTCTCGGGCGGGGAGAAGAAGCGCAACGAAATCGTCCAACTCGAACTGCTCAACCCGGCTTTCGCGGTGTTGGACGAGACCGACTCGGGCCTCGACATCGACGCGCTGCGGATCGTCTCCGAGGGAGTCAACCGCTACATGTCCTCGGGTGACCACGGGCTGCTGCTGATCACGCACTACACGCGGATCCTGAACTACATCACGCCGACGTTCGTGCACGTGTTCGTCGACGGGCACATCGTTGCCGAGGGCGGCCCCGAACTGGCCGACCGGCTGGAGGTCGACGGCTATGACCGCTTCGTCAAGGCCGCGAAGGTCGATGCCTGACGTCGAGGCGATCCGGGCCGACTTCCCCATCCTGGCGCGACGGGTGGGGGAGTACCCGCTGGTCTACCTCGATTCCGCCAACACGTCGCAAAAGCCGCGCGCGGTCGTGGACGCGATCGCGGAGCACTACCTGCAGCACAACGCGAACGTCGCCCGGGCCATGCACGTCCTCGGGGCAGAGGCGACGGAGGCGTTCGAGTCGGCTCGGGGGAAGGTCGCCGGGTTCCTGGGGGCTGGGCAGCCCGGCGAGGTCGTCTTCACCAAGAACGCGTCCGAGGCCCTGAACCTGGCTGCCCACACAGTGGGGGCAGGCCTGGTGCCCGGCGACGAAATCGTGATCAGCGTGCTCGAGCACCACTCCAACATCGTGCCCTGGCAGCTGTTGGCGCAGCGCACCGGGGCGGTGCTGCGCTGGTTCGACATCACCGACGAGGGTCGACTCGATCTGGCGAAGGCCGAGGC
>CAYUWV010000022.1:0-20003 GCA_964448385.1 uncultured Propionibacteriaceae bacterium | reverse complement strand
TGCGCTGGTTCGACATCACCGACGAGGGTCGACTCGATCTGGCGAAGGCCGAGGCGGAGCACCTGATCAACGAGCGCACCCGGATCGTTTCGCTGGCCTGGGTCTCCAACGTGCTCGGCACGGTGAACCCGATCGCCGCGATCGCTGCGCAGGCGCACGCGGTCGGCGCGGTCGTGGTCGTTGACGCGTCGCAGGGGGTGCCGCAGCTCCCGACAGACGTGAGCCAACTCGGTGCCGACTTGCTCGCGTTCACGTCGCACAAGCTGCTGGGGCCCACGGGGATCGGCGTGCTCTGGGGCCGCTACGACCTGCTCGCCAGCCTGCCCCCGTTCCTGGGCGGCGGGGAGATGATCGAGGTCGTCACCATGGCGTCCTCGACCTACGCACCACCGCCGTACCGGTTCGAGGCCGGGACGCCGCCGATCGCGCAGGCCGTCGGGCTGGGGGCCGCGATCGACTACCTCCAGGGTGTCGGGATGGAGTGGGTCGCCGCCCACGAGGCCGAGGTCACCGGCTACACCCTGGCCGGGCTCGCCACCTTGCCGGGGGTGCGCGTGCTGGGGCCCTCCGAGGTGGTCGAGCGGGGTGGGGCCGTGTCGTTTGCGCTGTCCACGTCGGATGGTTTGGACATCCACCCGCACGACGTGATGCAACTACTGGATTCGCGGGGGATCGCGGTCCGCGGTGGCCACCATTGCGCCCGTCCGCTGCACGAGCGGCTGGGGGTCACGGCCTCGACCCGAGCCTCGAGCTACCTGTACACGACGAAGGGCGAGATCGACGCCCTGATCGATGGTCTGGCCTACGTCCAGAACTTCTTCGGGAGGCGCGCATGAGCGTGGAGGCGATGTACCAGGAGATCATCCTGGATCACTACCGCGAGAAGCACCACAGCGGGCTGCGGGAGCCATTCGGTGCCGAAGTGCACCACGTGAACCCGACCTGCGGTGATGAGGTCACGCTGAGGGTCGCGCTGGAGGGTGATCGAGTGGCGGACGTGTCCTACGCCGGTGTCGGGTGCTCGATCTCGCAGGCCTCGACCTCGGTGATGACCGACCTGGTGATCGGCAAGTCGATCACTGACGCGCTCGACCTGCATCAGGAGTTCACCGCGCTGATGCACGGCCGTGGCGAAATCGAACCTGACGAGGAGACCCTCGAGGACGCCATCGCCTTCGCCGGGGTCGCGAAGTTCCCCGCACGGGTCAAATGCGCCCTGTTGGGCTGGTCCGCCTTCAAGGACGCCGTCGCCCAGATTCCTGCCGAAGGAGACCTCTCATGAGCCAGAACCCTCGTCCGTCCGATCTGGTCGACGACACCCTTCCCGACCAGGTGCTGACGTCACGTCGTCCCACCGAGGAGGAGGTGCTGGAGGCCATGATGGACGTGGTCGACCCGGAGCTGATGGTCAACGTCGTGGACCTCGGCTTGGTGTACGGCGTCACCATCGACGAGAACAACTTCGCGACGATCGACATGACGCTCACCTCGCCCACCTGTCCGCTCACGGATCGACTGGAGTACGACACGCAGCTGGCGCTGGAAGGCCTGGTCAGCGGGGTGGCCATCAACTGGGTCTGGCTGCCGCCGTGGACGTTGGAGAACATCACCGAGGACGGGCGGGAGCAACTGCGCTCGATCGGCTACAACCTGTAGGGCACGGGACCGGTGCCCCTCACCGCGGCTGCACCGCCGGCCTTTCGTGACGGCGACCGCGGTTCGCTGGATGCTCGGCGCGTCAGCGATGCGTGAGGTGGATGCCGGCGATCATGCAGCGGGCCGATCCGCCGGACAGTTCGATGGTGGGAAGCCGTAGCGTCACCAACTCCGCGCTCTGCTCGATCGTCGCCACCTGAGCCGGGGTCAGGGCGAGGGCCGCCCGTTCCGAGAGCACGAGGATCCGGTGATGGCCGGTCAGTTCGATCGCGTTGCCGGCGAATTCGCCCACCTGGGACCACGACAGCGCGACCACGGCGTGCCCGCTGTCGGCCAGTCGGTGCTCGACCTCGATTCGGCGACGCGGTTCGGTGATGGCGTCGAGACACACGATCGCCACGTCGGTGCCGATGCTCAGCAGCACGTTGGTGTGGTAGATCGGCCGTCCGCCCGGGTCCGCGGTGGGGAACACCATCGGTTCGTAGCCGAAGGCGGTGCAGAAGCGCTCCAGCAGGATCGGATCCGCACGGGCCGACGAGGCGACGTACGCGACCCGCTCGGCGTGGTCGAAGACCATGGCCCCGGTGCCCTCCAAGAACAGCCCGTCGTACTCCAGGCCGGAGTAGTCGATCACTTCTTGGACGCGGTACTCCCGCTTCAGCAGCTCGATCACGTCGGCTCGCCGCTCTCGGCGCCGACTGGGTGCATACATCGGGTAGATCGCCACCCGTCCGCCATGGTGGGTGGAGAACCAGTTGTTGGGGAACACCGAGTCGGGGGTGTCGGTGCCGAGTTCCTCGAAGACGTGGATGCGTATCCCCGCCTCGGCCAGCCGCTCCACGGCGGCGTCGAACTCGGCCAGCGCCGCCCGCGCCAGTTCCGCCGCCGGACGCGGGGAGCTTGATTGAAACGCGTTGTCGGCGCTCGTTTCAGGGTTCATCCGGAAGTGGTGGGGTCGCACCATGATCACGCTCGTCGGCGCCTGTACCGAATGGCCGCTCACCGTCGCTCCCTCCCCTGGGGGTGGGTCCCCACCACACCAGCGCAGCCTAGTCCTTGGTGCTGCTGTCAGGATGGGGCCATGCAGCAGCGCGTCGTCACCAGTCACCTCGACCTGCAGGTCACGGGTGCCACTCAGCTCGTCTTGTCGATTGCGGTCGCCGACGGCGTCCCGCTTGCTTCCGAGACCTTGCGGATCACCGCTGACGGCTCACCGGTCAGCCCGACTGAGGTCTTTGACGACCACGGCACCCGACTGCACGTGCTTGAGGTGGGATCCGGGTCAGTCAGGGTCGACTACGAGGCGGTCGTGACGGGGCTCGCGGCCCCGGCCCCGGTGCTACCGGCGGACCGGATCCGCTACCTGCGTCCGAGCCGCTATTGCGAGTCGGACTCGTTGGCCCCGACCGCTGCCGCGGAATTCGCGGGCCTTAGTGACCTGAACCTGTTACGGGCGATCGTCACCTGGGTGAACGGCCACCTGCGCTATGTCAGCGGTTCCAGCCTGCCGACCGACAGCGCCATTCGCACGCTGCTGACCCGCGAGGGCGTCTGCCGCGACTTTTCGCACTTGTCGATCGCCTTGCTGCGGGCGCTGAACGTCCCGGCGAGGCTGGCGGCGGTCTACGCCCCCGGGCTGACTCCGATGGAATACCACGCGGTCTGTGAAGCCCTGGTCGATGATGTCTGGTGGGTGGTCGACGCCACCCAGCGCGCCCCGCGGCAGAGCCTGGTGCGGATCGCGACGGGGCGAGATGCCGCCGACACCGCTTTCCTGACCAGTTTCGGCGGGAGGGTGGAGTTGGCAGGCCTGGAGGTCACCGCCGTGGCGTCCGCTTTCTCCCTGGACGACTCGGTGGCACTGACCCAGCTGCGCTGACTACCAGCTGCGCAGGATCGGGCGCGGCGCCGTCCGGTGCGCGGTGATGAGTTCCGCGCTCCGAACCAGGCCCTACGCTCGACCCATGCAAAATCCGGAGACCCTGGCCGAGGCCACCCCGCAGCCTGCTCCCAACGGCGACCCAGCGGAAATCGCTGCCCCCAGCGGAGCGGCTGCCCCGGCGAGGCCGCGGGTCCTGACGGACCTGGGGCACCCGTTCGTCTGGGGACTCACGGTCGCCTTCGGGGCATTGACCGCCTGGGCGATCACCGGCGCCGCGGTGTCGCTGTCCAGCGTGCTGGTGTACATCGGGGTTTCGCTGTTCCTGGCGCTCGCCCTCGACCCGCTGGTGCGCTGGCTGGAGAGCCGGAAGATGTCGAGGGGGCTCAGCATCGCCGTGGTGTTCGTAGGGTTCGCGGTGCTGATGGGTGGCCTGATGGCGCTCGTGTTGCCGCTGACGATCCAACAGGTGGTGGGCTTCGCCCAGGCCGTGCCTGGCTACGTCAGCAACCTGCAGAACTCGGACTGGCTGAGCCAACTGGTGGCCATGACCGGCAATGAGCAGATCGTCAACGACATCCTGACCCAGGTTCGCAGCTACCTGTCGAACCCGTCGAACATCCTGGCGATCGCCGGCGGGGCGCTCGCGGTCGGTTCGGGCATCCTGGAGGGGGTGACCGGAGCCATGTTCGTGCTCATCATCACCTTGTACTTCCTGTCCTCGCTGCGCGGCATGAAGGCCGCCATGTACCGGCTCGCCCCCGCCTACGCCCGTCCGAAGGTGGCGAAGCTCACCGAGCAGATCACCGAATCGGTGGGCAGCTACGTCACCGGCATGTTCATCCTGGCGCTGGCGAATGCCGTCTTCGCGTTCATCCTGCTCACTGTGCTCGGCTACCGGTTCGCTGCCCTGCTGGCGGTCCTGGCGCTGTTCATCACCATGATCCCGATGATCGGGCCGGTGACCTTCTGGATCATCGCCTCGATCGCTTGCCTCTTCGACTCGTGGTGGCTGGGCCTCACCTTTTCGATCATCTACTTCGCGTACATGCAAGTGGAGGCCTACCTCATGACACCGAAGGTGATGAGCAAGCAGATCTCGATCCCCGGTTCGCTGGTGATCATCGGCGCACTGGTCGGCGGCACGCTGTTGGGGCTGCTCGGCGCCCTGATCGCGGTCCCCGTGGTAGCGGGGATGTTGATGCTCATCGAGGAGCTGTTCATTCCCAAGCAGGACGCGAAACTGACCCCGCCCAAGGACAGCAGTCTCGCCTGACTTCAGCCGCTGTTTTGACCCGGCCCCGTGGCCCGGGGGAGGATCGAACAACGATGTTGGTGGCGCGCGAAGTAGAAGTACGGGCTGGAGCCCGCCAATTGCTGACCCCAGTCAGCTTCCAGGTGGCTGCCGGTGACCGGATCGGACTGGTGGGACGCAACGGCGCCGGAAAGACCACGCTGACCCGCATCCTCGCCGGTGAATCGCTTCCGGCGTCCGGCCAGGTGACCCGAACCGGGCAGATCGGATACCTGCCGCAGGACCCCCGCACCGGTGATCTCGACCAGCTCGCCAAGGACCGGATCCTCTCGGCCCGTGGCTTGGACGGCATCCTGCTGCGGTTGAGCCGCTACGCCACCGCGATGTCGGTGGCGACCGGCGCCGAACAGGAAGCGGCGATGAAGTCGTACGCTCGCGCGGAAGCGGAATTGGCCGCCGCGGGTGGCTACGCCGCCGAAGCGGAGGCCGCCCGGATCGCCGCGAACCTGGGGCTGCCCGATCGCGTCCTCGGCCAGCAGCTGCGAACCCTGTCGGGCGGGCAGCGTCGCCGGGTCGAGCTGGCACGCATCCTGTTCTCGGGTGCTGACACGCTGCTGCTGGACGAGCCGACCAACCACCTGGATGCGGACTCGATCGTGTGGCTGCGGAGCTATCTCAGTAGCTACGCCGGCGGCCTGCTCATCATCTCCCACGAGGTGGGGCTCCTGGAGACGATCGTCAACAAGGTCTTCCACCTGGACGCCAACCGCGCCGAGCTGGACGTGTACGCGATGGACTGGAAGCGGTACCTGCTGCAACGGGAAACCGACGAGAAGCGCCGCAAGCGGGAACGGGCCAACGCTGAACGCAAGGCAGAGACGCTGATGGCCCAGGCCGACAAGATGCGGGCCAAGGCCACCAAGGCCGTCGCGGCCCAGAACATGGCTAAGCGGGCCGAGAAGCTGCTCGCCGGGCTTGACGAGACCCGAGCCGCGGACAAGGTGGCGAAGATCCGCTTCCCGAAGCCGGCCCACTGTGGCAAGACCCCCCTGACTGCCGAGGAACTCAGCAAGTCCTACGGGTCGCTGGAGGTGTTCACCGCCGTCGACCTGGCCATCGACCGAGGCTCGAAGGTCGTCGTGCTGGGGCTCAACGGCGCTGGCAAGACCACGCTGCTGCGAATCCTGGCCGGGATCGAGGAGCCGGACACCGGAGAGGTCAGGCACGGCCACGGGCTGCGCCTGGGGTACTACGCGCAGGAGCACGAGACCCTGGACGTGGCACGCTCGGTGCTGGAGAACATGGTGACCGCCTCACCCGACCTGACCGAGACCGAGGTCCGCAAGATCCTCGGATCCTTCCTGTTCAGCGGCGACGATGCGGACAAGCCCGCCCGGGTGCTCTCGGGCGGGGAGAAGACGCGCTTGGCGCTGGCCATGCTGGTGGTGTCGGCGGCCAACGTCCTGTTGCTGGACGAGCCCACCAACAACCTCGATCCGGCCTCGCGGCGTGAGGTGCTGGAGGCCATTCGAACCTACGCCGGCGCAGTCGTCCTCGTGACCCACGACGAGGGCGCGGTTCAGGCGTTGGAACCGGATCGCGTCCTCGTGTTGCCCGACGGCATCGAGGACCTCTGGAATCCCGACTACGCCGAACTGATCTCGCTGGCGTAAACGCCCGCCGGCACGTGAGCGCCCGCCGGTGCGGGTCGCTACACCGCTCCGGCGATGTGAGCCCCGCCCACGAAACCTGCGGCCAGGGCCAGCGCCGTCCGACGGACGGCATCTTCCCCGGGCAGATAGTGCGGGTGGTGCAGCCCGATCTCGTGGCGACCGTCCGTGGTGGGGCCGTGTCCGGTGCCGACGAACATCATCAGGATGGGGGCCACCCGCGCGTAGTGTGCGAAGTCGTCCGCTCCCAGGGACCGGAACGGCTGGTGCGCCACGAGCATTCCGGTCGTCTGCAGCAGGCCATCGACGGTCTGGACCAGCCGGGTGTCATTGCTGAGCACCGGGTCGCCGACGATGATCTTCACCTCGGCGCGGGCGCCGCGGGCGCGCGCGGTGAACTCGGCCAGGTGACGGATGGCCTCGTGCAGGTGTTCCTGGTCCGCGCTGTGCATGGTGCGGATGATCCCGTGCAGCGAGGCGCTGGCCGGAATGATGTTGTGGGCCGTTCCGCCGGCGACCTTGCCGACGGTGATGAGCGCCGGATGGACCGGGTCGATGGTGCGGCCCACCAGTTCCTGGAGGCCCAGCACGATGGTGGCCAGGACGGGAATCGGGTCGATGGTGAGGTGAGGGTAGGCCCCGTGACCAGGCTGGCCGTGGATCACGATGTCGAACGCATCCGCAGCGGCGTTGACCCCGCCCGTCCCGGTGCTCACGACGCCGGCCGGCACCCGAGGCTGGACGTGGGCGCCGATCACCGCCTTGATGTCATGATCCGCCAGGGCGGCTGAGGCGACCACGTCGGCACCACCGCAGGGCTGGACCTCTTCACGCGGCTGGAACACCCCGAGCAGTCCCACGGGCAACGGGTCGACCTTGCGTGCCGCCTGCAGCAGCGCCCAGGTGGCCGCCATGTGGACGTCGTGGCCACAGGCGTGCATCACGCCCTGATTCAGCGATGCCCAGGGGACCCCGGTTGCCTCGGTGAGGGGGAGGGCGTCCAGTTCCGCACGCACCGCCACCGCGGGACCGGTCGGGGAACCGACCCTGGTCAGGAAGCCCGTGTCGGCGACCCGCGTGGCCTTCATCCCGGGCATCGCCTTGCGTAGCCGGTCGACCGTCGCCCGCTCGCTGTCGCCAAGGTCCGGATGCCGGTGGATCTCGCGGCGCAGGATGTTGGCCTGCGGCATCAGCTCATCCAAATGCCGGGTCAGCTCGGCCAAGAGTTCGGCCGCGGCGGGTGTGGGCCAGGTCATGGGGTCATTCTCGTCCCTGGCGGGCCGTCGTGCCGCAGCTGCTCGAACACATGGACCGTCACGTCGAAGGTGTCGGCGAGGCCAGCCATGGCGGCAGGCGCGTGATGGAAGGCGTTCGGGCCCATGGCGACCAGGTCGGCTGCCTCGGCAGCGGTCAGGTCACGCCGGTACCGGGCCCGTGATGTAGCGACCTTGGTGAAGAACTCGCTGGCGGCCGCGAGGAGGCGTCCCTCCTTCTCCGGTTCGATGTCCAACAATCCTTCGCGGGCACGCAGCCCGGCTAGGTGCCCAGGGTTGGGGACGGCGACCACCAGACGTCCCTCCGCGGTGAGGACACGGGCGAACTCAGTCAGGTTGCGCGGCGCAAAGACCGCCAGCACCACGTCGACGCTCCGGTCGCGCAGCGGCAGCGGCTTCCAGACATCCGACACCACTGCCGCGATCCGCACGTCCGCCTGCGCCGCCCGCTTGGCCGCAGCCGTCGAGACATCCAGCGCAATGCCCCGGTGCCCAGGGTCGTCGCCCAGCGCGCGACACAAGTAGTGGGCCGTGCCGGCACCGACCTCGAGGATCGCCCGACCGCCGCGGGCGGCGGCCGCCACCATCTCGAACAGGGGCTCGAAGCACCCCGACTCCAGTACCCGTGCCCGCGCAGCGAGCATCTCGGGCGTGTCCGCGTTGGCCGGCTGTGGTCCGCCCAGCAGGTTGAGGTAGCCCTGCCGAGCGATGTCGAAGCTGTGTCCGGAGTCGCAGACCGCGGCCTCGGGGGTCAGCCCCATCTCGTGCCCACAGTGAGGACAGGCCAGCAACCCAACCGCAGCACGCAGCGCCATGGTCAGGCAGCGGTGAACTGCAGCGCCTTGCCGTCGGCGGCGGTCAGGGTCAGCGTGGCGCCGTCCTGGGCCAGGGTGGTGGCCGCTTCCAGAATCATCAGCACCGCCGTCTCTTGGGCAGTAGCGGCCTCGTTAGGACAGGCCATCTTCGTGCTCATCAGGGGGCCGACCTCGATCGTCGTCCCGGTGATGGTGGCCTGGCCGCGGAAGGTGTTGCAGGCCTTGCCGGTGATCTCGCCCTCGGTCAGCACCATCGTGACGTCATTGCCTGCCACCGGTGAGCTGACGGCCTCATTCGCCACGATCCCCGACAGCTTCCAGGTGGTGCCCAACAGCGGGGTCTCGGGGACGGGCGGTGCCGGGGTGAGTACGAGGACCACCTCGCCGCTCTTGTCGAGCAACTCAAGCTGCTCACTGTCGCCGCGGAAGGAGGAGGCGGCGGAGAGTGCCTGGGAGAAAGCCGTCTCCTGCTCCATGACGCCCACCTCGGTGCACGCCATCATCGTCATCGCCACCGGCCCGACCGCCAGCGTTGAGCCCGAGGTCGTGTAGCCGCCGGTGAACCGGTTGCAGCCGGTGCTCCCGGACACCGTCAGGTCCCCGCCGAAGTCAACGGTCGGCTGGGCGCCGGCGAGAACCGGGGTGCCGTGGATCGACGTCACCAACCACGAGGTGCCCTTGATGGTGGGGGCCGGGCTCGCCGGGACCACCGACGTACAGGCGACCAGCAGGCCTGCCATCGCCAGAACTGTCAGGACCAATCGCTTCACGGCGCCTCCTCGCGCGCTGGGGCGGGCCGTTCCCGCTGCTTCGCCTTCACATCTGATCGGATCATGAGCACAAGGCCGAGGGCAGCTAACCCGCTGAATGAGAACCATTGAAGCGCATAGGAGAAGTGGTTGCCCTCGTTCAAGTCAGGGGGTTCAACCGGGACGAGGCCGGCGGGATCCGCCGGGGCGATCTCCACCACCCCCAGGTAGCCGTCCAGGACCGGGAACGGCAACGTCCTGCCGATCGCCACGGAGTTGATCAGCCGGATCGCCCCTTGATCGGGGACGGTGGCGTTGTCGTCGCCGGTCTCGTTGCGTCGGACGGTGCCGACGATCGTCACGGTGCCAGCGGGCGGTGGGGGGGCGACCCTCGGGAAGTCCTGCCCCGCCGGCCGCTCCGCGAATCCGCGGCTGACCAGCAGGTGCCGTCCGTCGTCGGTCTGCAGCACGCCGAGGACCTCATAGCCGGTCGTCCCGGCATTCGAGCGATACCGGACGACGTACTGGTGGGCGGCATCGAAGGTCCCGGTGACCCGGACCTTCTGCCACTGGTCGGCCTCCGTGATCGGACGACCGAACACCTCGGCGAAGTCGAGGATCGGGGAGTTCTCGTGCTGGACGACCACCTCGTTGCGCTCCCGGCGCTGTTCCAGCCTGCTCAACTGCCAGTTGCCGAGGTTGACGAACGCCACCACCAGCCCGATCACGACAGCCGCCAGCGCCAGCCAGCGAGGCCAGAGGCGCCGGGTGCCGGACGTCACCCCCATGGGCTTGTTGAGCAGGGTCATTCGTTCTCGTCGACCACCGTCCCGGGAACGGTTTGGGAACTGGCCAACGCCGGACGGGTCAGGTCGGGCGCCCCGGGAGCCGGCGGGGCCGAGCGCAGGTCGATCGCGTTGGCCAGCATCACCGCGAGTGCGGGCAACACCGCAGCGGCAACCAGCAGCCCGAGGTTCCACGGCAGCGGGGTCACGGTGGCGGCTAGGAAGCAGGCAACCCGGAGCGCCATCGTCCACAGGTATCGGGTGCGTCGCTGGTCAGTGTCCAACGACCGGCTGAACCGCGCGCTGGTGATCAACGCTCTCTGGTCCCGCTCCCGGCTCCGGCTCACGTCCTCCAGCCTAGATCGGACAAGGAAGCGCGACGCATTCTGTGCGGTTCGGAGTGGGCGCAGGGTCCCCCACCCGATAGCGTTGCGGCCGTGACTGTTTCCGAAACGCCCCTGCGCAGTGTCCTCGTCACCGGTGGTAACCGGGGGATCGGACGCGCCATCGTCGAGCGATTCGTGGCCGATGGCCACCGGGTAGCTGCCTTGAGCCGGGCGGGCGAGGCGCCGTCCGGGGCTCTGGGGTTCGCCTGCGACGTGTCCGACGCCACCCAGGTGGACGCGGCCTTCAAAGCGGCCGAGGCTGAACACGGTCCGGTGGAGGTCCTGGTCGCCAATGCCGGCATCACCAAAGACACCCTCATCCTGCGCATGAGCGAAGCCGACTGGGCTTCGGTGCTGGACGTCAACCTCACCGGATCGTTTCACGTCGCGAAGCGCGCGGCCCGGTCGATGATCCGAGGCCGGTTCGGCCGCATCATCTTCACCGGCTCGGTGGTGGGCCTCTACGGCTCCGCCGGGCAGGTCAACTACTCCGCCAGCAAGGCCGCCCTGGTCGGCATGGCCCGCTCGCTGACGCGCGAGCTGGGAGGCCGTGGGGTGACCGCCAACGTGGTGGCGCCAGGCTTCATCGAAACCGACATGACCGCAGGCCTGGGCGAGGACATGATCGCGAAGTACCTCGCGTCCATCCCGGTGGGGCGACTCGGTCAGGTCGACGAGGTGGCCGCAGCGGTCGCCTACCTGGCCAGCAATGAGGCCAGCTACATTTCTGGCGCTGTCATCCCGGTCGATGGCGGCCTGGGTATGGGCCACTGAGGAGAGGACAGTCACATGGGCATTCTGGAGGGCAAGAACATCCTGGTCGCCGGGGTGACGATGAACACCTCGATCGGCTATCGGGTCGCCGAGATCGCGCAGGCTGAAGGTGCGACCGTGGTGGTGTCGAACTTCGGTCGGGCGATGAGCCTGACCGAACGCGTCCTGAAGCGCCTCGACCCGGTACCGCCGCTGCTTGAGGTCGACGTGACCAACGAGGAGCACCTGGCGAGTCTGGCGGACCGCCTCCGCGAGCACGTGGACCACCTCGACGGAGTGGTTCACTCCATCGCTTACGCCAATCCGGAGACCGCCTTGGGCGGCAAGTTCCTCACCACCGGGTTCGACGACGTCAGTACCGCGGTGCACACGTCCGCGTACTCGCTGGTCAGCCTGACCATGGCGTGCAAGCCGTTGTTCGCCGAGACCGCCTCAGTCGTGGGTCTCACCTTCGACGCCCGGGTCACCTGGCCGACCTACGACTGGATGGGCGTGTCGAAGGCGGCCCTGGAGAGCGCCTCCCGCTACCTTGCCCGCTACCTCGGTCCCGAGGGCGTGCGGTGCAATCTGGTGGCTGCCGGGCCGCTGGAGACCATCGCGAAGAAGGCGATCCCTGGGGCGGAGGAGTTCAACAACATCTGGGGCAAGCGCGCCCCGCTCGGCTGGGACCCCAAGGACCTCACCCCGACGGCGAAGGCGGTCGTCGCGCTGTTGAGTGACTGGTTCCCGTCCACCAGCGGCGAAATGCTGCATGTGGACGGTGGCCTGCACGCGACTGGCGCCTAGGGGCCGTCGTCCCCACCGCCGGGGTGCCAGCAGGTAGGTTGGGGGCCATGGCGGTGGTGGAACTTGAGGGCGTGACGGTCGTCCGGTCCGGGGCGACGCTGCTCGACAGCGTCTCCTGGCAGGTGGCTGACGGCGAGCGCTGGGTGGTGATCGGTCCCAACGGGGCGGGAAAGACCACCTTGCTGCAGGTCGTGGCTGCTCAACTGCACCCGACCCGCGGCACCGCCATGATTCTGGACGAAACGCTGGGGGCCGTGGACGTGTTCGAACTGCGTCCCCGGATCGGGGTGGCCTCGGCAGCCCTGGCCGACCGGATCCCGCGTGGCGAGCGGGTCTGTGACGTCGTCGTCTCAGCGGCCTACGCGGTGATGGGCCGGTGGCGTGAGGAGTACGACGAGTCCGACTACGCGCGGGCTCACGGCCTGATGTCCCAGCTGCAGGTCGACCACCTGAGCGACCGGACCTTCGGCACGCTGAGTGAGGGGGAGCGCAAGCGAGTCCAGATCGCGCGGGCGATGATGACCGACCCGGAGTTGCTGCTGCTGGACGAACCGGCCGCCGGACTAGACCTTTCGGGACGGGAAGCGCTGGTGACGGCCTTGAGCGACCTGTGTGAGGACGAACTCGCGCCGTCCACCGTCCTGGTCACACATCACGTCGAAGAGATCCCACGCGGCATCACCCACGCCCTGTTGCTGAAGAACGGCAAGGTGGTGGCTGCCGGACCGATCGAGCGGACCCTGACCGGACCGCTGCTCAGCGCCACGTTCGGCGTCCTGCTCGACGTACGTCACGAAGAGGGACGCTGGATCGCCCGGGCAGCCGCGCGCGCCGTGCGACGTCCCCCGACCAGACTCGCCTGACTCCAAGGAGGCGTGGTGTTCGAGTGGTTGTCAGCCAATCTGTGGATGGTGTGGCTTCTGGTTGCGGGTGGCCTCGCCATCGCCGAAGTGACCACGCTCGACTTCACGCTGCTCATGCTCGCTGCCGGAGCGCTGGCCGGGGCGGGAACGGCGCTCCTGTTCCCTGGCCTGCCCTGGTTGCAGGTCGTCGTGGCGATCGTGGTGGCCGTGGCGATGCTGGCCCTGCTGCGGCCGACCCTGCTGCGGAAGATCCGCTCGATGCCCGGCTATCGTTCCTCACTGGACAAGATGGTGGGCAGCACCGGGCGGGCGCTGACCGCCATCACCGCTGCCGGAGGCGAGATCAAGGTCGCCGGCGAGACGTGGACGGCGCGCAGCGTCGACGGCACCACCATCCCGGCAGGCTCGGAGGTGGAGGTCTATCAGGTGGACGGCGCGGTTGCGGTGGTGTATCCCCGCCACCAGGCCCTGCCGTGAGGGACCTCAGCACGTTAGCGGGTAGCTTGGGTGGGGCAGTTCACCCCTGACTGGAGGATTCATGTTCCCGTTCGCCCTCGTCGCCTGGCTGGTGGTGATCCTGGTGGTGGTCATCATCATGGTCCGCAGCGTCAAGGTGATCCGCCAACAGCAGGTCGCCGTCGTGGAACGTCTCGGCAAGTTCAAACGCACGCTGGACCCGGGCCCCCATCTATTGGTGCCGTTCATCGACTCCGTCCGCTATCGCATGGACATGCGTGAGGTGGTCGTGCCGTTCCCGCCGCAGGGGGTCATCACCGAGGACAACCTGATGGTGAGCATCGACTCGGTGATCTACTTCCAGGTGACCGACCCGGTGCGCGCCGCCTATGAAGCCCAGAACTACATCCAGGCCATCGAGCAGCTGACCATGACGACGCTGCGCAACATCATCGGCGGGCTTGACCTGGAGCAGACCCTCACCAGCCGCGAAGAGATCAACCAGAAGCTCCGCGCCGTGCTGGACGAGGCAACCGGCAAGTGGGGGATCAAGGTGAACCGGGTGGAACTGCGCTCGATCGAGCCGCCGGCCACCATCAGGGACGCCATGGAGAAGGGTGCTCGCGCCGAACGGGACAAGCGGGCCGCGATCCTGCTGGCCGAGGGCCAGCGGCAGTCCCAGATCCTCTCTGCCAGCGGCGACCGGGAGTCGTCCATCCTGCGTGCCCAGGGGGATCGGGAATCGGCGGTGCTGCGTGCCCAGGCCGACCGGCAGGCTTCGATGCTGCGTGCCGAAGGGGAGGCGCAGGCCATCACCACCACGTTCTCCGCGATCCACGCCGCCCGTCCCACCCAGTCACTGCTGGCTTACCAGTACCTGCAGATGCTGCCCAAGATGGCCCAGGGCGACTCCAACAAGCTGTGGATCATTCCGAGCGAACTGAACGACGCGCTCCGGGGGCTGGGCGGCATGCTCGGAGTGCCCGCCGCCGGACCGACCGGGGTTCCCACTGCCGAGGACGAACTGGCCGGCGACTTCGCGGCCCCCCAGAAGGTCGATGTCTTCGCCGAGATCGAAGCCCAGAAAGTGGCCGATGAGGCCCAGTCGCAACGCTCGGTCCGCAACGCCATGGCCGAAGCCGCCGCGCTGGCGGGACGTCGCGCGGCCTACTTGCGCACCGATGCCCCGGCCCTGGAGGCGGCAGAGCTGGCTGACTTGGAGCCAGAACCCCTCAGCGAGCCAGAGCATCACCCGGAGCAGGCCTGACCCCAGGGCATTGGCGGGCGTGGGTACGATCGCGCCCATGATTCGGCCCGAGTCCGCGCGACCTTCAGCACCGATGGTGCGGGCTGTCCTCATGCTGGGGTTGTTCGCTGTCATGGCCGCGCACCTGATGGTGGCGCAGCCGCCTGTCACCCAGCCCCTCGACGACGCCTGGCGGGGTTGGGTGGGTGCCGACAGCCCTGTCGGCGGTCCACTGTTCTGGTTCTTCGAGCAGTTCGGATACGGATTGGGCTACGCCCTGCTGGCCGGGGTCTGCCTGCTGTTACTGGCGGGTGGTCGGTGGTGGACTGTGGTCTTCGTGCTGAGCGCCGCCCTGCTGGGACCGGGCTTGGTGTCGCAAGGCACCAAGCAGTTGGTCGACCGGCCACGTCCCGCCCCTGACCCCGCGCTGGGGCTGCACGGCCCGTGGGTGGCGGTCGATCACGGCTCTTTCCCGTCGGGTCACGCGCTGACCATGGGGTTCGCGGTCGTGGCCGTCGGCATCCTGCTCCCGGTCGTCCACCGGAGGTGGTGGACGCCGGCGTCGGTGCTGCTGTGTGCCGGCATGGTGTGGCAGCGCACCTGGGTCAACGCCCACTGGCTCTCCGACGCGGTCTTCGGCGTGCTGGCGGGAGTGGCCGCCACGATGGTGGTGGGATGGCTGCTTCACGACCGGGTGGCGGCCGAGCAGGCTGACGGCTGGCGCTGGCTGTGGCAGCCGGGCGGCCCTACGTCGCCGCCGCTCAGGTGAGGGGGACCTCGGCCCCTGATTCCTCGGGTTGTTTGGCGTAACGGCTGGCCAGGCTCGCGCAGGCCATCAGCTGCGCCTGGTGGAACATCATCAGCGGCAGCACGAGTAACCCGACGGGTTGCCCGGCGAAGAGGACGCCTGCCATCGGCAGCCCGCTGGCCAGTGACTTCTTCGTGCCGCAGAACTGGATCGCGATCACGTCCGCACGGTTGAAGCCGAGCCGCCGGGCCGTCCACCAGGTGAGGCTCAGCATCGCGACGAGGATCACCAGGCAGATCCCCAGCAGGATGAGGAGTTCCGCGGGAGAGGTCTGTGCCCACATGTTCTCGCGCATGCCGGCGGAGAACGCGCCGTAGACCACCAGGACGATCGAGCCGCGGTCAAACAGCTTCAAGCCGGGGTGTGCCTTGACGTACCCGGCCGTCCAGCGCCGTGACAGCTGGCCCAGGATGAACGGGAGGAACAACTGGAGGGCGATGTCGATGACCGTCGACGAGGTGAACACGACCTTGCCGGTGCTCGTCATGAGCAACCAGCACAACAGGGGAGTGAGGAAGACCCCGAGGATGTTGGAGGCCGAGGCGCTGACCACCGCCCCCGCGACGTTTCCCTTGGCCACCGAGGTGAACGCGATGGACGACTGGACAGTGGAGGGGACCAACGTCAGGTACAGCACCCCGGCCATCAGGGCGGGACTCAGCCAGGAGGCTCCCAGGGTCGCGATGCCCAAGCCGAGCAGCGGAAACACCAGGTAGGTGAAGGCCAGGATCAGCAGGTGCAGCCGCCAGTGCTTGAGCCCGGCAAGGGTCTGTTGCGGGCTCAGCCGGGCGCCATAGAGGAAGAACAGGGCTGCGATGGCCAGGGTCGTCGCCCACTCCACCACGTCCACGGCGACACCCTGGGCGGGGAAGATGCTCGCCAGCACGGCGGCCGCGATGATCGCGAGCAGAAAGCGATCGATGGGCAGTCGGGTGAGCCAGGACACTGGGTCATCCTAGTGAGTCCAAGGCACCGGTCCTTCCCCGGCGTCGGTGGTGGCGGGGCCTAGACTCGCGGCCGTGGCTCCGGTGATCGAGATCGACTCGGCAGACGACCCCAGGTTGTCCGACTACGTCTCATTGCGTGAGGCGACCCTGCGCCGGTTACTGGAAACCGAGCGCGGCATCTTCATCGCCGAGGGGGCCAAGGTCATCCGTCGCGCCGTCGAAGCGGGCTATCAGCCGCGTTCCTTCCTGTTGGCTCGGCGTTGGCTCGCTGACCTTGCCGACCTGCTTCCCGGGCTGGACGCCCCCGTGTACCTGGTCAGTGAGGCACTGGCCGAAGCCGTCACGGGCTTCCACGTCCATCGCGGCGCGCTGGCCTCGATGCACCGCACCCAGCGCTTCACCGTGGACGAGGTCCTGGCGGGTCGACGGGTGGTGGTGCTGGAGGACCTGGTCGATCACACCAACGTGGGTGCCGTCATCCGAAACGCAGCCGGACTCGGCTGGGACGGTCTGCTGGTCAGCGCGCAGTGCGCGGACCCGCTCTACCGTCGGTCCATCAAAGTGTCCATGGGAACGGTGTTCTCGCTGCCCTGGGCACGGCTGGCGCCGGGGGTCGACCTGGTGGACGCGCTGCGCGACGCGGGATTCGTCGTCGGGGCCCTCGCCGTGAACGAGCATGCCGTCGAGTTGGACGAAGCTGCTGAAAGGCTGTGCGGCCAACGCGTGGCGATCGTGCTCGGCACTGAGGGTGCGGGACTCTCCCAACGGGTACTGACGGGTGCCGACCTGGTGGTCACCATCCCGATGGCGGCCGGCGTCGACTCGCTCAACGTCGCCGCCGCCAGCGCCGTCGCCTGCTATGCGCTACGAGGCTGAACTGCGGCGCGGGGTGACTGGCCAGTCGTCAGGGTAGAGGTGGGCCAGTTCATCGTGCTGGGCGTACAGCTTGCGCCGCACCCGCCCCGACAGCCGGTCGCCGAACACGATGCCGTTGAGGTGATCGGTCTCGTGCTGCAAGCATCGGGCGAGCATCCCGGTTCCTTCAACGGCCACCGGCTCACCGAACGGATCGACTCCGACGCAGGTCGCCAGATCCGGGCGGGCCAGCGGCTGGTACCCGCCCGGGAGGGACAGGCACCCCTCTTCCTCTGATTCCAGCCGGCGCGCGTCCCCTTGAGGCGTGGTGACGACCGGGTTGCAGACGACGCCCTGGCGGTGAACGTCGTCAGCATCAGGACAGTCGTAGATGAACAGCGCGACGCCCTTCCCCACCTGCGTGGCGGCCAAGCCGACGCCTCGCGCGGCGGCCATGGTCGCGAACATGTCACGCACCAGCTGGTGCAGTTCGTCGTCGAATCTGGTGATCGGCGTCGTAGGGGTGTGCATCACCGGGCTGCCCCACCGCGTGATCGGAAGCACCGTACCCCCGGTCATCAGATCCTCGATTCCCATGCCCGCCCTCGCTGTTCGCCGTGCCGTTGCCGGGCGCCATCATACGAGGCCGGACGCGTGGCGGCTTGCGCCGGGCTGGTGGTCGGGCGACGCTGAACCCATGGCAGTCCCTCAGGTTGACGCGGACCGTGGGACACGGGGTGAGAAGCCGGGTCTGAGGCCGCAGCAGGCTGCGTTGCTGGACGCCTACCTGCATCACCTGAGCGCCGAGCGGAACCTCTCGCCCCACACCGTGCGCGCCTACGCTGGCGACCTCACCAGCCTGTTCAGCCATCTGGACCGGGTGGGTGAGGAGGACCTGACGGCCGTGGACATTCGAACCCTGCGCCGTTGGTTGGCCGTCCAGCACGCTGCCCAGCTGGAACGGGCCACATTGCAGCGGCGGGCGGCCTGCGTCCGAACCTTCTTCGCCTGGGCCGTCAGAACCGGTCGGCTGACCCGCGACCCGGCTGTTGGGCTGCGCTCGCCGCGAGTCGATCGCCGCTTGCCACCCACCCTGGAGGTGGAACAGGCGAGGACGGTGCTGGACGCACTCTCCGACCAGGTGACCGCCGCCAAGGGGACGTCGGCGATCGCCAGCGCTCGCCGTGATCTCGCGATTGTCGAGGTGCTCTACGCGAGCGGGATCCGGGTCTCCGAACTGTGCGGTGTCGACCTGGCGGACCTTGATCGCGACCACGAGGTGCTGCGCGTGCTGGGCAAGGGTGGCAAGGAACGGGTGGTGCCGCTGGGGCGCCCGGCCCTCCGGGCGCTGGACGCCTGGGTGGAGGCGCGCGGCGCCCTGGCGGGTTCCCAGGCCGGTCAGGCCATGTTCCTCGGCGATCGCGGCGCCCGGATCGACCCGCGGGTGGTGCGCCGAATCGTCCATCGCGCCCTGCAGGAAGTGCCGGACGCACCCGACCTGGGTCCGCACGGGCTGCGGCACGCCATGGCGACGCACCTGCTGGAAGGCGGGGCCGATCTTCGCTCAGTCCAGGAACTCCTGGGACACAGCTCCCTGGCCACCACCCAGATCTACACCCACGTGTCGGGCGACCGGCTTCGTGCCGCGTTCCGTCAAGCCCACCCCCGGGCGTGACCATCACAGGAAACCGGCCGGGTCGACGTGGTGGTCGTTCACTGTGACCGAGAAGTGCAGGTGACAGCCGGTGCTCCAGCCTGTGCTGCCAACGGCCCCGACGACCTGCCCCCTCCCGACGCGCTGTCCGGCGTGGACGACGTAGCCCTGAGCGTGCAGGTACGAGGTGGTGAGCCGGTGACCGCCCACCGAGCCGTGGTCGATGACCAGACGATGACCGCCTGAGGAGTCGAAGCTCACGGACACCACCGTTCCCGGGGCCGCAGCCTGGATCGCGGTGCCGCACCCTGCCGAAAGGTCGACTCCTTGGTGCATCCGCCACTCATGGAAGATCGGGTGAAAGCGGCGTCCGAACGCGGAGCTGATCTCGCCGGGAACCGGACGGCTGAGTACCCCCGCGATGCCCTGCCCGGCGGACAGCGCTGCGTGGCGGGCCGCCGCCCGCGCGCCCGCCACCCCCGCGGCGTCGGCCGGCAACAACCTCAGTGGTGCCGCGCCCAGCAGGCTCAGCGGGTCGAGGTACTGCTCACCGCGCTTGAGGCCCCAGTGCAGGCAGTTCCCATCAGCGCAGGGGTGTCCGGCGACCAGCGTCCCAAGCTGCTCGCCGACGGCAACCAGCGTCCCGACCCCGAGCGTGGCCCGCACGGGTTCGTAGGTCGTCCGAAGCTCGCCGTGGCTCACCACCACGACCGGCTTGCCGCCCACCTGACCGGCGAACACGACTCGCCCTGCCGCGACGGCACGGATCGCGGTGCCGGGTTCGGCGGCGAGGTCAACTCCGCGATGGCCACTGAGCCAGGGCTGGGCCGGGGGGTCGAACCCCGCCACCACCGGTCCCGGCACAGGGGACACCCCCGTGAGAGCATGGGCTGAGGTTGTCAGCAGACCCCAGCCCATCAGCGTCGCAACCCCGACCGCGACCGCGCGACGTGCCCCCATGGCGGCCTCCCTTCCTTCCCTGGGAAGTGTCGCGGCCGGGCCGCGAAACCCGCCGCCGGAAGACGGTCGTTGTGGAAAACCGCGAGCCTGTGGACAACGTCGCCGCAGTTGGCGCCGGTAAGGGCCCACGACGTACACTCACCCCAGCGACCCAGCCGATCTGGGTCGACTTCGCATGCAGTCTT